>NZ_JAOS01000012.1:0-3287 GCF_000523975.1 Mycobacterium sp. MAC_080597_8934 | reverse complement strand
GACGTGTTGGTCCGGGTAGCGCGCGGTGTCCAGCATCCGCGACACCGGCAGCTTGGCCACCGCGTCGGCGCCCAGCCGCGGCGGTTGGTCCAGCCCATAGGAATTGGTGTTGCGCAGGATCGCCGCCAGCACCGGTGAGATCTGCTGCAGGCCGTCGGGCAGCACCGCGTAGTAGCGCGGCGCCCCCGAGGAGCTTTGATCCAGGGTGTAGGAGACCACCACGGCCCCGATCGGGGCCGGCACCGCGAACGGCGCCGGGGCGCCGGCGTTCGGGATGCCCGGCGCGGACAACGACGGCGCCTCGGGTATCGCGTTGAACAGACCGAGCGCGATGGGCCGGGGCGCGGGCAGCTCGGAGTTGTTCTCGGTCAGGCCGAGCGCGTTGGTGACGGCGTGGTCGGCCAGGTTGATCTGCGAGCGCCGGCCGTTCCACAGCAGCCAGGTGCCGCCGTCCCGCTCGGCCAGGATCGCCTGCTGCGACGGCAGCGCGGCGGCGCGGGCGCCGCTGCTGTCCGGCCGGCCCGCGATCACGGTGACACCGGTGCTGTGCGCGCCGTGCCCGCCCGGGGCGGGCTCGCTGACCGAGTCGCACACCGTCCAGTTCGCGTCGGTGGACGGGTTTTGCACCATCCGCTCCGGGGCGCCGGGGATGCCGAGCAGGTTGCCGCGCGGAAACCGATCCAGCTCAGCGCTTTTCACGGTGGTGGGGTTGACCGGCTTGCCCACGATCAGCCGGGCGGAGGTCAGGTTGAGCACCGGGTGCAGGTCGTCGCCGACCCGGACGTACAGCGCAGCCGTGGACCGGTCGGCCAGCACGGCGTTGGTCCCGGCGGTGCCGTTGGGCCGGATCAGCGAGAACACGAAGCAGCCGGCCAGCCCGGTGACCAGCAGGACCGCGCCCATCGCGACGGCGCGCGACTGGGTGCGCAGCGGGTCGACCAGCATCCGGGTGTCGTGCAGCGCGATACCGGAAGCGATGCGGCGCATCACGAATCGCCAGCCGCTGACCTGGTGCCGGGTGACGAAGCCGCGCCGGTACTGCACCTGGTCGGGGTTGTCGTTGACCGGGGTGCGCGAGGTGAACGAACGCCGGTCGTCGGGATCGTTGTTGGCGGTCATGCCGGCACCGACAGGCCAAGGCCGCGCAGCAGCGGCTCAACCGACCGTGCGACGTCGTCGTCGGTGATCGTCATCAGCTCCTCGTCAGTGAATTCGCCGGTTCCGGCGTGCTCGGAATGGTCGAGCCGGAACTCCCGTTCCTCTTCGGCGCGCTCGACGATGTTCCGGACGAATCGGCCGTTACCGGCGATGTCCAGGTTGCGGCGCGAGATCCCGTTGGCGTCCGGGGTCGATTCGCGGGCCAGCTTGGTGAACAACTCCTCCATGTGGTCCAGCGCGGCCTGTTCGAAGACGCTGTCGCGTTGTTCGGCCATCTTGGTGGCGATCTCGACCAGCTCCGACGGCGCGTACGACGGGAAGTCGATGTTGCGGGTGAACCGGGAACGCAAGCCCTCGTTGGTGTCCAGGAACTTGTCCAGGTCGGCCCGGTACCCGGCGATGATGACCACCAGGCGGTCGCGGTCGTTCTCCATCCTGGCCAGCAGGGTGTCGATGGCGACCAGCCCGAAGTCGTTCTTGGCGCCGGTGGCGACCAGCGCGTAGGCCTCGTCGAGGAACAGCACCCCGTCCAGCGCGCTGTCGATGATGGCGTTGGTCTTGGCCTCGGTCTCGCCGATGTGCTGGCCGATCAGGTCGGCGCGGTGCACCTCGCGGATGTTCTCCCGCTTCAAAAGCCCCAGGCCGCAATAGATCTTGGCCACCACGCGGGCGATGGTGGTCTTACCGGTTCCGGGCGGCCCGGCGAACACCAGGTGGTGGGCCCGCTGCGCGACCGCGAGCCCGCGCTGCTTGCGGACCAGTTCCATGGCGACCGAGCTCTTCAGCCGGGACACCTGGTTCTTGACCTCGTCGAGTCCGATGAATTCGGCGAGCTGGCGTTCGGCCTCGGCCAGCAGCACCGCCTTGCGCTCGTGCGCGGCCGGGTCGACGAAGTCCTCGGCGCTGGGCTCGGTGGCGGGGTCCCACGGGTCGGTGCGGGCCTCGATGCGGGCCGCGGTGGTGGTCACGATGCCGAAACTGGTGTCCGATAACGCCTGTTCGACCTGTTCGTTCTCCGGGTGCGCGGCGTAGAGGTCCTGCAGCACCTCGCTGGCCGATTCCTCGTCCACGTGCGCGCGCAGCACCAGCGCCTTGGCCAGGGCGCCGTCGACGGCCGCCACGGCGACCGGACCGTCGGGCTCCTCCAGGTAGGACAGCGCCGGGGCGAACATGCCGAGGCGGGCCAGCGCGGTGCCCAGGGCGATCTTGGCGGCGTGCGCGTAGGCGTCGTCGAGGTCGGTGTCGTTGACGATCGGGGTGAGCAGCTTGACGACGTCCGACCAGCGCTCGGCCCGGTAGTTGATCACGACCGACACCCAGCGGGCTTCCCGCCAGCCGGGTCGGGCGGCGGTCAGCGCGGCGACGATCCGGTCGGCGTCGGCGAAGCGCCCGGCGGTTGCCAGCGCCGCCGCGTAGGCGAGCTGGAAGTCGTCGGTCGTGGTGGCGCGGAACTGCAGATACAGCCCGGTGTCGTAGCGGAAGCCCAGCGCGCCGGGCGCCAGGTCCACCTGGCGCTGCAGCACGCCCGCGGTGGCAGCAGTGCGGGCCACCGCCTCCAGCACGCGCAGCGACACGTCGCCGGCGGCCGCCAGCCCGGTCCACGCGTCGCACTGGTCGTGGGCGATGCGGGTCAGCGCGGCGAAGCCGGAGCGGGCGGCGGCCAGGTCGGCCGGGCGCTGCCGTTGGTAGACGACGATGCCCAGCGCGCGGCAGCAGGTGGCGAACCGGCTGACCACGTCGCCGTCGACGCGTGCGTCGACCCGGGAATTGACCGGCTGAGCTGTGAGCATGCCGGTGTCACCGCGTTCCACGGCCGCGCCTTCTCATGTATGTAGCCTCCCCTAACCTAACCGCCTGAAGTTAGCATTGCATAAGCTAACTGTCGAGGCGTTCGAGCCTGGTCGGCTCACCACTCCGCTGCCCTTCTTCTACCGCTGATGAGGACGTTTCGCCTAGGGATTTGCCGCATTTTCGGCATACTCACAGCCGCACCCTCGGCAGCCTCACAGCAAGACCTCACCTTACTGAAAATCATTTTCATTATCAATTCCGGCGTGCCTCCCGCGGACGGGTAGCGGATGGGTAGCCGGGCACGGTCACGCAGCCAGTAGTCGGGCGCCGCGGCGGTA
>NZ_JAOS01000011.1:0-4859 GCF_000523975.1 Mycobacterium sp. MAC_080597_8934 | reverse complement strand
AATGCAGACCGACTTTTATCAGGCTAGTGCGCACGTAGGCTGTGGATGTTTGCGAGGATTTCGGCGAGGTCGGGTGGTGGCGGTTCAGCAGCGGTCAGGGTGTGCTTGCCGGCTTGGATAGTGACGGTACGGTAGCGGCGTGCGGTGCGAACGAATTTCTTAATGCTCCAACCGGTTTGGTGCTCGATCCAGTGCGATACCGCCATCGCGGCGAAGACAACGCTGAGGTGGGCTTCGATGGAGTCGCGGGTGCGGTGATAGATCGGGCGGGCTTGCAGGTCGTGCTTGGACATCCGGAACGCCTTTTCAATGCGCCACAACTGGTGATACGCCTCGATGACGAAAGTGGCCGGTTGGCTCACCAGGTTGGTGGTGTATCCCTTCCACCCGGCCAACGCCCGGGCCTTGGCCTCCAGTGTGCGATTCACGCTCTTGGTAGCCCCGGTGAGCTGGATGTAGCGGTTACGTTTGACCGGGGCATGCCCGTCAACAGCACGTTCGGCCTTGGCCACCTGCTCATCGATCCCCCGCAGCGTGCGCCGGGCCCGGTCATGGCGGTACTGGTAGTGGATGATCCGGTCCGGGATGCCGCGGGTTTTCTCGCCGCTGGTTGATGGCCAGGGCTGGGTGAGCACCAGGCCGTCGGGGATCGCCTCATCGGAGTGCTTGTCGCGCCACTCGCGCACCACATCAGGTAAAAACGGAATCCTCGCGCCGAGAATGTAGGACAGCCCTGCCGCGTGCAGGGCGACCTGGTTGGCTTCCGAGATCATCCCGGCATCAGCGACGACCGTGACGTCGGTGAGTTGGTGAGCGGCCTTGAACGCGTTGATCACCGGCAGCATGGTCGCGGTCTCTGCCTTATTGCCCTCAAAGGCCGCCACCGTCAACGGGAACCCGCCAGCATCGGTCAACAACCCCAGGGTGATCTGCGGGTCCAACCGTCTTTCCTTGGAGAATCCGGGCTCCCGGAACCCATCACCAGCATCGGTCTCGAAGTGCAGCGTCGACACGTCATAGAGCACCAGACTGGCCGGACCCAATTGCGCGTGGGCAGCGCATGCGGTCGAAAGCGCTTGCCGGAAAGCGGGTTTGGCGAACACCGGCAGACGGCGGTTCAGCGTCGGATACGACACCGGGACGACCCCAGTCTCCTCGACGACCCGAAGTGAATCGGCCTTGCTGGTCGGTTCGATGATCCGGGCCAACACCAACTGACGAAACGCCTCATCCCCATCGGCGACGTTGGCGAACCCGACCTTGTCATAAGCAGCGCACAATGCTTCCCACAGCAGCGCCGACTTCGAGGACGTGATCGGCAACGGCTCGGCCGCCGAACGTTCGGCCAAGCCAAGGTCGAGTTGCGCTTGGCCGGCGGCCAGTCGCTGCGCCGCGGCAGCCTTCAAAGCGGCCACCCCGGCCTCGTCATGCGCCGAACCCAGATGCTCGATCCGGCGTGACCCGCGCCGCGAGGACCACACGACCTGCACAGCCATCGCCCCCGAGGATGTCTTCACCGTGCGCACATAGGCCACGCAGGCACCCTACGGCCCACCGGCTAGTGCACAAATCCGCACCAGGCCACAACCGAAGACACAGGTCACAGCCCTACACAACCGCCGGATCGCCGACAGTGATAAAAGTCAGGTGGTTGGGATTGAGCAACATGGGCGGGCTCCCGGCGGGTACTGGACGCAGACGAGGGTGACGGTAGCGCACCGACGCCCCTGCCGGGGAGGGCAAAACAAAACGACCTCTGTTGGTCAGATGCCGGTCGACCTAGCATCAGGGGCGTGTCAGAACTCAATACCGCTCGCGGGCCCATCGACACCGCTGCGCTGGGTGTCACCCTGATGCACGAACACGTGTTCATCATGACCACCGAGATCGCGCAGAACTACCCCGAAGCGTGGGGCGACGAAGAGCAGCGGGTGGCCGACGCCATCGACCGGCTCAACGAGCTCAAGGCGCGCGGCGTGGACACCATCGTCGACCTCACCGTCATCGGCCTGGGCCGCTACATTCCGCGCATCGCCCGGGTCGCGGCGGCGACCGAGCTGAATATCGTTGTGGCAACGGGGCTTTACACCTACAACGATGTGCCCTTCTATTTCCACTACCTGGGCCCGGGCGCGGAGCTGGGCGGCCCGGAGATCATGACCGACATGTTCGTCCGCGACATCGAGCAGGGCATCGCCGACACCGGCATCAAGGCCGGCATCCTCAAGTGCGCCACCGACGCACCCGGCGTCACCCCGGGCGTCGAGCGGGTGTTGCGGGCGGTGGCGCAGGCGCACAAGCGCACCGGGGTGCCGATCTCCACGCACACCCACGCCGGGCTGCGCCGCGGCCTCGACCAGCAGCGGATCTTCGAGGAGGAGGGCGTCGACCTGAGCCGGGTGGTGATCGGGCATTCCGGCGACAGCACCGACGTCGGCTACCTCGAAGAGCTCATCGCCGCCGGCTCGTATCTGGGCATGGACCGGTTCGGCATCGACGCGATCTCGCCGTTCGAGGACCGGGTGAACATCGTCGCGCAGATGTGCGAGCGCGGCCACGCCGACAAGATGGTGCTCTCGCACGACGCCAACTGTTATTTCGACGCACTTCCCGAGGAGTTGGTGCCCCAGGTCATGCCGAACTGGCATTACCTGCACATCCACAACGACGTGATCCCCGCCCTCAAGCAGCGCGGCGTCACCGACGAGCAGCTGCACACCATGCTCGTCGACAACCCGCGGCGCATCTTCGAGCGCCAAGGCCCCTATGGGTGAGCCGGTCCCGACGGTCGGTCCGCGACGAGATCACGGCGCGATTGCGTCGGCCTCAGCGTCGATGAGCTGGCGCGGCGCGGCGGGCTGGTGGCGTTTCCCCCAGCGGCGCAAGGCTTCCCGGCATGGCGACTCGACCAGGGCGTAGCTGACCGCGGCGATCGCGAAGCCGAAGATCAGCGTCAACACCAACACCGCGGGCATGCGGCCGGTGAACGGGAACGTGCCGAGCACCGGGAACACCATCGCCAGCGCCGCCAGGTGCCAGATGAACAGGCCGTAGGACCAGCGCCCCAGCGTCACCATCACGGTCGTCCCCAACACCCGGTGCGGCGTGTCCATCCGGTCCAGCACCAACGGGGCGATCAGCGCGAAGGCCACCAGCGAGCCCATCGCCGTCTTCACCGCGAACTGCGCGGGGGTGCCCGGCACCAGGCCCTCGGGACCGGCCAGCGGCGAGGCCGCGACCAGGTAGGCGGCCACCGCGACGACGGCCAGCAGCACCCGGCCCGTCCGGCTCTGCGCCAACCGCACCGGCCGGCCGATGCCGCCGTGCACCCATTCGGCCAGCAGCATGCCGGCGGCGAACCAGGAGAAGAAGACCGGCGGCCAGTTCAGCGGGTTGAGGCCCGAACCGGGGTGCACCGGCACCCAGCCCCACGCCCAGCTCAGCGCCCCCAGCGTGGCGATCGCCGGCACCCGCGCGGTCACCGGGAGGCGGCGGGCCAGCAACGCCAGCACCGGCAGCGCCAGGTAGAAGCCGACCTCCACGGACAGGCTCCACATCTGGGTCAGCCCACCGGTCAGCGTGAGCGGCACATAGATCTGGGTCAGGGTCAGGTTGGCCAGCCACACCGTCGGGCTGGGGTGGTCGGCGTCGGGCAACAGGGTCAGGATCACCACGACCGCCACCAGGTAGGCGGGCATGATGCGGACCACCCGGGACCGCAGGTAATGGCCGGTGCGGGGGCGCGGCGCCAAATCCCGTGCCGCCGCGGCGTGTCCGCGCCAGAGCAGAAAACCCGACAGCGCGAAGAACACCGCCACCGCAAGGTCGAAGCGGCCGAACAGCCTGCCGTCGACGCCGCTGGAGTGCCCGGTCTGGAACGCGACGTGGGTGACCACCACACCCATGGCCGCGCAGGCGCGCATGCCCTCCACGGCGGGCAGGAAGCTGCGCACCCCGCCCACCCGCTGGTCATCGCTCACCACCACAGTTTGCCTGTGCGCGCGGCCCGGAGAACGGGTACACCCGGGCATCAGGTTGGTAAGCCGCCGCCTTACTTTCTGCTGTTAGGGTCAAACGAGTTTGCCCCGGGCCGCCTGCTCGGGTCGGGTCGCGGCACAGACACGCAAGGGATCATGAGGAGGGCACGGCGACGTGAACCGAGCAGTCATGTTGCGGTTCGCCGCATGCGGGATCATCGGCCTCGGAGCTGCCCTGCTGATCGCTGCGCTGCTGCTGACGACGTACACCACCAGCCGGATCACCAAGGTCCCGCTGGACGTCGACGCCACGCTGATCAGTGACGGCACCGGGACCGCCCTGGACTCGGCGTCGCTGTCCACCGACCACGTGGTGGTCAACCAGAACGTGCCGCTGGTGTCCCAGCAGCAGATCAGCGTCGAGTCCGCCGGCCAACGCCGACGTCGTCACGCTGCAGGTCGGAAGCTCGTTGCGGCGTACCGACAAGCAGAAGGACACCGGGCTGCTGCTGGCGATCGTCGACACCGTCAGAGCAGTCATGTTGCGGTTCGCCGCATGCGGGATCATCGGCCTCGGAGCTGCCCTGCTGATCGCTGCGCTGCTGCTGACGACGTACACCACCAGCCGGATCACCAAGGTCCCGCTGGACGTCGACGCCACGCTGATCAGTGACGGCACCGGGACCGCCCTGGACTCGGCGTCGCTGTCCACCGACCACGTGGTGGTCAACCAGAACGTGCCGCTGGTGTCCCAGCAGCAGATCAGCGTCGAGTCGCCGGCCAACGCCGACGTCGTCACGCTGCAGGTCGGAAGCTCGTTGCGGCGTACCGACAAGCAGAAGGACACCGGGCTGCTGCTGGCGATCGTCGACACCGTCACGC
>NZ_JAOS01000010.1:0-6818 GCF_000523975.1 Mycobacterium sp. MAC_080597_8934 | reverse complement strand
AAGGCCGAGCAGAATGTCGAGTTCGGATTTCAGTCGGGTGTTGCCGATCGCAGCAGCACCGACGAGGAACTGCTGCGCTTCGGTTCCCAATGCGCAGAATCGTTTCTCTGCTTGGGTTTTCGGGCGAGGACCACGCGAGGGTGCGGGTCTGGGTCCGTCGTAGTGTTCATCGAGGATGGACACCTCACCTGGGCTGACGAGCTCGTGCTCGGCCACGATCACACCGGTCGCAGGTTCCAACAGGATCAGGGCGCCATGATCGACCACCACCGCCACGGTGGCACCGACGAGCCGCTGAGGCACCGAGTAACGAGCTGAGCCGTAACGGATGCACGAGAGGCCGTCGACCTTACGGCGCACCGACCCCGAGCCGATCGTCGGCCGCAGCGAGGGCAGCTCCCTCAAGACGGTGCGCTCGTCAACCAAGCGATCGTTGGGCACGGCGCAGATCTCCGAGTGGACCGTGGCATTGACCTCGGCGCACCATAGTTGCGCCTGGGCGTTGAGGGCACGTAGGTCGACCTGCTCACCGGCTAACGCAGCTTCGGTCAGCAGCGGCACCGCAAGGTCGTCCTGAGCGTAGCCACAGAGGTTCTCCACGATGCCCTTCGATTGCGGATCCGCACCGTGGCAGAAGTCCGGAACGAAGCCATAGTGGGACGCGAATCGCACATAATCCGGTGTTGGAACAACAACATTGGCGACGACACCACCTTTGAGGCAGCCCATCCGGTCGGCCAGGATCTTGGCCGGAACCCCACCGATCGCCTCGAGGGCTTCGGCGATCATCGCCAGCGTGGTCGAGGCTTTCTCGTCGGCGGCGAACCGCACAAACCGCCACCGCGAATAGGCCAGCACCGCGCAGAACACCATCAACCCCGGTGCAGCTTCGGCCCAATCCATCACCAGATAGTCACCGGGTGACCAGACCGCCGGACGGCGTTGATGCCGGTTAGCGTTGCGCCACAATACTTTCTGCTCGGCTACCAGGCGGCGGAAGTTACGGGCCGAGCCCTGATACCCGGCAGCTCGGGCGATCGGCAGCATCCGCTTCGCCGACATCTTGCCGTGTGATTTCTCGACTCGGGTGGCGACTAGATCGGTGAACGCGTCGAGGTTGCGTGGCCGTGGTTCCCGCGGGGGCGCGCCACCGGCCTCGGCCCGCTCGATGACCCGCTTGACCGTCTTGTGCGTAGTACCGCACAGCTCGGCCGCGCCGCGATACGACCCGACCTGGTGATACGCCGAAATGATGTTCATACGCTCCCTTGCAGACTTCAATAGAGCTCCCTGGGCGGTGATCAAGTGACAGTTGGCGCTATCACCGTCACCGCCCAGGCCCTCAGCTCCCGGAAAAGACACGACGAGCCCGCAAAGGAGTGGGGACTTCTACCTGGCCACCAGTGGGGACTTCCTACTGGCCACAGATGGGGACTTTCTCATGGCCATGGACATGGAGTACCGACGCCAACAGCAGGGGCTACTACCTCGCCGCATTCGAGGATGCTTGGTCTCGGTACGTCAAGGAACCTGAAGCCGAAACCCAAGCACAAGCACCGGCCGCCAACAACGGGCACCACATCGATGATGAATCAATTCTCAAGAGCACGAAAGTTGAGTTTTAACTTATGAAGTTTGAGCCGCCGCAGATGACCGCGCTCGCTGAAATTCCCCACTGATGCTCATCGAAATTCCCCATCCGTGTGGCTCCGCCGAGAAGGGCGGGCCTCCTTCGATGCTGCTGGTGTCTGATGCCAGTTGCTTCGTTGAAGGAGGCCCGCTTTCTCATGCTCACATGGGAGGACGATGTGGAAGTACATGCTCTACGCAAACGTGGTTGGACGATCTCGGCGATCGCCCGCCATACCGGGTTCGACCGCAAGACGGTCCGCAGATACCTCACCGGTGAGGGCAAGCCTGGGGAACGGGCCCGGCCGGGCCCGGATCCGTTTGACCGGTTCGTCGACTACGTCACCGCGCGTCTGCTGGAGGACCCGCATCTGTGGGCCCGCACCCTGTTCGATGAACTCGAAGACCTCGGGTTCGGCCTGTCGTATCAGAGCCTGACCCGCAACATCCGCACCCGGAATCTGCGGCCGGTCTGCCAAGCCTGCCGCACTGCCACCGAACGTCCCAACGCGGTCATCACGCATCCGCCCGGGGATGAAACCCAATGGGACTGGCTGGAATTGCCGAATCCACCCGCGTCCTGGGGATGGGGCAAGACCGCCAATCTGTTGGTCGGTTCCCTGGCGCACTCGGGCAAGTGGCGCGCCGCCTTGTCTGCCTCGACCGACCAACCGCATCTGGTTGCGGCTCTGGACCGCGTCGTGCGCGGCCTGGGCGGGGTGAGCCGAGTGTGGCGGTTCGACCGGATGGCCACCGTCTGCGATCCCGGCAGTGGGCGGGTGACGGCGTCGTTTTCCGGAGTGGCCAAACACTACGGCGTGGCGGTGGCTATCTGCCCCGCCCGGCGCGGCAACCGCAAGGGCGTGGTGGAAAAGATCAACCACACCGCCGCCCAACGCTGGTGGCGCACCTTGGCCGACGAGGCCACCGTTGAACAAGCCCAGGCCAGCGTGGACCGCTTCGCCCGGGTGCGTGGTGACACCCGTATCCGGGCTACCGCCGATGGTCGCTCGTCGGTGGCCACCGTCGCCAAAACCGAACCACTGCAACCGGTGCCGACCGTGCCGTA
Organism: Mycobacterium sp. MAC_080597_8934; assembly: GCF_000523975.1. Classification (NCBI taxonomy): domain Bacteria; kingdom Bacillati; phylum Actinomycetota; class Actinomycetes; order Mycobacteriales; family Mycobacteriaceae; genus Mycobacterium; species Mycobacterium sp. MAC_080597_8934. Next base: position 4,120 of record NZ_JAOS01000010.1, on the reverse strand, counting down.
TCCGGTGATCGTCACCGAACAACGGACCGCATCGCGGCAAGCGTTGGTGTCCTACCGCGGCAACCGCTACTCGGTGCCCCGGAGCTGGCCGCCGCCGCGGTGGTGGTCAGCCATCCGATCGGCGGTGAGTTCTGCGATATCGCCACCACAGGCGGGATCGTGATCGCGCGGCACCGCATGGCCACCGACGGGCTCGGGGTGATGGTCCGCGACAGCGGGCATGTCATCGCCCTGGACGCCGCCGCGCTGGCCACCGCGGCCACCGGGCGACCGCACCGCCGCAAGGAACGCATCCCACCCGGGCCGGTAGCCAAAGCCGCGGCCGCACAACTCATTCAACTCCAAGACGGTGGTTCCGTTGCTGCCGAACCCTGCACGCCGCCAACCGATTCCACTGTCATCGACCTCTCCGCTTATGAGCGGGCCGCCCAGAAAAGGACCCTGCAATGACCCCCACAGCACGCAGCCCCAAAACCACCCAGGCTGTCGTTGAGTCACCGTCGGCGGCGGCCAGCCGTTATCAGCAGCTGCGCTCGCATCTGGCCGAACTCAAACTGCACGCCGCCGCCGAAGCCCTCCCAGCAGTCCTCGACCAGGCCAGCGCCGACGGCCTCTCGCTCACGGTGGCCTTGGAACGACTGCTCGCTGTTGAGGTCGACGCCACCGCGGCCCGCAAACTGGCGGGGCGATTGCGGTTCGCCTGCCTACCGACCCCGGCCACCCTGGCCGACTTCGATATCGATGCCGCCGCCGGGATCGACCGGGCGTTGATCGATGAGCTGGGCACCTGCCGCTACCTGCAATCGGCGACCAACATTTTGTTGATCGGCCCGCCGGGCACCGGCAAAACACACCTGTCGGTCGGGTTGGCGCGGGCGGCCGCCCATGCCGGCTACCGCACCTACTTCACCACCGCCGCGGATCTGGCCGCTCGCTGCCACCGCGCCGCCATCGAAGGACGTTGGGCCACCACCATGCGGTTCTTTAACGGACCCACACTCTTGGTGATCGATGAACTGGGCTACTTACCGCTGCCGGCCGAAGCGGCCTCGGCGTTGTTTCAGGTTGTCTCCCAACGATATTTGAAGACCTCCATCGTGATCACCACCAACCGCGGCGTCGGCGCCTGGGGTGAAATCCTCGGCGACACTACCGTCGCGGCAGCCATGCTCGACCGCCTCCTGCACCGCTCGGTGGTCATCAACCTCGACGGCGAGTCCTACCGACTACGCGACCACCACGCCGCCGCCGAAACCCTGCGCCGCGCCACCACGGCAACCCGCCAACCGATACACTGACCCCCGCTCACAGGTGAGGAATTTCAGCGAGCACACCTGGGGACTTTCGACGAGCGCGATCACAGAGGCCCGTCTTCGCCTTCTGCCGACAATCCGCTAGATCCACAAGCTCCGCAAACCCCAAGTCAGAGCACGCGCTGCCTGGCGGCACTGGCGGCGGTTTGCGCCAGGATGCGGCACCCGCAACACCAACGGACCAGAGATGCACGACCGCGATCTGCCAAGAAGGGACTGGCGCGATGAACCATGACGAGAACAACATCATCGACGTAGAGGCCGAAGAAATCCGTGAGAGCGACTGCCTTCCGGCTGTCATTCCACCCGATGCATCAAACTCTGAAGCCATCGAACTGCCCAATCGGCAGGACACGCTCCTAGCTGATAACCCGGAGAGGAGGTGTGTGGCAACGAATAGCCGGGGCGAACGGTGCCGAAAGTTTGCGATTTACGGTAGCACGGTATGCCGGACCCATGGTGGCGCGACCAAGAGAGTCAAGGGAGGCTGCGCGCATCCGCGTGGAGAACGCTTCAAACCGCCTGATGGGAAAGCTCATTGAGTTCGCCTTTGACGACACCAAGCCGCCCGATGTGCAACTGAAGGCCATCCAAAACAGCTTGGACCGCGCTGGCCTAAAGCCACCAGCGGAAGTTGTACTGTCCCAGGGCGAACAGCCATCGCCCTTCGAGCAGGTATGGGACAGCATTGGCGGAAGGCCTAATGACGCTTTAGGTTACGGCGATTCAGCCGGCAACAGCACCGAATCTTTCACCCAAAGTGACGTTGCGTCCTTAGGCCGACCACCGACCCTGCACACCCAACCCGCACCCGAACCGGACACACTGCGCGCGCGGACATGCCCGGAAGGCAGTAGCAGCGTTAGCGCCGATTGGCCAGCTGATGAGCAGCCCCAGTCATCTTGGGATGGCGGGCCGCTGGACAGGGCAGGTCGCGCGAATTCGACCGCGAGAAGCGCCAGCAGCCACGCGAGGTGCACATCACCGGCGAGTTCGCCATGCGCCTGGCGAACGAAGCGAACCGGCAAGCTGGCGTGTTCGAGCAGCGAGCGATAGAGGACGGCGGTCGGGGTCACAGGAAGTACCGCAGGCCCTAATTCGAGCCATCTTTCGAGGTAGAGCGGTCGGCTATAAGTATTCGGTGAGGTGGGTGACGCTCGTCATTCGCCACAACCGACACCCGGAGAGAACATGAGCACAGCAAGCGTGAGCCCGTGCGCGATGAGTCGGGGCACCGACCGGCAAGACAAGGCAGACGTCCGAGACGTTCGACACCGAGCGTAAGGCGAAGGCACGCCTGAGGAAGGTGGAGGATGCCTTAGACGGCGCGAAGGGTATCGATCCCGGCAGCGTCAAGGCGAAGGCGAACACGCCGCTGGGCACCTATGCCCGGCAGTACCTGAACAGCCTCGTGGGGCAGATGGAGCCGACGACCATCGAAGGCTACGAGAAGCTGTACCGCACGCACATCGCGCCGGTGTTCGGTAGCAAGCCTGTCGCGGCCATCACCGCTGCAGATGTCGACAGCTTTCGGGCAAGACTTTTCGCCCCGCATGAGCGGCGCAGCTTTGTCACGCGAGGGAAGGCCGATCCGAGCCGCCCCGCCTCCCCCGCCCCGGTTGTGCACCGCAGCCCGAAGACGGTCAAGCACATCGTCGGAACGCTTAGACGGATACTCGATGTGGCCGTACGGGACGGTGCCTTGACATCCAACCCGGTGCTTCCTGGCCCGCGTCGAACCACTAAGCGCAGGACCGCCACAGGTACACAGCCGTTCGCACATCACCCGCTGACCGCCAATCAGGTAGCGGCGGTGCATGAATGGATCGCTCGCGAGAAGGGTAACGCGGTGTACGCGCTGGCCGTGCTGTTCGCGGCGCATACCGGAGTCCGGGCCGCAGAGCTCCAGGGTCTGCAGGTTGGCGATGTGTCGCTATCGGATATCCCCGGAACGGTCGGCAGTATCCGGATTGTCCGCACCATGAAGCGGGCAAGGCCTGAGGGCTCAGAGGCAACCGCTCCGCTTGAGTGGGTCGAAGGCACGCCGAAAAGCGACGCCTCAACGGATCGAGTAGTGCCTCTCGCGCCGTGGCTGACCGACGAGCTACGCGACCACCTGACTAAGGTTCACCCGTTCGCCGGCAAGCTGCGCGACACCAACGGCAAGAGGCATCACATACCGCACGCGCCGCTATTTCCTGGTCGGCGCAGCCGCTCGGCGTTTGACTGGGCTAAGCCAGTGGTGGCCGACAACCTGTACGACAACTACCTTCAGCCCGCCTGCGCGGCACTCGGCCTAGGATCCGTACGGTTCCACGACTTGCGGCATACGTTCGCCACCATGAACCTGAGCGCCGGGGAGCACTACATGCAGGTGTCGAAGTGGCTGGGACACTCCAGTTTCGTACTGACGCTATCGACCTACGCCGACTACATCACCGAAGACGAACTGGTGGCGCCGAAGGTAGGCCGGGGAACAGCAGGCGCCAGCACCAAAATTGTTCCGTTGAAGCGTCGTTCGGCGGGATGAATAACCCACCGTCTACTCTGTCCTGTCGTTCGGCTTCAGGCCGGACACCCACTTCAGGTTCTTGAGATCGTCCCATAGCCAACCTACCGCGATGTGCGTGGCTGGCTTCTTGTCGATGATGTCGAATCGACCTGTGGAGATCGAGAACGAATCCGAGAATGGTTTCAGGCCAGGCGTGTTAGCGATGTACTCAAAGTACGCATCACCAAAAGCTTGCTTGTCGTCTCGGATTTCGGCTGACCGCGTCTCATCGTTGATCGTGATGTTCACTGCGTTG
>NZ_JAOS01000009.1:0-74368 GCF_000523975.1 Mycobacterium sp. MAC_080597_8934 | reverse complement strand
ACCTACCACTGACCCTGAGGTCTGATGCCCACCTGCGAGGCGAAACACATATCGCCTGTACCCACTCAGCGATGACGACACCTGTCAATGGCCAAGTAGAAGTCCCCGCTGGTGGCCAGCAGAAGTCCCCACTCCGCTGCGGGTGGTTGGCTAATTCTTGGCGGCTCCCTTCTTGTGGTCGGCGTGGCGCATCCGGTAGGACTCGCCGGAGGTGACGACGATGCTGGCGTGGTGCAGCAGCCGATCGAGGATGCTGGCGGCGGTGGTGTGCTCGGGCAGGAATCGCCCCCATTGTTCGAAGGGCCAATGCGAGGCGATGGCCAGGGAGCGGCGCTCGTAGCCGGCAGCCACGAGCCGGAACAACAGTTGAGTCCCGGTGTCGTCGAGCGGGGCGAAGCCGATCTCGTCCAAGATGACCAGATCCGCGCGGAGCAGGGTGTCGATGATCTTGCCGACGGTGTTGTCGGCCAGGCCGCGGTAGAGGACCTCGATCAGGTCGGCGGCGGTGAAGTAGCGGACTTTGAATCCGGCGTGGACGGCAGCGTGCCCGCAGCCGATGAGCAGGTGACTTTTGCCCGTACCAGGTGGGCCAATGACCGCCAGGTTCTGTTGTGCCCGAATCCATTCCAGGCTCGACAGGTAGTCGAACGTGGCTGCGGTGATCGACGATCCGGTGACGTCGAACCCGTCGAGGGTCTTGGTGACCGGGAAGGCTGCGGCCTTGAGACGGTTGGCGGTGTTGGAGGCATCGCGGGCAGCGATCTCGGCCTCAACCAACGTCCGCAGGATCTCCTCCGGTGTCCAGCGTTGCGTCTTGGCGACTTGCAACACCTCGGCGGCGTTGCGGCGCACCGTGGCCAGCTTCAACCGCCGCAGCGCCGCGTCAAGGTCAGCAGCCAGCGGTGCCGCCGAGGACGGTGCCACCGGCTTGGCAGCGGTGGTCATGAGGCCGTCCCGTCGGTGGTGTTGATCTTGTAGGCCTCCAACGAGCGGGTCTCGACGGTGGGCAGATCGAGCACGAGTGCGTCGCCGGCGGGGCGGGGTTGTGGGGTGCCGGCGCCGGCGGCCAGGATCGAGCGCACGTCGGCAGCGCGGAACCGGCGAAACGCAACCGCCCGGCGCAGCGCGTCAATCAAAGCCTGTTCGCCGTGGGCGGCGCCAAGGCCGAGCAGAATGTCGAGTTCGGATTTCAGTCGGGTGTTGCCGATCGCAGCAGCACCGACGAGGAACTGCTGCGCTTCGGTTCCCAATGCGCAGAATCGTTTCTCTGCTTGGGTTTTCGGGCGAGGACCACGCGAGGGTGCGGGTCTGGGTCCGTCGTAGTGTTCATCGAGGATGGACACCTCACCTGGGCTGACGAGCTCGTGCTCGGCCACGATCACACCGGTCGCAGGTTCCAACAGGATCAGGGCGCCATGATCGACCACCACCGCCACGGTGGCACCGACGAGCCGCTGAGGCACCGAGTAACGAGCTGAGCCGTAACGGATGCACGAGAGGCCGTCGACCTTACGGCGCACCGACCCCGAGCCGATCGTCGGCCGCAGCGAGGGCAGCTCCCTCAAGACGGTGCGCTCGTCAACCAAGCGATCGTTGGGCACGGCGCAGATCTCCGAGTGGACCGTGGCATTGACCTCGGCGCACCATAGTTGCGCCTGGGCGTTGAGGGCACGTAGGTCGACCTGCTCACCGGCTAACGCAGCTTCGGTCAGCAGCGGCACCGCAAGGTCGTCCTGAGCGTAGCCACAGAGGTTCTCCACGATGCCCTTCGATTGCGGATCCGCACCGTGGCAGAAGTCCGGAACGAAGCCATAGTGGGACGCGAATCGCACATAATCCGGTGTTGGAACAACAACATTGGCGACGACACCACCTTTGAGGCAGCCCATCCGGTCGGCCAGGATCTTGGCCGGAACCCCACCGATCGCCTCGAGGGCTTCGGCGATCATCGCCAGCGTGGTCGAGGCTTTCTCGTCGGCGGCGAACCGCACAAACCGCCACCGCGAATAGGCCAGCACCGCGCAGAACACCATCAACCCCGGTGCAGCTTCGGCCCAATCCATCACCAGATAGTCACCGGGTGACCAGACCGCCGGACGGCGTTGATGCCGGTTAGCGTTGCGCCACAATACTTTCTGCTCGGCTACCAGGCGGCGGAAGTTACGGGCCGAGCCCTGATACCCGGCAGCTCGGGCGATCGGCAGCATCCGCTTCGCCGACATCTTGCCGTGTGATTTCTCGACTCGGGTGGCGACTAGATCGGTGAACGCGTCGAGGTTGCGTGGCCGTGGTTCCCGCGGGGGCGCGCCACCGGCCTCGGCCCGCTCGATGACCCGCTTGACCGTCTTGTGCGTAGTACCGCACAGCTCGGCCGCGCCGCGATACGACCCGACCTGGTGATACGCCGAAATGATGTTCATACGCTCCCTTGCAGACTTCAATAGAGCTCCCTGGGCGGTGATCAAGTGACAGTTGGCGCTATCACCGTCACCGCCCAGGCCCTCAGCTCCCGGAAAAGACACGACGAGCCCGCAAAGGAGTGGGGACTTCTACCTGGCCACCAGTGGGGACTTCCTACTGGCCACAGATGGGGACTTTCTCATGGCCATGGACAACACCTGCTGGTAGATCGCGGCCGATTTCGATAAGGAAGCCGCGATGGCTCACGCCAAATCGATAACTGCCCTAAGGCTGCTTCGTCTGAAGGCGAAACACGAGACCATGACTACACCTAACGACGCGACCATCGGAAGGCTTTGACGGCGGTGACGGGGCCATTGCTGTCTCATGGTGCGAGCCTGACAAAGCCCGGCGGCATGTGGGGCGCCGGCGCCGACTGCACCGGACCGCCACCGCCGTTGCCACCACTGCCACCCCGCCGGTGCCTCCACCGCCGTCGCCGGCATCGCCCCAGGTTGAGGAGCCGCAGCAGGAGGCTCCGCCTGTTGCGGTGGTGGCGGGGGCTCTTGCGGCGGGGGCGGTTGTTTTGGTGGCGGCGGTGCCGCGTTTGGCCGGGGTGGTATCAGGTTGTGCGCCGTGGGCGGCGGTGGTGGCGGAATCTGCGGCGGGTTCTGTAAGTCGGAATCTCCCTCGGGAACCGCTCCGGTGAGCGAGGTGAGCATTGTGCCCGGCGCACCACGGTCCGACCGGTCGTTCCCGTAGCGGCCCGCCACGAAGGTGGCGCCGTCCAGCACGTATGTCAGCCGGACCACGCCGGTGCCCATCGGTTCCTGCCGCGCCGCCGGAGTGTCGATCATGTAAAAGCGCGGCTCGCGCGGACCGCTTGCTGAGTTGACCGTGTCGTGCGTGGACGCGGCGACCCGGTGCGTCGGTTCATTCGATCCAGGCGCGGAACTAGCCATAGCCGTGATGGAATCAATCTTTTGTTGGTTGTACGGGCAGTAGACCTCCACCGCTGCAGTGATGAATCGGGTGAGGGTGCGCGTGATGCGCTCGGGGGGGTATTGGCGCTCGGGAGGGTCCACGTTGAACGCAGTGTTCCTCATCAAGTCCACTACCGCGTCCACCGGCATGCCGCCATCGAGTTTGCGACACAGGGTCTGCTGCACGATCAGGTGACAGTTTCGGTTACGCGGCCTGGCTGGCCGGTGTGGTCATGATGGCTTCGAATTCGATGGGGGTCAACCGGCCCAGAGCGAGCTGACGGCGACGCCGGTGGTAGGTGCGTTCGATCCAGGTGACGATCGCGATCCGTAGCTGTTCTCGGGTTGAATCGCCCTGGTTCTGCCGGAGACTCGGGCTATTGGATTCCGATCAGTGGTTGGTCGGTCCGTTGTGCATCGTAGAACGCGGCTTCGAACTCGACCGGTGGAATGTCGTTGAGGTAGCCGTGGAGGCGGCTGGTGTTGTGCCAGTAGACCCAGCCCAGGGTGGCCAGCTCGACGTCCTCGACGGTCCTCCACGGCGCGCTGCGGGCGGGCCCGTAGATCAGCTCGGCCTTGTAGTAGCCGTTCACCGTCTCCGCCAGAGCGTTATCGAAGCTGTCCCCGATCGACCCGATCGAGGGGACCGCACCAATCTCGGCGAGCCGCTCGCCGTAGCGGATGGACGTGAACTGCGATCCTGCATCGGAGTGACATGTCAAGCCCGCCAACAGGTTTCCGCGTGACCAACGCGCCATCTCCAGCGCATCGAGCACCATCGTGGTGCGCATGTGCGTGGCGACTCGCCAGCCGACGATTATCCTGCTGAAGGCATCGATGATAAAGCAGACGTAGGCCACCCCAGCCCAGGTCGGCACGAACGTCAGATCCGTCACCCAGAGCTGATTCGGCGCGGTCGCAGTGAACTTCCGCCCTACCAGATCGGGGTGTCGCGCCGCGGCGGGATCCGGCGTGGTGGTGCGTACGCGTTTGCCGCGCCGCGCCCCTGCGATGCCGGCGGTACGCATCAGCCGTGCGACCTGATCCCGGCCGACGTCGTGGCCGGCCCGACGTGCCGTTTTCCACAGCTTGCGGGCCCCGTATACCCGGTAGTTGTCCTCCCAGAGTCCTACCAGGACCGGCCCAAGCTCTGCGTCGCGTTGGGCGCGCGCTGACGGGGCACGGGTCTTGGTGTCGTAGTAAGTGCTCGGGGCCATCGACACCCCTGCAGATCGCAGGACGGTGCAGATGGGCTCGACCCCGAACTCCTCGCGGTGGGCGTCGATGAAGTCCACTATTTCTTGTGTTGGCGGTCGAGCTCCGCCCCGAAGAAACTCGCCGCTCGCTTCAGAATTTCGTTGGCGCGCTTGAGTTCTCGGTTCTCTTGTTCCAGCTCCTTGATCCGGGCAGACTCCGCGCTGGACACCCCGGGAGCGTACTCGTCGTCGATGTCGGCTTGGCGCACCCAGGAACGCACCGACTCCACGCCGTACCCCAACTGGCGAGCCACCCGCGACACCGTGCCCTGCTCGGTGCCCAACTCGGCGCGCAGGGCTCGGACCATCCGCACCGCAGCGGCCTTTTCCTCCGGGCTATAGCGACGCGCCGTGGGCTTCCCAGACGACTGTTCCTTCGGCATACCTGCATCCTCGTTTCCAAGGTCAGGAGCCTCCGGGATTTCCAGGGCGATTCAGGTGTCCCAGCGGCGCCGGTTCAGGACGTTCTTTTGCAGCAGGCTAAAGAAGCTCTCCATGGCGGCGTTATCGCCGGCGGCCCCGACACGGCCCATCGATCCGACCATGTCGTGGCGGCTCAGAGCGCGAACGAATTTGCGGCTGCGAAACTGGCTGCCCCTGTCCGTGTGAAGGATGCAGCCGGCGACCTCGCCGCGTCGTGCGACCGCGCTATTGAGTGCCTGGGTGGCCAGCTGGGATTTCATCCGGGAGTCGATGCTGTAGCCGACGATCCGGTTGGAGAACTCGTCTTTGATCGCGCACAGGTAGAGCTTGCCCTCGCCGGTACGGTGTTCGGTAATGTCGGCCAGCCACAACTGATTTGGCGTATCGGCGGTGAAATCCCGGCCGACCAGATCATCATGCACGGGTGGCCCGGGCTTGCCGTTCTTGCCGCGTTGACGCTTGCCGAACGCACTCCACCAGCCGTTGTTCGAACAGATCCGCCACGCCGTGCGCTCAGCCATCGACTGACCGGCGTCGCGGGCTTCATCAACCAGGAACCGGTAGCCGAATTCGGGATCATCGCGATGGGCCTCGAACAGGGCGTTGGCCCGATGCGCCTCGACGTATTCGGCCTCGGTGATGGGATCGGCCAGCCAGCGGTAGTAGGGCTGGCGAGCGAGCTTGAGTACCCGGCACGTCACCGCCACGGGGATGCCGTCGGCGGCGAGCTCTTTCACGAGCGGGTAGAGCCTTTTCCCGGCAGGTTGGCCTGCGACAAGTAGGCGGCTGCTCGGCGCAGGACTTCGTTCTCCTGTTCCAACAGCCGATTTCGGCGACGCAGCTCACGCAGCTCGGCGGAATCACTGGTGCTCTTGCCGGGCTTGGTGCCTTCGTCGATGTCGGCTTGGCGCATCCACTTGGTCAGCGTCATGGGATGGACACCGAAGTCGGTAGCGATCTGCTCGATCGTCACACCGTCGTCACGGTTGCGGGCAACCCGGACGACGTCGTCGCGGAACTCGCGGGGATAAGGCCTAGGCACAATGGACATCCTTCCAGCCCGCCCACCTGGGGCAAGCCAAATCAGATGTCACCTATCCGTGCAGCAGACCCTCGAACTCACGGACGCCCGTGGTCAGTACAGCTAGATCGGCACCCTGCCGGGACCAGCACGTGCACGGTTTCCGAGGGCTCCTGCGCGTTTGCGTAGACAGTAGTGGGTTCATCGAGTCAGACTTGCGGATGTCTGTGACAGGTCGGGCTACACCTTGGCCATGACTGGTCAACGAGCTCGTCGAAGCCGCCGACGACAAACAACTGACCAAGGCCACCTACTGCCAGGGGCGTGTGGATCTTCTGCTGCTTGATTGGCTACACGGAACTAGGCACGTGCAGCGCCGACCTGCTCTTCCAGGTTTTGACCAGCGGAGGAAAGAACGCTATCGCGATCGCCAGCAAGGAAGCCTCCTCACGGTGGACAAACCGTTTACCGCCCCACGCTTCTGCGCCGCCATTCGCCCGACTTACCTTCGGCGGCGCCATTATTGAACCGGCACCGCCTCCTACCGGCTGGCCCAGACCCGAAATCTAAAGTCTCAGCCCCAGCTGAATCCGTGCCGCGGGCGCGTCGATCAGGCTAACGGCGCCGATCATCATTCAGCGCCGCCAGCACTCGCTCCCTGGTCGGGAGGTCCAGCCGGCACGCATTGGCGATCAATGGGGCACCCGATGTCATGACATCGACACCATCAACGAGCACGGTCGGCGATGTATATGCACCGACTCTTTCCACCACTCGCTCAGCGAAACCAACCTCGGACAGACAGTCCACGAGCAGGCGCCGAGCCAGCGCCGCATTTGGACACCCCGGGCTCGTGAGTAGCTCTGCACGCATACACCCAGCTTCGCTCACCCGGCATCCTCAAGCATCCTAAGTGGGCCAATTCATACCGCCAGCCGGACCCAGTTCATGTTGACATAGCGACCCGGGTGACGGATGGACTCTTATTGCCACCGAATTCCATATGCACCCTGCGCAGTTGATTTGCGGCCAACCGAAGGAGATGACCAGTGGAGTAGCAGCCACGCGCGTGGGCGGTCATGGACGGACGCGCCCGAGCCGGCCGTCCTTCGAGCACGAATTTCTTTGCTGCGGAACGGTTTCAGAGTCAATGCGTGGCCTAGGAACCTCTGGATGCGGTTGCTAGGCCATTCGGCTACGGTCTCGGCGTGACCGGGGCCGAAGGAGTAGTCGACGTCGACGACGACGGTTGGCCAGGCCCCATCGGCCCCATGCCACCGGGCCCCATCATGCCTCCCATTCCGCCGCCAGACCCGCCCATCTCACAGCGCATCACCTGCGGTCCGTTGTGATGCTCCCAGCGGGAGCCAAGGAAAAAGCCCGAAACAAACACCGCACCCACGATGAAGACAACACCGGCGGTGATTCCCACCACTGCCGCGGCCTGACCTAGACGGCTGGATCGCTGAGGGCTCGGTTCTCCGGCCGTGGATTCGCTTGGGGCTTAGGGTGTTTCAGTCATGTGCACCTCCGGGTTTCGCTAGATAACATTACGTGGCTTTGGAAGGCCGTTCCACCCTTGACGTTCGCGCCGGCTGGTCTAACGCCTCGGAAACGATCGGACTCGACCCGATCAGATCCGCCGCCGGCGCATCGAATATCCATATGCGGGTCGCGACGGAGCAATCCTCTTCCTGTCTGTCAGCGGCGCCATCGTAGGCGCCCAATTCCTCACGGGTCATTGATGCAGCACTGTCTACGTACACATATAGTAGATGATTAAACGGTAAAGCGCACAGGCCTCCCCAGTCTGAGTAACCGTCGAGGTCCAGCGATGATCGGCGTCGCCCGTCGGAGAATCGGCCTCGTGCACACGCACGCCTTGACGCAGTGATTCATATCAATAGCCCGTGAAGGAACGTTTACCCTCGACGAGTTCTTACAGAATTGGGCGTGGGCCTGTCCACTGACAGCATCGGCGGGCTGCGAGCCGGTGCCGGAAGACGCTACGGGACTTCCTTAATGGCAATCCCATGAGCGGCGACCCTGCTGCCCTGCCCTCAACGCACACGACGAATCGTCCTGACCTACGACACCGTCCAGCCCGGAGAACCCACACCGACCAGAACAACTTCGAGGCGGAGCCGTAGCGTTGCGCCTCGCATAACAATTGGGTGCGGCTGCGGTCGAGGCTAGATCGAGCGCTGGAGCATCACGTGGCCGTTGTCGGCCAAAACCACTTGTACTGCGGCGATCTGGGTTACCGGCATCGAAATGCTACCGGTGGGCGTCGCCGTATGGCCTGGGATCGCCACCCACGTCGCCAGCCGGGTCTGGCTGCCGTCGCGGCCCACGACGACCAACGCCACCGTATCGTGAGGAGCATCGGGTGGAGCTAGGCACACGAACTTCAGCGCGATGTTTGTACCCCATTGCTGGCCGCTAAGTGACACTGTCGACGCCAGCAGGGTCGTACCGATTTGGTCCATCGGCAGCGCCGCCTGTGGCGGCGAAGTCGGGAACCTGCCATTAACCCCAATTAACACACCGATCGTCAGGATGACGGCAGCGGCAGCCGAGCCCACCCAGATCATCGCGCGGCTTCGAACGCGGTGCGAACGGACCGCGGCCAGCATCGACGGCAGCAAATCCGGCGGCATCTCGGTTGCTCCGGCTGGGTGGTCTGCCTCGTTGATCGCACCAATGTCACTGCGGGCGAGCTGCGCCAGCATGGCCGGAATGCCGCTGAGCTCGGCAACGGCCTGACGGCATTGCGGGCAGCCGGCCATGTGGGCCTCGAATTCCCGCCAATCGGTGGCCGACAGTGATCCCAAGACGTACGCGGCATCCCACATCGCATGGAGGTGGTTGTCACCAGGCGGGCCAAGTCCGCGTAACAATGTCATCATCGCCCTCCATCCCTAGCTACTAGCAGGCATTCGGGCTCGAAGGCACACGGATCGGGCTGCCGGACGGCTTTTGGCCTCGAGCCAATTACCTTGCATCATTTGGCGTTCGCTGCCAGCGGGCATCGCGATGGGCGGTAGCGCGGTCAACGTGTCACCCCGTCCTCTTGCAGCGTAAGCCGTTCTGTCCGAGCGACATAGCGCAATCGGGACTTGACCGGCCCCTCGGCGATTCCGAGGTCCCCCCGGAGCAGCGTTTCCCAGACCACGACTTTGGCACGACAAGCGCCGCCCATCAATCGCAACGCGTATCGCCACAAGATGGCGGCCTGATCGTCGTCGCGAACCGTCATCGTCGCTTGCAAATCCGATCCGCTGATGACCCTTGGGCACTTCATCACCTCCTGCTATGTCACGAGGGAAGCACCTGGCAAGTTCACCAGCCGAAGCGTCACCACACCTTGATCATCTACGACAGCCGGTACGTAGATGCAGTTTCATATCTGGTCGTAGTCACGATTGTTTCGTCCGACTCCTCGACTACGCGCGGCCGAACGTGTTCATCGTCGCGCGACCGGCTTGGCCCGTGACACGACTAGCCGGCCGCAGCCAGAGCCGCATCATCTCTGTCCATTGCCGGAATTTTCGACTTTGTCGGCTGCCAGGGACAAGGGGCCAGCTCGGCGCCGGTTTTGCCATGAGCATGGGACCACCCGTTTGCCAGTGATGGGACCACCTGGCTAGCTGTTTTGCCAGTTATGGGACCACCCGGCGTGGCGTCGGGGCTTCCGGTTGCTCGGCCGCTGTATTGGCCGAATGAGCTACCGGGAGGTTTCTGTGATCGAAGTCAAGGAGATGTTGCGGCTGTGGCTGGATGGTCGCGGGTATCGGGAGGTGGCCCGGCTCTCGGGCACCGACCGCAAAACGGTGCGCCGGTATGTGGATCGGGCGCGCGCGTGCGGGCTGGACCGTGATGGCGACGCCTGTCAGCTGACTGACGAGCTGTTGGCGGCGGTGATCGCCGAGGTGCGGCCGAGCCGGCCCAACGGCAAGAGCCAGACGTGGGAGATCATCGACACTCAGCGTGAGCAGGTCCAGGCGTGGCTGAAACAGGACTTGACCTTGACGAAGGTGCACACGCTACTGGGCAGGCGCGGAGTGGTGGTGTCGTATCGCACGTTGCATCGATATGCCACAACGGAATTGGGCTTTGGGCAACGGCGGGCCACGGTGCCGGTGGCCGATTGTGAGCCCGGCAGCGAACTGCAGGTCGACTTCGGTCGACTCGGGCTGCTCACCGACATCGAGGACGGCCGCCGGCGGGTGGTGCATGGGTTGATCTTCACCGCGGTGTATTCGCGGCACATGTTCGTTTGGCCCACCTACCGGCAGACCCTGGGCGAGGTGATCGCCGGGTTCGAAGCGGCGTGGGTGTTCTTTGGTGGGGTGTTCGCGGTGGTGATCCCGGACAACATGAAGACCATCGTGGATAAGGCTGATGCGACCGACGCGAAGCTCAACGACGCATTTCGCGAATATGCCCAGGCTCGGGGATTCGCTGTGGACCCCACCCGCATCCGCAGCCCCCGCGATAAGCCTCGCGTCGAACGCTGCGTCCAATATGTGAGATCGAATTTCTTTGCCGGAGAAGACTTTCGGAACCTGAGTGACTGCCGCGCGCGAGCTGAGCAGTGGTGTGGGCAGGTGGCCGGGATGCGAATCCACGGCACCACCCGGTGCCGCCCGGTCGAGGTGTTCGCCGCCGAGGAGCTACCCCAACTCAAGCCGGTGCCCAACGAGGTGTTCGACATCCCGACCTGGAGCCGGCCCAAGGTGGCCCCGGATCGGCATGTGCAGATCGCGCGGGCGCTTTACAGCGTTCCCGGCGAGCTGATTGGCCGCCGCCTCGATGCCCGCGTGGATGCGCATACGGTCAAACTGTATTGGCGCGGTGAGCTGATCAAGGTCCACCCCGTGGTGGGTCCGGGGCGCCGCCACACCGATCCCGCCGACCTGCCCGCTGAGGTGTCGGTCTATGCCATGCGGGATCTGAACACGTTGCAGCGCAAGGCAGCCACCCACGGCACCCATGTCGGCGTCTACGCCGCCGCGGTGTTAGAACACCCGCTGCCGTGGACCAAGATGCGCCAGGTCTACCGCCTGTTGGGATTGGTGCGCCGCCACGGCGCGGAGGCGGTCGATGATGCCTGCCGACGCGCGCTGGACGCCGAGGTCATCGACGTCGGCCTGATCGAGCGCATGCTCACCCGTGGCGCCGGTGCGCAGCTGCCGCTGATCCCCAAGCCGTCGCCCACGGCATCCAGATTCGTGCGCGCCGCCACTGACTTTACGGTGCGGAGGCCATCATGAGCCCCGCCCGTCCTGACGCCACCCCAGCGGTCAAGCCGATCGAGATCTCTGCAGACCTCAAAGTCCTGATGCGCCGTCTTAAGCTCGGCCAGCTGCTCGACACCCTGCCCGAACGGCTCGCCTTGGCACGATCCAATCGGTTGCCGCATCACGATTTCCTGGAGATGCTGCTGGCCGATGAGGTCACCCGCCGCGACCGCAAATCCGCCCAACTACGCGCCAAGGCGGCCCGTCTGGATCCGCAGATGCAGTTACAGGCCTGGGACGATACCGCCGCGGTCAGCTACGACCGCCAGTTGTGGGCAGAGTTGACCTCGCTGCGGTTTTTGGCCGACGCCTACAACGTGCTCATCATGGGCCCGGTCGGGGTCGGAAAAACGTTCCTGGCCAACGCCTTAGGACACATCGCGGTCCGACGTCACCACAGCGTGCACACCGAACGCGCCGACAAACTCTTCAAACGCCTACGCGGGGCACGGCTAGACGGCAGCTATGAAGACGAGGTACGCAAACTGCACCGCGTCGAGCTACTCATCATCGATGACCTCGCGTTGCACCGGCTTGAAACCACCGAGACCAATGACTTCTATGAAATCATCGTGGAACGCCACCGCACCGCCTCAACGATCATCACCAGCAACCGCGAACCCCCAGAGATTCTCACCATGATGGCCGACCCACTGCTGGCGCAGTCGGCGATGGACCGGCTCCAATCCGCGGCCTACGAACTCGTCGTCGAAGGCGAGTCCTACCGGCAACGTCAGAAACCCCGCCCCGCAAAGCCGGTCAATTCGGACCAGCCGAATTGACCAGCAGCCATCTCGTCAGTCACCATCACAACGGCCAGTAACCGGAAACAACCGGTCCCATGCTCATGGCAAAACGGTGGTCCCATCACCCTGGCAAGCGACACGCTTGATCTACTATCTGTGTACATAGATAGTAGAAATGCATATCGGACTCGTCGCCCGACCGATTCTGGCGGGTGGCGTCGCAGTCTAGGTGGGCGATACGGTTGGGCAGTATCGGTTTTCAGATCCCGCGGTCGTGTGGTGATCGGTAACGAGACGGAGGTAATGCGCTGATGATGTCGTATGGCGGCGACGGCTGGGTTTGGTGTAGCGCGTTGTTCAACACGTTGGGGGTGATGGTGATTTTGGGTGTCATCACCGCGGCCGTGGTGCTTGCGGTTCATCTTGGCGGCGCGGGACGAAGCGGCCGGTCAGCGGGAGGAGATGGCGCGTTTGCTCGGGTCGGGTCACCTCATGAGCGCGGCGATGCGGAAGAGGATGAATTTTACCGCCGGTTGATGTAGGCGGGCGAGATGCGATGACTGCGCGAGTAATTGGCCGTATACAAATGATTTGGGGTAGCTGACCGCAGCGCGGAGTTCGTTTGGTATGAGCTCGACCCCGCCGACGCTGTACCGCGATACTGGGGTGGCTGCCGCCTACGGCGACGCGCAGGGGGGCCACCATCGCCGTGAGAACGTCTGGTCCCGCGTTGTCTGGCACCATCCGAGCTCATGCCCGCGAGGTGAGTGGTTTCGTGCACGACGGGATACCACGACGATGCAGGACGTGATGGACGGGGCCGGCGGGCCCGTGGGACCACCATAGCGGCCCGCGATCACGAGATGACTTTCAACAATACGTCTGCAACGCAGCCCTATTCGATGCGGTAAAGGCAGGACTCTGGCGGCCCGGTAATGGTTACTTGCGCCGGGTTCTTCTGGCCAGACGCTGCAGCGCAGCACGCAAATGCGCGGATTCCTCGGGACTGATCTGTTCGAGAAAGTGGCTGAGCACCAGTTCAGAGCGCCCCCCGGCGTCAAACACCTCGCGCATCAGTTGCGCACTGTGCTGCTCGCGGGTCAACGCCGGCCAGTACCGGTAGGCCTTGCCATCTCGCTCACGCGCCAGCCACCCCTTGGTGTGCAGGTTGTCCATGGTCGACATCACTGTCGTGTAGGCGATCTCGCGTTCAGCGGCCAGCTCGTCAAAAATCTCGCGGACCGTCGTGGTTCCATCCCGGTCCCAGATGCGGTCCATCACCACCGCTTCCAACTCCCCGAAGCCCCGCACCCGCACCGTCACCCTCCGATCCGCACAGCATTCGACGCCGGTCGCCGTCATACACTAACTACGTACGCACATAGTAGATTACCCATGGCCGGCACACAATGTCGGATGTCTGATCACGACGGCGGCGAAACCCAATCAACGTTGTTGCCGGCGTGTTCGTTTCCTGCCGTTGGGAGACCGTCGAAACGCAATTGTCGCACTGACGCATCGCTTCGATCGCCCGCCACGACTTCGGCGACCATGTCGGGTAACAACCCGATACGCTCTTATTCGGTTATGGAAACAATTGCCGCTGGGCCGTCGTCGCGTACTGACCGTCAGCTGCGCTCTACTTTTTGCCCCGCGCCGCCGCCCGGTGCGAGTCCCATGGCCGGCACCACCCGCATGTTCGGGCGCCTCCGAACTCATCGCGGCCAGCTTGGTCAATCCCGCCGCCCGCCCACTGCCTTGCCTATTCCTTCCTTATGTAGGCACAAACCAGTCGAAATGGCGTTCGCGCTACGAATGCGCGTTCACGTCAGCTATTGAGGTTGGCGGTCCGCGTTTCGGAGGCGCCTGGCGGCCCGGGAAGCGCCGGTGTGGTCAGTGGGCCTACCTGGACCAGGTAGGCGTCGAGATTCCAGATTTTTCTAGCATCTTGGGTGATTCAGCCACGCGTTGAGCGCCAAGCAAGCGATTCGGGCATTGTGCATCTCGGAGACACAAAACGGAGCTTGGCTGCCTCAGCGAACCTCCATTGTGCCGAAGGAGAACCAACACCGCCATTCAGGATTCAACAAGAAACGAGCGCCTCACACGCCGCAGTTTCGATCTGAAAGACACAGCAGCCCCCCAGGTTGCAATGTCGGAGGCACACGCCTAGCGCTGCTACATTTGGAAGCACTGTGCATAGCGACCTTCTCAAGCTTCCCCTGCTGCGATCGGCCATCGCCATCATCGCGGCACTCTGGTTGCTGGGTGGTGCCGCCGAGCACGCGTGGCACGCGGCCGCCACGGTTGATGCGGCTCAGCAGTCGGATAGCTCATCGAATGGTGCACCGGCGGTAAATGGCGATCACGCGCAGTGCGACAGCGGGCTGTCGCACTCCTGCCTCGTAGCGACGGCGGTGGCGGATGTCCCGCGCTGGGATGACGCGTTTCTGGTGTACGCCGGGGTCGCGGCGGTGGCCGTTGTCGGTTATTGCTTTGTGTGGGCGCGACAGGCCAGACGGGGTCCACCTCGAGGACCCGCTACACCCGTCGCCGGTCAAGACCTGCTAACACGATTTTGTCTCGCACGGCGCTGATAGGTCGGCGCCAGATCAGACGGCGTTGCACGGTCTACCGGTAATCCCCCTGCTCGATTGACGAGCATTCTTTCCCGCGGGATGGGTCGAAGACCTGTCGATATTTTCGATGAGTTGACCCGGCAGCCAAGCTGCGTCGCGTTATCTGGCGTCCTCACTCACCATGCGGCCCAGGGCCAGTCGGCCGCGTCTAAGAACAGTGAAGCGACGCCACCTGGAGTCGTTTCGTCAAATGCCTTTGTCGTTCGGGAGAATTTTGATGCGCCACCACACCATCGCGCCCGGTCTCCGGCCGCGGTTCGTGACACCGCCCGTCAGCGGACCGCTGAACCCGCAGAGCCAGTCATGGAAATAGTTGACTCAGTCGCCGCCCGCGGCGTACTAATGAGCGCCGCGCCAGTCGTCGCTAAAGGCACCGAGCCAATCGGACCAACAGCGTGTATTTCGCAGCGTTGTCACCGCGGGTCTAACGGCGCGCTCGGCTCACTCGTGGAGCGAGTCTCATGACGCAGTTTGGATCAGCCGCCACCCCGGGAAGCGACGACCTTAGCTGTTGCAGCACGACCCCTTCGAGAACAGCGATGACATTTCAACGCGATTCCCGATGGCACGCTGCCGCACGATGGGCGCGATGGCTGGCTTGGGTCAGCCTGATCTTTGTGGTCGCCGAAGGGGCGCTCGGCCTGTGGCAGGGCGTGGCTACAGGATCTGTCGCACTGACCGCATGGGCATTAGGAAGCGCACCCGAGGCGATGGCCAGCCTGGTCGTGATTTGGCGGTTCAGCGGCACGCGAACCTTGTCAGAGACGGCCGAGCTCCGTGCGCAACGTGGCGTAGCGGTGTCGTTTTGGCTCAGCGCCCCCTACATTGCCGCTGAATCCCTGCACCATCTACTCAAAGAGCACGTGTCACACACGTCGCTGGTCGGTGTTGTCTTGACGGCTGCCGCCTTGGTGCAGATGCCGATCCTGGGCCGCGCGCAACAGAAACTCGGCGCACGGCTGGGCTCGGGCGCCACAATCGGCAAGGGCATCCAAAACTATCTGTGCGCCGCACAGGCGGCCGCAGTCCTCCTCGGCTTGGCGGTCACCCTCGCATGGCGCAACGGATGGTGGTTAGACCCCGCCATCGGGTTGGGCATCGCCGCCGTCGCCGTCTGGCAGGGGCGGCGATCGTGGCGCGGCGAGGATTGCGGATGCTAGGGCCTGGGGCAGATGAACGGCACCGGAATACTCGACACCGCCATTGCATATATCGCGATATACGCATAGTTTGTCGACATGGATCGGGCGGTCGGGGGGCGTCGATGAACGAGAACCATAGCCACACCCACGGGCATACGTCGGCGGATTCTGACCGGCGATGGCTGGGCGGTGCGCTGGCAGTGATCGCCGGGTTCATGCTGGGCGAGGTGGTAGTGGGGATCATCGCGGGGTCATTGGCGTTGCTCTCTGATGCGGCCCATATGCTCACCGATGCGGCCTCGATTGCGTTGGCGTTGTGGGCGATTCGGCTGTCTGCGCGTCCGGCGTCGGGGCGGATGACCTACGGGTGGCGGCGCGTGGAGATTTTGTCCGCGCAGGCCAACGGCGTGACCTTGCTGGTGTTGGCGGCATGGCTGGCCTATGAGGCGATCAAAAGGCTGATCCACCCGCCGCAGGTGACGGGTGCACTGGTGCTAGTCACCGCGCTGGTCGGTGTGGTGGTGAACCTGGCGGCGACGTGGATGATCAGCCGGGCAAACCGGGCCAGCCTGAACGTTGAGGGCGCTTTTCAGCACATACTCAACGACTTGTTCGCCTTCATCGCCACCGCCGTGGCCGGGGTGGTGATCGTGGTCACCGGGTTCGGGCGTGCGGACGCGATCGCCACGCTGGTCGTGGTAGCGCTGATGCTGCGAGCCGGCATCGGATTGGTGCGGGCCGCTAGCCTCGTTTTTCTCGAGGCCGCGCCCCAAGGTATCGATCCGGACTCGATCGGGCAGGCCATGGCCGCTCACGATTCCGTCGTGGAAGTTCATGATTTGCACGTGTGGGAAATCACCTCAGGTGAACCGGCCCTGTCGGCGCACGTGATCGTCGCGCCGGGCCGCGACTGCCACGCCACCCGAAACGACTTGGCGCAGCTGCTGGCCCACGAGCATGGCATCTCCCACACCACGTTGCAGCTCGACCACGAAGCCTCCGAAATCGGCAGGCAGGGTGCAGCCGGCGAGCATGCGCACTGCGAGGGTCCACACGGCCCGACGCATCGTTTCACCGGCGCCTGACAGACCCACCACGGACCATAACCAGCCTCCGGTCTACGGAAGGAGAAACCATGCCGCACAAGCCAACCCGCGAAACACGCTCACTGCGGGTATTGGTGCTGGGCTACAGCGGGGTGCTAGCCGGGGTTGCTGGCTTCATCAATTCGGTGGCACTGCTGGTCTTGGCGTTTCCGGTGGGCAACCTGACCGCACTGAGCACCAAGCTGGGCATGGACTCAGCCAATCCGCTGCTGTACGAGAGCTGCATGATCGCGCTGATCGTAGGCGGATTTTTGGCCGGAGCCGCCGGGGCCGGCGCTGTACTGGCGCCGGTGCAAACCCACACCAGTGCGCGCCACGCCGCGGTCCTGCTCGCCGAGGCCGCGCTGCTGGTGGCCGCAGCCGGTATCGAGATTCCCGGTTTCAAGGCGCTGCTGGCGGCGGCCGCGTGCGGGCTGCAAAACGCGATGACCTCGAACGCTCCCGGAATGTCGATCCGCACCACGCACTTCACCGGCACCATCACCGACCTCGGATTGATACTGGGCCGCAGCCGCCGCCACGGGATGGACAAGTGGAAGGCCGCGGTGCTGACGACGACCGTGGTGCTATTCGTCGGCGGCGGCGCGACGGGCGCCCTCATTGGCGGCCGGTTCGGCCACAACGCACTGCTTCTTCCAGCTGCCGCCTGCCTGGCTGTCGCGGTGGCCAGCCTGCTGTATAGCCGGCGGCGCAGCACCCGATTGGCCCGCGCGATATCGGCCCCCGAGCGCTCGCATCGCTCCCTTGCTGATCAGGCGACGGCGGGGTAACCGCGGAGCCCAAGTCATGCGCATTCGTATATGCGCATGCGTTTATAGTTTGTTAGTCTGGGCGGGTAAGGCATCGCCGTTGCCTGATTAGGGAGGTCCAAATGGCAGACGAGCGCGGATCAATGGAGGCCAAAGAGTCAACGCTGCTGTGTCCGCGGTGTGTGTCGCAGATGCTGCCGGTGCAGCGCTTCGGGGTGACGATCGATCAGTGCACGGGTTGCGGCGGCGTCTTCCTGGACCGGGGCGAACTAGAGCAACTCTCCGAGGCCGAGGCCAAGTTCTACGCCGCCCAACAGCCACCCCAACCCGCGCCACCGCCGGGAGGGTATGCGCCTGCGCAGTACCCAGCGCAGCCCGTGTACGTCGAAAATCCCCGCCCTAGAGGATTTTTGGGTGGATTGTTCGGAGAGGGCTATTACGGTGGTCACCACGGAGGATATCGGGGCGGACACCACTGACGATTGCGCCGGCGGCATTGCCTTCAACTTCCGTGCATGCCCGACCCAGTGGCCTCCACATCCCACAGTCGCGCACTGTCAAGTTTATCCAGCCCAAATGTTGAGTCGCCGTCGGCGGCGGCCAGCGGCGATCGGACAGCCGGGCTCGCATCTGACCAACTTCACGGCGCATGGTGCCGTCGTGAGGCCCTCCCCCTTGATGGACCGGTTAGTACCGAGGCCCCCCCACGCTGACCACCCCGTCGGCACGACGCCTGGCAGTCGCAGCCGATGCAGGTGCTACGCGCGGGCTGGCGGCTGCGCTTTGCTTGCCGGCGCCCCCGGCCGGTTGGCCCAACCGAAATTCATAGTGATATTGCGATGTATCTATGTTACGGTCGAATGAGTAGTAGGTGAAATGCGCCCGACAGGGCCGAACACGAGGAGGAAGTTGATGTTTCCGCATGCGCTAGCGGCGAAGGCGGCCGCTACGGTGTTCACCGGATTGGTGGGCGTGAGTGCCTATGAGCTGTTGCGTAAGGCGGCTGGTGGGGCGCCGGTGCGTCGGGCGACGGTCGCGGCCGCGGAGTTGAGTTTGCGAGGGACGCGTCGTGCAGAAGTGGTAGCGGAGTCGGCTCGGCTGAAGGCGGCTGACGTGGTCGCCGAGGCGCGTGAACGCATCGGTGAAGAGGCTTCCCCGCCGGCTGCGGCCGCGGTCCACGACCACGACCACTGATCGCTGTTATGACTGTTGTCGAGGACACCGCCGTAGAAATTCTCTCCGATGCGGCGGGGCGGATGAGATTGCATGTTCCGTGGGTTCGTTCGGATTCCCGTCGTGCGGTGGCCGTCGAAGACAAGGTGGACAAGCAGACCGGGGTGCGCGCGGTGCACGCCTATCCCCACACCGGATCGGTCGTGGTGTGGTATTCACCCAAGCGTTGTGATCGCTCGGCGATCATGGCGGCCATTGCGGCGGCCAAAGACGTCGCTGCCGAGCTGATTCCCGCGCGTACGCCGCGCTCGGCTGATGTTCGCAACACCGAGGTGCTGCGCCTTGCGGTCGGCGGGCGGCGCTGGTGTTGTTGGGTGTGCGCCGCTACGGTTTCCGCCGCCCGCCGCTGCTGGGGCCCAAGGGTCAGCTGGTGGCCACCGGCGCGACGGTGTTCATGGGCTATCCGTTCTTCCGCGGGGCGCTACGTTCGCTTCGTTCTGGCCGAGCGGGCACCGACACCCTGGTGACGGTGGCCACGGTGGCCAGCATGGTGTTGCGGGAGAACGTGGTCGCGCTGACCGTGTTGTGGCTGCTCAATATCGGCGAGTACCTGCAGGACCTGACGCTGCGCCGCACCCGGCGGGCCATCGCCGACCTGTTGCGCGGCACCGCGGACACCGCCTGGATCAGGGTTAATGATGGCAGCGAAGTCCAGGTGCCCATCGATACCTTGCAAATCGGTGACGAGGTCGTCATTCACGATCACGTGGCGATCCCGGTGGACGGCGAGGTGCTCGACGGCGAAGCGGTAGTCGACCAGTCGGCGATCACCGGCGAAACGTTGCCGGTCAGCATGGTCGTCGGCTCCCGCGTGCACGCCGGATCGGTGGTGGTACGCGGACGCCTCGTGGTGCGCGCGGCCGCGGTGGGCAGCGAAACCACGATCGGGCGCATCATTTCCCGCGTCGAGGAGGCCCAGCACGATCGGGCGCCGATTCAAACGGTCGGTGAGAACTTCTCGCGCCGATTTGTCCCGATCTCGTTCATCGTGTCCGCGGCAACCCTGCTGCTGACCGGCGACATCCGGCGCGCGATGACCATGCTGTTGATCGCGTGTCCATGCGCGGTGGGATTGTCGACCCCGACTGCGATCAGCGCAGCGATCGGCAACGGGGCGCGCCGCGGCATTCTGATCAAGGGCGGATCGCACCTCGAACAAGCCGGGCGGGTGAACGCCATCGTGTTCGACAAGACCGGGACGCTCACCGTTGGGCGCCCCGTCGTGACGAATGTCGTTGCCTTCCAGAAGGACTGGCAGCCCGAAGAGGTCTTGGCCTATGCGGCCAGCTCTGAGATCCATTCGCGTCATCCGCTGGCCGAAGCGGTGATCCGCTCGACCAACGAACGCCACATCACGATCCCGCCGCACGAACAGTGCGAAGTATTGGTCGGCCTGGGCATGCGCACCTGGGCTGATGGCCGCGTTTTGCTGTTGGGCAGCCCGTCGCTGCTGCGTGCCGAAAAGGTCCGCGTGTCCAAGAAGGCAACCGAGTGGGTTGACAAATTGCGGCGCCAGGCTGAGACCCCGCTGTTGCTGGCGGTGGACGGCACGCTGGTCGGGCTGATCAGCCTGCGCGACGAAATCCGCCCCGAGGCCGCCGATGTGCTGAACAAGTTGCGCAGCAAGGGCATTGGGCGCATCGTGATGCTGACTGGTGATCATCCGGATACCGCCGAGGTGGTGGCCGGCGAACTCGGTATCGACGAGTGGCGCGCCGAGGTGCTGCCCGAAGACAAGCTTCAGGCGGTGCGCCAACTGCAGGACGAGGGTTACGTCGTCGCGATGATCGGTGATGGCGTCAATGACGCGCCGGCACTGGCGACCGCCGATATCGGGATCGCCATGGGTCTGGCCGGCACCGACGTCGCAGTGGAAACCGCCGATATCGCACTGGCCAACGACAACCTGCAGCGCCTGCTCGATGTACCCGATCTGGGTGCGCGAGCCGTCGCGGTGATCCGGCAGAACTACGGCATGTCCATCGCCGTCAACTCCGTCGGTCTGCTCATGGGCGCCGGAGGGGCCCTGTCTCCGGTGCTGGCCGCGATCCTGCACAACGCATCCTCGGTCGCGGTGGTCACCAACAGCTCTCGACTGATCCGCTACCGCCTGATGAACGGTCAATCCCCGACCGCGAACGAACACTCGACGGGGGAGCCCGTCGGCACCGCTAGCGAGCAACCCGCGGCGTCGCCACCGTACAGCAAGCAATCGCGCA
This sequence comes from Mycobacterium sp. MAC_080597_8934, assembly GCF_000523975.1. NCBI lineage: Bacteria > Bacillati > Actinomycetota > Actinomycetes > Mycobacteriales > Mycobacteriaceae > Mycobacterium > Mycobacterium sp. MAC_080597_8934. Next base: position 53,148 of record NZ_JAOS01000009.1, on the reverse strand, counting down.
AGCTGTCGCCGGTTCGCACAGGACAGGACTGACCATGATGCCTGTGTCCGCGCTGACGCTCTACCTCGTCTTCGCCGCACTCGGGTTCGGCTGGCGCAGCTGGACCCAGCAGCGGCGCACCGGCTCGACCGGATTTCGCGGCGTCAGTGGACGTCCCGGCTCGCTGGAATGGTGGGCCGGCGTCGGATTCGTGGGCGCCATCCTCGCCGGTGTGGCTGCCCCGCTGCTGCAACTCGGTGAAATCCTCACTCCGATGCCGGTCCTGCACGCACCCGCTGTCCAAGCGTCCGGGGTGGTGGCGGCGATCGCAGGACTCGCCGCCACCCTCTGCGCCCAACACGGCATGGGTGAATCCTGGCGGATCGGGGTCGACCCCGACGAAACCACCACCTTGGTACGCACGGGTGTGTTCGGCTGGGTCCGCAATCCCATCTTCGCTGCCATGCTCGTCTTCGCCGCCGGCATCGCTTTGATGACGCCCAACCCGCTGGCCCTGGCCGCGTTCGTGGTCCTGCTGGCGGCCATCGAGGTTCAGGTCCGTGTCGTCGAAGAGCCGTATCTGGCCCGTATCCACGGCCGCGCCTACACCGATTACCGCGCCGCGGTTGGGCGGTTTGCGCCCGGCATCGGGCGCAACTAGACACCGCCCTGAAGACGGAGGCCCCATGACGTGGACCGATGCCCACACTGCCCGGTGGAATCGATACTGGGACAAGGTTTCCCGCAACCTACGACTGAGAAATAGGGTTCTTTGACCGCCACAACCCCGGCTGCGCATGCCCCGCCGCGGAATTCCCAAACCCGTCGACTGCATACCGACGCCACACATCACAGGTGCACCGCGATTCGGAACCATAGTTCAGCCGTTGCTGTTATATCAGCGACAACTGTACAGTTGCGGCCATGCTGACGTGTGAGGTGCGGGAATCGGCGTTGTCGCGACTGGGCCGGGCGCTGGCCGATCCGACGCGGTGCCGAATTCTTGTCGCGCTGCTGGATGGAGTTTGCTATCCCGGCCTGTTGGCTTCGCACCTGGGATTGACCCGATCCAATGTGTCCAACCATCTGTCGTGCTTACGGGGCTGCGGCCTGGTTATCGCAACGTATGAGGGCCGCCAGGTTCGTTATGCCCTGGCCGATAGTCACCTCGCGCGTGCCCTGAGCGAGTTGGTTCAGGTCGTTCTCGCGGTGGACACCGATCAGCCTTGCGGTGGTGAGCAAGCCACGTTCGAGGGAGTCCGCACCATGCCGGCTAGTCGATGAGCGGGCTCGCCGAATCGCGACGAGCAAGCAGAAGATGAGGAGGGTTAGCCGTGGTTGCACATGGACTACTGATCAGGGCGACCGGGACGGTATTTACCGGGCTCGTCGGGGTGAGTGCCTACGAAGTGTTGCGCAAGGCGGTGGGAAAAACTCCCGTCCACCGCGCAGCGGTGACCGCCACAGAATGGGGCCTGCGGGGAACCCGGCGCGCCGAGGTGGCGGCCGAAGCCGCACGGCTGAAAGTTGCCGACGTGGTCGCCGAAGCTCGCGATCGGATCGGTGACAACGCCTCCCTTCCGGTCGACCCCGTAGCCGACGACTGCTGTAGCTGACATCGCACGCTGGGCACTCCTCGGCGGATAGGAGAGCTTTACATCCGCGATGAGAAGGGCGCTCTGCTATACCGCTAGGAGGGCTGATGATGCCGACCACCGCTGCGCATCCCGATGCTGGCCTCAAGCTGAGCGTTGTGTCTGCGACGGCGCGACGAATGCGGGTGCACGCCAGCGGGTTTCGATTCGACACCGGCCGCGCGGTCGCGATTGAGGACGCCGTTGGTATGGTCACCGGCGTCGAAGCCGTGCGGGCCTATCCGCGCACCGCCTCAGTGGTGATCTGGTACGCGCCTGAGCGCTGCGACACCGCCGCCGTCCTGTCGGCGATCGCCGATGCTGAGCACATCCCGGTAGCGTCGGTACCACCGCGTACCCCGCACTCGGCGGACGGCCGCAAGCCCGGTGTGGTGCAACGAGTCATCGACTGGAGCACGCGGGTGCGGTCGGGCTCGTGCGATTTTGAGAAAGGTCGTCCTCCGCAGACGGTTAGCGATGGCTGTTGCGACCATGATGACAGCGAGGACGCGCCGGAGCGGCTCTGGCAGGTCGTCAAGCTGCGGCGCGCTGCGTTGTCCGGGGTGTTGCTGACGGGGTCGGTGATCACCGCATGGGTCACTCCACTGGGGCCGGTCGCTCTGGCATTCAAAGTCGTCGCCTTGGCGGTGGGGGCCTCGACGTTCGTGCCGTCGGCCATCAAGCGACTTACGCAGGGCCGCATCGGTGTCGGCACGTTGATGACCATCGCTGCGGCCGGCGCCGTGGGTCTCGGTCAGGTCGGCGAGGCTGCCATGCTGGCGTTCTTGTTCTCCATCAGTGAGGGCTTGGAGGAATTCGCGGTGTCGCGTACGCGCCGCGGCTTGCGCGCGTTGCTGTCGCTGGTGCCGGATCAGGCCACAGTGCTGCGCGCGGGCAGCGAAACCGTGGTGGCCGCAGCCGACCTTCAGGTCGGTGATCAAATGATCGTCAAACCAGCTGAACGTCTGGCCACTGACGGCATCATTCGTGACGGTCGCACTTCGTTGGACGTCTCCGCGATCACCGGTGAGTCGGTACCGGTCGAAGCCGGACCCGGCGACGACGTGTTCGCCGGGTCGATCAACGGTTCCGGCGCGCTGCTGGTGCAGGTCACCGCAACGGCAGAAGACAACTCGCTGGCGCGCATCGTGCACATCGTGGAAGCCGAGCAGGCGCGCAAGGGCGCCAGTCAGCGACTGGCCGACCGCGTCGCGCGACCGCTGGTGCCGGGCATCATGATCGCCGGGGCCGCGATCGCCGGGGTGGGCAGCATTTTCGGTAGCCCTGCCGTCTGGATCGAACGTGCTCTGGTGGTACTGGTTGCTGCCTCTCCATGCGCGTTGGCCATCGCGGTGCCCGTGTCGGTGGTGGCCTCCATCGGGGCGGCCGCCAAGTTCGGTGTACTCATCAAAGGTGGCGCCGCCCTGGAAGGCATGGGCACCCTCGGCGCAATTGCCCTGGACAAGACCGGCACCCTGACGGCCAATCGGCCTGCGGTCATCGAAGTCGTCACCACTGGGGGCGCCACTCGCGAGGAGGTGCTGGCTACGGCAGCCGCGCTGGAAGCCCGCAGCGAGCACCCACTGGCCGCGGCCATTCTTGCCACGACCCGAACGTCGGTCGCCGCGGCTAGCGACGTGCACGCCATCCCCGGTGCCGGATTGACCGGGCGGCTCGACGGCCATGATGTTCGACTGGGACGCCCTGGCTGGCTGGACCCAGCCGGCCTCGCCGAGGACGTCATGCGCATGCAACAAGCCGGAGCCACAACGGTTCTCGTCGAACGCGACGGGCGGCTACTCGGGGCCATCGCCGTACGCGACGAACTACGTCCGGAAGCCGCCGAGGTCGTCGCCGAACTGCGAGCCGGCAACTACCAGGTGGCAATGCTCACCGGCGACAACCGCGCCACCGCTTCAGCTTTGGCCGCCGAAGCCGGAATCGAGCACGTGTACGCCGAGCTGCGTCCCGAGGACAAGGCACACCTGGTCGCAGAGCTACGTGCCCAGCGGCGGACCGCGATGGTTGGCGACGGCGTCAACGATGCTCCGGCCCTGGCCGCCGCCGACCTGGGAATCGCTATGGGCGCCATGGGAACCGACGTCGCCATCGAAACCGCCGACGTCGCGCTGATGGGCCAGGACCTGCGCCATCTGCCCCAAGCGCTGAACCATGCCCGTCGTTCCCGGCAGATCATGTTGCAAAACGTCGGGCTATCACTGGCGATCATCACCGTGCTGATGCCGCTGTCGCTGTTCGGGACCATGGGTTTGGCTGCGGTGGTATTCGTGCATGAGCTCACCGAGGTCGTCGTCATCGCCAATGGCGTGCGCGCCGGACGCATCAAACCACTTGCTGGGCCAAAGCCATCGAGTCACGATTCAACGTAACGATGCAACGAATCTACGGCCCGTCCAGGATCGTCAAGTACCGCCGGGGCGGCGGTATCAGGACGCGATGTCGGCCCTGGTCGCCAATTGATTGCCCATGCTGTCGCGTCTCCCCCGCAGCGAATCGCCGAAGCGCGTGACTCGCGAGGGTTACCCGTTCGAGTGGGCTACGGCATCCTGAGCCCGACGAGCGCCCGGTAAGAAAGGTGAGCAGAAGTGAGTGGACCCGAAACGCCAGCTAAGCAGGCCGGGGCGCACCCGGTTATGCATCTCTCAGAGTTGCTGCACGCGCCGGTCCTGGCCCGGTCGGGCGAGGCTGTGGGCCGGGTGCAGGACGTGATTGTGCGGCTGCGCGGCGCCGACGAGCATCCGCTGGTGAGTGGGATCGTCGCTGTGGTGGGGAGGCGGCGGGTGTTCATCGGCAGCCCCTCCATTTCCCAGTACGCCCCAGACCGCGTGGTCTTGGCGACACACAAAATCGATCTGCGCGGTTTCGAACGCCGCGACGGCGAGGTGTTGCTGCGCACTGATGTGCTAGGACACCGGTTGATCGATGTGGCTGCCGTGGAGTTGGTACGCGCCTATGACGTGGAGCTCGAAGATACCGGGGGCGGGTGGGTGCTTGTCCGTCTGGATACTCGCCGCCCGGCGCGGTTCTTCGGACTAATCAAAAGCCGGGGTGGGCATGCGGCCCGAGATTGGAAGGCATTCGAACCCCTGATCGGCCACGCCCGCTCCGGTGCATCGCGACGTCAGTCAGGCCGGCTCAGCGGGTTCAAACCCGCGGACATCGCTGATCTTCTCGAAGACGCTGACAAAGCCGAGGGCGGCGAGATCCTCGACCGGGTCCGCAGCGACCCGGAATTGGAAGCCGACGTGTTCGAAGAACTTGACCCTGACAAGGCCAGCCGATTGCTCAATGACATGGCCGATGACGAGGTCGCCGCACTATTGGGCCGGATGCGCGCCGACGACGCCGCCGACGCGATCGCAGACCTGCGTCAATCGCGGCGCAGGCGCGTGCTGGAGCTGATGCCGGGCCCGCAGCGCACGAAGGTGATCACCCTGATGGGCTTTAACCCCGACAGTGCCGGCGGCCTGATGAATGTCGACTTCGTCTCCTGCGCCGCAAGCACCACCGCGGGCACGGCGCTGGCAGTGATCGCGGGCGCCACGACGATACAGCCCGAGGCATTGGTCAAGATGCATGTCCTTGATGAAGACAACCGCCTGGCTGGTGTCGTGTCGGTGATCGACCTGCTGCAAGCCGAACCCGGTCACACCGTTGAAGCACTGATGGATTGCGACCCAATCCGGGTCGGCGCCGAAGCCGATCTGACCGACGTCGCCCTATTGATGGCCGACTTCAACCTCTACTCCATCCCCGTCGTCGACGGCCAGGATCGCGTGCTCGGGGTTGTCACCGTCGATGACGTGCTAGAAGCTACGATCCCCGAGGATTGGCGTCGCCGCGAACCCGCCCCCCGCCCGGTCCGCGAAATCACCCCACCAGATGACGATCGCGATGCGCCTGCACCTAACAGTGAGGCGCGGTGACCTCCGGCGAAGAGAACGCGACCGGCCACGCAGCAGCGACTCACCGATCCGAGTCGCCACCACCGAAGCGCACCGCTGTGCTTGACTCGGCTCACCTCGGTGATATCGAGGGCGCCTTCGGGCGCATTAACGTCGAGGAGACCGACCATCCCCGCACGTTCAAGACGCGGCTGCTGACGCTGCTTGCCATTGTGGGTCCCGGAATCATTGTGATGGTCGGCGATAACGATGCCGGCGGGGTGGCCACCTACACCCAAGCTGGCCAAAATTATGGCTACTCCCTGCTGTGGGTGCTACTCCTGCTCATCCCGGTGCTCATTGTCAACCAAGAGATGGTGGTCCGGCTGGGCGCGGTTACCGGCGTCGGACACGCCCGCTTGATCAACGAACGCTTTGGTCGCGGCTGGGGCTGGTTCTCCGTCGGCGACCTGTTCCTGCTCAACTTCCTCACGATCGTCACCGAGTTCATCGGCATCACTTTGGCCGCCACCTACATCGGTATCTCCAAATATATTGTCGTTCCGGTTTCAGCGGTCGCGCTCATCGCGATCATGGCCAGCGGCAGCTTTCGCCGTTGGGAGCGGGCCATGTTTGTCTTCATTGCCATCACTTTGGCGCAGATCCCAATCCTGCTGATAGCGCACCCACAGTGGGCCCAGGCCGCCAAATCATTTGTGGTGCCGAACATCTCCGGCGGCGTGACCTCGGATGCGGTGCTTTTGATCATTGCCATCGTCGGCACCACCGTGGCGCCTTGGCAGCTGTTTTTTCAGCAGTCCAACGTCGTCGACAAGCGCATTACACCTCGATTTATGGGCTATGAGCGCGCCGACACCGTGTTGGGGGCGTTCATCGTGGTGATCGGCGCCACCGCGCTGGTCATGATCGGCGATTGGGCGGCGCGCTCCACTAACACCACAGGTGGTTTCACCGACGCCGGCGCCATCTCGCATCTACTGGGCCAACACAATTCGACGCTCGGCTGGTTGTTCGCGATCGTGCTGATGGACGCCTCGATCCTCGGCGCCGCCGCAGTGACCCTGGCCACCAGCTACGCCTTTGGCGACGTATTCGGCCTGAAACACTCGCTGCACCGGGGGTTTGCCGATGCCAAACCTTTCTACCTTTCCTACAGCGCAATGGTGGCGTTTGCGGCAGCGATCGTGCTGATCCCTGGCGCCCCCCTTGGATTGATCACCACCGCCGTGCAGGCCCTCGCTGGCTTGCTGTTGCCCAGCGCCAGCGTGTTCCTCCTGCTGCTGTGCAACGACCGGGAAGTATTGGGCCCCTGGGTGAACCGGCCCTGGCTCAACTGGGTTGCCGGGCTGATCGTCGGCGTCCTGCTGCTGCTGTCGGGAATCCTGATCGCGACTACCTTGTTCCCCGACCTCAACGTGATCGTTGTCGCCGGCTACCTGGCACTGACGTTGGTCATCCTCGCCGCAGCCACGGTACCGGCACTTCGTTGGATGGGTCGCCGCCAGCCCTCACCACCGGCGGCATCGAGCCCGGCGCGGCCTATTGACCGCAATAGCTGGCGAATGCCACCACTGACCTTGTTAGAGCCCGTGACCTGGTCGCCAGGGACCCGTCTAGGCATGATTGCGCTGCGCGGCTACCTCGTCGTCGGCGCCGTCCTGCTCATCGTCAAGGCTGTCCAGCTCAGCGGCCGATGAATTTGGGCCAACCCGAAAGGTCACTAAATGAGCACGCCACGCAACGGGCGATTCGCCGCGGAAGCCAACTACCTACCGCACTACAACGACATCCAGCAGATCACAGGAACTGCCATCCTCGCCACCATTGCGGTCGCCCTGGCAGTGGCATTCATCATCATCCAACGTCGACGACGCCGCGCGCGCACCAAACAAAGCCATGTCGGTGGCCCCCGACGCTCCCGCGTCTCAAGACCTTTTAACACCCGCGGGAGAGATTAATGGCCCAAACCAATGTGCCTCGGTGGAAATGGTTGACAACGAGCGTAATCCTGCTCTTTGCTGCTGCGCTGCAGTTCGCTCCACCTGTATCAGCGGATCAAACTGACGATGACTTCCTCGCCGCGCTCAAGAAACACGGGATCGTCTTTACCAACCGCGATGTCGCAATCGCGGCCGGTCATAAAGTGTGCACCGGACTCGATGCAGGCCAGACGCCGGCCAACCTGATTTTGTCGCTGGTAAAAGACACCGACCTCTCGGCACACGTGGCCGGCTATTTCTTCGGCACCGCAGTCAATGCCTACTGCCCGCAATACCGCCCGGATACCACTGTGCCGGGAGCATAGGCCAAGAAGACGGACAAATGGCGCACCACTAGCGGCCACGGGGCACTCAGCGGGCGGCGTAGCCCTTGCACTCGCACCCCACCGACGCAACGACACATCGTTCGTGAAATTCGACGGATAACGAAACGGCTCGTCGCCCATCCTCGAGTTCGAATCTGCTTCACCCCAACATACTCGTCGTGCTCGAGCAGGTTGAACGGTGGTTTGGGTTACTCACCAATTAGAAGCCTGCCGGGGCGCACGCCACTCAATCCAGGCCGTCGAGAATGACATCTCAGACAATCTTCGTCTAGCAAGGCTAGCGACCTCGGCATCACCCTAGCCATGTTGAAACTGATGGTCATAATGAGTATCTGGTAGGACGTGGGTGGTGACAGCGTTAGGGAAGTGCGGCCGTGCGGTCGAAACCCGTAAACCCAATACCATCGATTGCGCGGCGACCTTCGAGTGTTCTTGGACGCAACTGTGATGTCTCGCAATGTATTCCACAATCAAAGGTGACTTGTTTGGGCCCTCCGCAGCGGGTGAGCACCTTGTCTGCGGCTACCGCATTGCTCGACCCGATTCTGACCAGAGCCGTTATCGAACTTGTCCGGCCAGAAGGTGACTGTTCGCCTCAAAAACTGGGAACAGACGCGCGATCCGTTTAGCGTATGTCGGACCGAGTACGACTGCGCGGAGGCATTCCCCCCCCCCCCCCCCCGAAAATGATCAAAACCGTTGCCGTTGAACACCCGGAGAACACGTGACTACTACCAGCAGCATGCTGGAGAGCTATCCCCAAGACCTCGGCGGAGGGGATACGGCCAACGTGACAGCCTGTATCGAAGCCTGTATCGACTGCGCGCAAGCCTGTACAGCCTGTGCGGACGCTTGCCTCAGCGAAGCTGCGGTCGACGAGCTGAGGAAATGCATCCGCACGTGCCTCGACTGCTCGGATATCTGCGACGTCACCGGCCGTGTCCTCTCCCGACACACCGGCTACGATGCCAACCTGACCAGAACGGTGCTCGAAACATGCGCCATCACCTGCAAAAGCTGCGCAGACGAGTGTTAGGGGCACGCCACCCATCACGAGCACTGCCGGCTGTGCGGGGAAGTTTGCCGCCGCTGCGAACGGGCATGCCGCGAGCTCATCGGCTCGCTCGGCTAAGTGCTCGCTCGGCACCTACCAGCATGGCGCCGCCACCGCCGCGCTCCTGCGCGCACGCCGTGATGGCTCAGCTGGTGTACTCGAGGCGAGTCATCATGCCGGCCTCTTGGTGATAGGTGTTGTGGCAGTGGAACATCCAGACGCCCGGGTTGTCAGCGACGAGGACGGCGCTCAATTTCTGTTTGGGCAGTACGTTGACAGTGTCTTTGCGCGGGCCGGGCGTGCCGTCGGGCTTGATCACCTGGAAAGTGTGTCCGTGCAGGTGCATCGGGTGGTACATCATGGTGGTGTTGTCGAATGCCAGCGTGGCGCGTTGGCCCTGGCGTACCTGTAGCGGCTTGGTCTTGCTGTAGGGCTCGCCGTTGATCAGCCAATCGTACTTCGTCATGTCGCCGCTGAGGACCACAGGGAGATTCGCATCGGATTTGGCTCCCAAGTCGACTTCCGGTGCGGCGGAGAACATTTCGACGGTGCCGACTCGCTTGTTGAGTTCGGGCGGCTGGAAACCCGGATCAGGGGCGCTGCCGGCGCCGGTGGAGAGCAGGGCCCGCGCCAGCGCATTTTTGCCTTCGGCAAGAGCGACCAGCGGGAAAACGCCGTCGGCGGCGGTGACGACGACGTCGTAGCGTTCGGCCATGCCGACCAGCACGGCGTCGACCTCGGTGGGCACTACAGGATAGCCGTCGGTGTGGGTGACGGTCATCGAGTGCCCGGCTAGCGCTACGCGGAACGCGGTGTCGGAGCCGGAATTGATGATCCGGATCCGGATGCGCTCTCCGGGCTTGGCGCTGAATGTGGTGGGAGCGGCGGGAATGCGGCCGTTGATGAGGTAGTGCGGGTAGGCAATATCGCCTGGGTCGCCGCCAAGCAGACTGCTGGTCCCGACACCGTCCATCTCCATGGGAGGCATGTTTCCCATGCCCGGCATGCTGCCCATGCTGGGCCTGCGCTGATTGGTCAAATCGTCGTAGAGCTGCCTGGGGGTCTTGCCGACGCCGTCGGTCCAGTCGTCGAGTACGACGATCCATTCGGCGTCATAGCGGCCCGACTCTCGGGGGTCATCGATGATCACGGGCAGATACAGGCCGTAGTCGGCGTCCAGGCCGACGTGCGGATGCGCCCAATAGGTGCCCGGGTGAGGTACCGAAAATCGGTAGGTGAAGTCGCGGCCGGCGTCGATGTTCGGGGTGGCGGGTGCGACGCCGTCCATGTCGTTGCGCAGCGCGATGCCGTGCCAATGCACCGAGGTGGCCGAATCGAGCCGGTTGGTGACCGTGACCGCGAGTTCGTCACCGACATTGGCGCGGATCAGGGGCCCCGGGATGGCGTTACCGTAGGCCATCGTGCGCACAGTGATGCCACCGAGGTCGATTGTCGTCGGTTGAGGCGTCAGTGCCGCCGTTACGGTACGCCCGGTGTGGGGCCGCGCCGCCTCGGCAGCAGCGATGGCGGCCGCCATCGCCGTGTTTCCGGTACGTGTTTGCTCGCCGGATCGGCCGCATGCGGCCAGGGCGAACCCGCCGGCGACGGTGGCAGCCACAAAACTCCGCCTGCTAAGTCGCGCCCTGTCAGAAGTCGATTCGCGCATGCCTGCACCTGTCTTTCGTTGCGCCGTTCGGTGTTTCGTTCGATCCCGGAGAGCCGCGTCCCGCTCCGTCGAGCTTGAATATACCGCATGGGGGTATTGCTGTACCGTTGGGTTGGCCGCACTGAAAGCATATCCGGGAAGGATTTTTAGATGGGACTGGCGCAGAGGCTGTTCGCTGATCATCGCCACGGTGACGGCACCGGGTGGGTGCTCAACTATCCCCGTACCTATGAATGGGCCACCAATGCGTGGTCTCTGGGGCTACGTGCGCGCATGTGGGACCGGCTGGTCGGGCTATCCGGCGCCGAGCCCGGCGATAGGGTGCTCGACGTCGGCTGCGGGACCGGATACTTCACTCGGCGAATCGCACGGGCGGTGCACCCTGGTGGCAGGGTTGTCGGGATCGATCCCTCACAATCGATGGTCGACTACGCCGCGCGGCGTGCGCCGGCGAACGCGGCCTTTCAGGTTGCCTCCGCCGAAGAGCTGCCCTTCTCCGACCAATCGTTCGATGTGGTGGTATCTAGCTTGGCGTTTCACCACTTTCCAGTCGACCGACGCGCCGACGCAGTGCGGCAAATGTACCGAGTTCTGCGACCGGGCGGACGGCTATGCATCGCCGATCTTCGCCCCTCGGGCGGTGGCGCCTTGCACCGGATTGCTGCTGTTTTCAACGCCCATGCCAGGGAGCAGAACCGGCTACACCAGCTCGATGAGCTGATTACCGATGCGGGGTTCTCCATCGTCGGCACCGGTGACCGGTTGTTGCTGCACTACATCACGGCGCAACGGCCGCTGGGTCGATGAATCCGGTGGTGGGCGCGGCGGAGCACTGGTTGTAATCGACATGCCGGGCCGAAGGTGACGGTAGATCTCAGGCATAACTATGCCGGCCGTCGTACAGCCCGTGAAGCGTCGTCAGCATCTGGTCAGGCGCAACCTAGGACTGCTCAACCGCCAAAGGCCCCGGTTTACATATACGGGTATGGGGTATATTCTGCTTCTATGTCCACCGGACGCGCAGTGAACTGCTCATCGGCGACGCACGCGATGAGTTGCGAATCCGCGCATCGGAAACACCCCGGCTTATTCCCGGTTTTCTCCCATACTGGCAGGGCTGGCGTGTCGTGATATTCGGTGGTGCTAGCAGGTTGCCTCGGCTCCGGTATGTAGTGGCCGTGGGGGCTGCGGCGTGGTTGGCGGCGTGGGTTCTCATCGGTGCCCACAGCGTGATGGGGCATTCGCAGTCTTCGGTGTCGCAGTCTTCGATGTCGCAGCCGGCGCATGCGTTGGTGGCTTCGCTGGGTGGTGAGTTCACCGTTGATGTCGATCATCCGCATGTGGGCAAGGGTTCCTCGGGCGACCATCACGAGCAGTTCACCACGGCGGTGCTGCCGCGCTCAGGCGCGGTGGTGGCTGCGTTAATCGCGTTGAGTGCGGTGGCCGCCGTGGCGCTGACCGGTGGGCTGGCCCGGTTTGGGGTGCCCGCCGGGCGCGGCCCCCCGCGCGCCCCGGCTCTTTCTGTTACCGGTCAAGACGTCTTGACCCGGTTCTGCTTGTCTCGTCGCTGACTGGTCAGCGCCAGGTCGTTTGCAGCACGTGTGTGCTCGGCGGCTGGTGATCGCTGACCCCTGTCAAGTGCCGCACTGATTCGCGGCGTTCGCAAGAAAGCGACGATTCTCATGACCGATGTTTTGTCTTTCGATAACTATGTTCACCCGATCCCGGCGCTCAAAGTTGTTCAGCCACGTGAGTGCGCCCAGCCCGGCACCGACGCCTATCGGCGTCCCGGTGCGATGGTGGGCCATACCCCGGTGCTGCGCATTGAGGCGCCGTTCGCCCCGCCCGGACGCGGGTTTTGGGCCAAGCTGGAAGGGTTCAATCCCGGCGGCAGCATGAAAGACCGCCCGGCCCTGCACATGGTCGAAGCCGCCCGGGCCCGCGGCGAATTAGCTCCCGGGGCGCGCATCGTGGAATCCACCAGCGGTAGCCTGGGGTTGGGGCTGGCGTTGGCCGGCCAAGCCTACGGGCATCCGGTCACCGTGGTCACCGACACCGGCATGGAGCCGATCGTGCGTCACATGCTGGCCGCCTACGGCGCCCAGGTCGAGCTGGTCACCGAGCCGCACCCGGTGGGGGGCTGGCAACAGGCCCGTAAAGACCGGGTCGCCCAGCTGCTGGCCGCCGAGCCGGGGGCCTGGTGCCCCGACCAGTACAGCAACCCCGACAACATCACCGGCTACCGGTCGTTGGCGTTGGAGCTGCTCGATCAGCTTGGCGGGGTCGATGTGCTGGTCTGCTCGGTGGGCACCGGCGGACACTCCGCCGGCGTGGCGCGGGTGCTGCGCCAGTTCAACCCCGACATGAAACTGATCGGGGTCGACACCATCGGCTCGACCATTTTCGGTCAGCCGGTAGCCAGCCGGTTGATGCGCGGGCTGGGCTCGAGCATCTATCCGCGCAACATCGACTACGCCGCCTTTGACGAGGTGCACTGGGTGGCCCCGCAGGAGTCGGTGTGGGCGTGCCGCACTTTGGCGGCCAGCAACTTCGCCAGCGGCGGCTGGAGCGTGGGGGCCGTGGCGCTGGTCGCGGGCTGGGCCGCGCGCACCTTCCCGCAGGACACCCGCATCGCCGCGGTGTTTCCTGACGGGCCGCAACGCTACTTCGACACCATCTACAACGACGACTACTGCCACCAGCACCAGCTGTTGGACTGGCAACCCGTCGCCGAGCCCACCGTCATCACCGACCCCACCCAGCAGGTGGTGACCTCCTGGACTCGCACCAGCACCGTCGTCAGTCCCGCACTGATCGCAGCCGCATGAGGGATTTCCTCACCCGGTTTCGAGGCTTCGACCGGCCCAGCCAGGTCCTGATGCTCAACCAGTTCGGCATCAACATGGGTTTCTACATGCTGATGCCGTATCTGGCCGGGTACCTGGCCGGCCCGCTCGGGCTGGCGGCCTGGGCCGTCGGGCTGGTGCTAGGCGTGCGCAACTTCTCCCAGCAGGGCATGTTCATCGTGGGCGGCACCCTGGCCGACCGGCTGGGCTACAAGCCGTTGATCGTGGCCGGATGCGTGCTGCGCACCGGCGGATTCGCGCTGCTGGTGGTGGCTCACTCGTTGCCGGCTGTGCTGATCGCCGCGGCGGCCACCGGGTTCGCCGGCGCGTTGTTCAACCCGGCGGTACGCGCCTATCTGGCCGCTGACGCCGGAGATCGCCGGGTGGAGGCCTTCGCCATGTTCAACCTCTTCTATCAGGCCGGAATCCTGTTGGGTCCGCTGGTCGGACTGGTCCTGGTGGCCGTTGATTTTCAGGTCACGGCGGCGGCAGCGGCGGCCGTGTTCGCAGTGCTGACCGTGGCGCAGCTGTTGACGTTGCCGCAACGCGGTGTCGATTCGGCGCCGCAGCAGAAGTCATTCCTGCAGGACTGGCGGGTTGTCGCCGGCAATCGGCCGTTCCTGCTCTTCGCGGCGGCGATGATCGGCTCCTACGTATTGACCTTCCAGGTGTACCTGGCGCTGCCGCTGCAGGCGTCGATGCTGGCGCCGCGCTCTGAAACGGCTTTGGTTGCAGTACTTTTCGTTGTCTCGGGCCTGGTTGCAGTGATCGGACAGCTGCGCATCACCCGTTGGTTCACCAAACGCTGGGGACCCGGACGTAGCCTGGCGATCGGTGTGGCCATCCTGGCGGCCTCGTTTGTGCCGCTGACTGTCGTCCCCGACGGCCATCGGTTCGGGACACCGGCGGCGGTGGGGGCCCTGCTGGTGTCGGCGGCGCTGCTGGCCGTCGGTTCGGCCGCGGTCTTCCCGTTCGAGATGGACACCGTCGTCTCGCTGGCCGGAGGCCGGCTCGTGGCCACCCATTACGGGTTCTACAACACCATCGTCGGAGCCGGAATCCTCGTCGGCAACTTGGCTACCGGATCGATATTCGGTGCGGCCCAACGGCTGAGCGCCGGCGCACTGGTGTGGGGCGGGCTGGTTCTCATCGGCATCATCGCCGCAGTTGCCCTCTACCGTCTCGAACCCGCACGCGACCTGCAACCGGCTCATTCCGAGCTTGGCGGCGTCCAAGCGGCGGTACCGACGATAACCGGCCGGGGCCGACGCCGGCGATTTACACCGCCGCACGGCAAGGCATCTGTGTCCCCGTCTCCTGGTCATCCTTTCGGGCGCCGGCCCGCGATGACGACGACTCTGACCCCAAAGAGTCGCCGCAGAATGGCATCGGCACGCAACCAGGCGCAAGATTGCTCACGTTCGGTCGCGTCGATGACGTCACCTTGTGATTACCCATGTGACTCCGCAGGATCCACCGTTAAGCACCCGATCGGCGCGAAATCCCCATGCGATTAAGGGATTTGACGCGAACAGCTGCCAACGGCTCGGCCGCGCGCATCGCCTGCCGGGTGAGTCCTCATGTGTCCGGGCCGATAGATCGAAGCCGCGAGCTGGTGTTGTCGTGCGAGCGGGCCGGCGTACCGATTACCGCCTGGGTAGAGGAATGCCAGCTCGGCCGCCCGCTATACCTCCGGTGGGTAGGGGTATTCGGTATGGGGGTGCAATTGTGCGCGTCAGCCCCTGCGGCCCGACTGCTGATATCGACTTTACCTGCGGCATTAGGGCCGCGAGCAGGCACACTCCTGACCCGGGCACAATGTGGTATCGGCCGCCCTACGTATGGCATACCCCCCTATAGACAGGTACAGTTGAGACACTATGAGTCCCCGCGGCGCAGGCAGTTCGGTGCGGTTGCGCGCTGTCGTCGCGATCGCGGCTGCAGTGTGGCTGGTCCTCGGCGCCCTGGGGTGTGGGTTGGTGCATTTCGCGCCTCTCGCGTTTGACCCACCGCACGCCTTCGTGACATCGGCGGATGGCGGGTTTGGCACTGGCGGGCCCGGCATGCAGGCCGACCATGCTTCGCTTTACCGCGGCCTGGCCGCCAAATGCTCCAAGGTGTTCGGGGCTATGCCGGTGCCGGGGCCGGTTACCGCGCTGGTGGAACTCGGTCTCGCGGTCGCGGTGGTCGCCGTCGCAGGTTCGCGGGTCAAACTCGTCGTGCCGGTTGGGCGAGCCCCGCCCCGCGCAGCTGCCATTGCCTTCACCGGTCGAGACCTCTTGACGCGGTTCTGCATAGCTCGCCGATGATCAGCCGGCGGCAGGCCATCGTGTTGCGCCACGACGGCCGGTGAACGCTCGCCCACCGTCACCAATCTCTGCCGCCCCTTCCGCTCGGATGAATGCCGGGCCAATGAACACGTCAATCCTGCCTGACTCTGTCTAGCCGAGTTGGGCGACGCGGTTTCCGTCCCGCGGCGACCGCACCAGCGCCTTAACACACCGCAGCGGACGGGGTCAGCCCATGTCCGTAATCCCAAGTCTCCAAGGAGAAGTCCATGTTCTCACTCACCGTCGCCCCGCAAATGTTGACGGCGGCGACCGGTAACCGGCTGGGCATCGGCTCGGCGATGAGCGCCGAAAACACGCCCGCGGCCGCACCGACGACCGGGGTGGTTCCCGCCGCCGCCGATGAGGTGTCGGCGTTGACGGCGCTGCAGTTTGCCGCGCACGCTCAGATGTATCAGGCCGTCAGCGCCCAAGCTGCGGCGATCTACGAATTGGTCGCGAAAACCCTTGGTGTCAGCGCTGATTCGTATGCGGTCACCGAGGCCGCCAACGCGGTCGCGGCCGGCTAAGCATTCCGAGGTGAAATGATGGATTTCGCTGCTTTGCCACCCGAAATCAACTCGGCAAGGATCTATGCCGGTCCGGGGCCGGGCTCGATGCTGGCCGCAGCGTCGGCCTGGGAAGGACTCGCCGAGCAGCTATATTCGGAGGCCGCTTCGTATTCCTCGGTGGTTTCAGGGCTGACGAGCGGACCGTGGCTGGGTCCGGCGTCGGCGGCGATGACCGCCGCGAGCGCCCCCTTCGTGGCGTGGATGGACACCACTGCCGCCACGGCACAGCTGACGGCTTCGCAGGCCATGGCGGCCGCGGCCGCCTATGAGGCGGCCTTTGCGATGACGGTGCCGCCACCAGTCATCGCGGCCAACCGCAGCCTGTTGATGTCGCTGATCGCGACCAACATCCTCGGGCAAAACACGCCCGCGATCGCGGCCACCGAGGCACAGTACGCGGCGATGTGGGCCCAGGACGTCGCCGCGATGTATGGCTACGCGGCCGCCTCGGCGAGTGCGTCGCTCCTGACCCAGTTCATCCCGCCGCAGCCCGCCAGCAACCCGGCCGGCCTGGCCGGACAGGGAACCGCGGTCGGCCAAGCTGTCGGAAGCTCGGCCAGCACCGACGCGCAGGCGGTCCTGTCACAGGTGACCTCCACGGTGCCGACGGCTCTGCAGCAGCTCGCGTCGCCGCTGTCGTCCACATCCGAGTCGTCCACGGGGTCGCTGTCGTCGTTGAGTTCGTCGCTCAGTTCCATGAATCCGGCGTTGTCGATGACAAGTTCGGTTGGGTGGATATCGAGTTCGCTGCTCTCGAACGCGAATCAGATGAAGAATTTGATGCCGGCCGTCACCGCCGCCAGCACCGCAGCTTCGGGACCGGGATTGACGGGCGCGCTCGCGTCCAGCGCGCTGGGAGCACCCGGCTCAGCAGGACTCGGCGGGGCAGCCGTGTCGGCGGGCGTGGGCCGGGCGGCCACGGTCGGGGCGTTGTCGGTGCCCCAAGCCTGGGCTTCGGCGGCCCCGGCAATGAGTCCTGCCGCGACGGCGCTGCCCAGCACCAGCCTGGCCACTGCCCCAGGAGCCACAACGGGGGCTCCCGCAAGCATGCTCGGCGCGCCGATGGCAACGATGGCCGGGCGCGGCATAGGCAACGTCGGCGAAACCGACCTCCGGTTCATGCCCCGCCTGACAGTGGTACCGCCCTCGGCGACCGTCGGATAACAAAGGAGAGCACCAATTCGTTTTGGCAGGCGGCCATGACGCCGGCCACGTCGAGCAAAACTGATGATTTCCAGGTAAGGAGACACTCCAATGACTGCACGCTTGATGACCGATCCGAACGAGATGCGATCCATGGCAGGCCGTTTCGACGTGCACGCCCAAACCGTCGAAGATGAAGCCCGCAAGATGTGGGGGTCCTCGCTGAACATTGCCGGTGCCGGATGGAGCGGGACCGCTCAGGCCGCGTCCTACGACACCATGGGCCAAACGAACACTGCGTTCCGCAACATCGTCACCATGCTGCACGGGGTGCGCGACGGCCTGATCCGCGACGCCAACAACTACGAACAGCAAGAGCAAGCCTCACAGCAGATGCTAGGCAGTTAGGAGAACCGACGATGAGCATCAACTACCAATTCGGCGACGTCGACGCCCATGGCGCGCTGATCCGCGCCCAGGCCGCTTTCCTGGAGGCCGAGCATCAGGCCATCATCCGTGATGTGCTTGCCGCCGGGGACTTTTGGGGCGGTGCGGGTTCGGTGGCCTGCCAAGAGTTCATCACCCAGTTGGGCCGCAACTTCCAGGTCATCTACGAGCAAGCCAACGCCCATGGGCAAAAGTCCAAACTGCCGGGGCCAACATGGCCTCCACCGACAGCGCCGTTGGGTCCAGCTGGGCCTAACATCCACCCAGAGGCGCCAGCCGCACCTCGATCGAAAGAGCAAAGAGCCTGCACGACGCTGGGCCAGCCGAAATCAACTAGCCTGCAAGATGATTGGCGCTGCACAACCATTGCGAGTCAACTCCCAGACTGCTTCAGGTCGCCGGCGGCGGCGCGGCGGCCCGGACCCAGCAGGGCGGCGATCGGTTTCGGGGCGTCGTGGAGGCGTGGTAGGCCATAATCCGGGTGCACTGCGCATGTGGGGACGTGGACAAGACCCTGTGGCCTGCACGGGTGAAAGGAGTGCAGCGATGTATGCCGGTGTGGCCTCGACGCTGCTGGTATCCCTAGCGGGCGTCGCCGGCGCGTATGGGATGCACCGGCTCACGGCGGTGTGGGCGGCCGCGTTGACGTCGCTTCCCTTCCAGTCGGGGTGGCGGCCCGAGGAGCACGCGCTGTCCCGGTATCACGTGCGCTGGTATCCAGCGACACTGGTCTTTCTCGCTTTCGACGTCGAGATGCTGTTCATGTACCCATGGGCCATGGTCGTCGCACAGATGGGCACCACCGCGATCGTCGAGATGTTCCTATTTTTGGCCGCGTTGTTCGTCGCGGTCGCGTGGGCGTGGCGGGAGGGCGCACTGCGATGGGTATGACCGCCGCCTTAACCCGAGCTGCTGTCCGCCGGGTCCACGTCCTGACCGTCGAGGTCCCAGGCGATTGGGTTCTGCGCGCAGCGGTGGAGCGCTGTGTCGCTGCTCGGGGCTGGTGTGCAGCGGTGTCCCCGGCGGACGCCGATGCACTAGCGGTATGCGGCATGCCCGGGTCCGAGTTGGGCGAAGTCGTCGAAAGGATCTGGGACCAACTGCCCGGCCCCCGTGTCCGCATCGACATTACTGACAAGGAGTCGATCGATTCTGCGCTGGACCGCGCAGGCGCGGAGCTGCTCGATTGCGGGCGACAACGAGACGACGCCCGTGATCGCGCACAATCGCCCCGCCCGGACCACAGTGGCCACCACGGCGGAAC
Organism: Mycobacterium sp. MAC_080597_8934; assembly: GCF_000523975.1. Classification (NCBI taxonomy): domain Bacteria; kingdom Bacillati; phylum Actinomycetota; class Actinomycetes; order Mycobacteriales; family Mycobacteriaceae; genus Mycobacterium; species Mycobacterium sp. MAC_080597_8934. Next base: position 33,964 of record NZ_JAOS01000009.1, on the reverse strand, counting down.
AGCCCATGGCGGCACGGATCACCGCGGCATGAACCACGGCGCAATGGACCACAATGGCCACCACGGCATGGACCACAGCGCGATGGAGCACGGCGACATGGACCACCACAACATGGACCACGGCGCGATGGACCATAGTGGCCACCACGGCATGGACCACGGCGGCATGGAGATGGCACCCGCCGGCATTGCTCTGGCCGAAGGCGGAGAGGACCGCGATGGCCTCGAGATGGATGTCCTGCACTTGCGTCTCGGCCCGGTCCTCCCGCACTGGCCGGCGGGGTTGGTATTGCGGTGCTCATTGCAGGGAGACGTCCTCGCCGAGGCCGAGGCATGGATCGTCGATAACGACCATGAAAGCCGATATAAGGCCCCGCCGGAACGCACCGAATTGGTGGTGGCTGCCCGACAGTGCGACCACGTCGTCGATCTGCTGGAGTTGTCGGGGTGGCCGCGGGCGGCGGCCATAGCGCGGCAGGCGAGGGACCTGTTGCTGGGCGACTCTGACGTTGACCGAGCGCGGGAGCTGCTCGACGGCCTGCACAAGATGCTCGGCAAGTCCAGGTTGCTGCGCTGGTCGTTACGCGACCTCGCGCCGCTGACATCTGAAAGTCTCGACCGTCATGAGCTGCCCGCGGCACTTGCCGGCGATACCTACGACCGGCTACTCACCCGAGTCGGTCTAGCGCGCACTCTGTTGCGAGAACCCTTAAATTCCAGTCTATTTGAACTTGACTCGACAAAGATAAGCGATGTGCTACCGGCCCTGGTGCGCGGCCTGGACATGGCCACTGCCCGCCTGGTAGTCGCCAGTCTCGGCATCGACACCGCGCGCGCAAACGAGAGCATCCCTCATGGGTGACCCGACGGTTACGTCGGTGCCAGGCGTCTGGGCGCTCGGCGCCGCCGGGTTGCTCGGAGCACTCGGCCTCTATGCCGCCTCCCTCGATGGTGTGCTGACCGACCGCGGCAACGGTGTCCGCACGGGCGGAGCGGCCACACCGCTGTGGGAGGCGGCGCGGCTGATGCGGCAGCGTCGGCGCACCATCGTCGCGGCGGACGCGATGCTGTGGCGGGTCGGCGCCACGGGTCTGATCGTCGCCGCCATGTTGATGGTGACCGTGGTGCCGCTGGGCCGATGGACGCTGTTCGATCTCGATGTCGGCGTCGTGTGGTTCAACGCGATGGACGTGATGGTGTGGGCGCTGGTGTGGCTCGCCGGTTGGGGTCCGAATTCGGCGCATTCGCTGATCGGCGGCTACCGATTCCTGGCCCACGGCCTGGGCTATGAGCTCCCGCTCATGTTCGCGCTGGTCGCTCCGGCCATTGCAGCCCAAAGCCTGCGTGTCGGCGCGGTCGCCGCGGCTCAGCAGCAATTGTGGTTCGCGGTATGGATGCCAATCGCGTTTGTCGTCTATTGTCTTGGGGTAGCGGCCTTTTCGGTATGGGGCCCGTTCACGCCGGCGCTTGGCGCCGACGTCGCCGGCGGCGTGACCACGGAACTCTCCGGTGTGGACCGGCTAGTGTTCCACGCCGGGCGATACGCGCTGCTGGTCGCCGGTGCCGCGTTCGCCGTGCCGATGTTCCTCGGCGGCGGCGACGGACCGTTGCTACCGGCTTGGTTGTGGGTGTTGCTCAAAACCGTTGTACTGCTGACGGTTTTGGTATGGCTGCGTAGACGGGTTCCCGTCTTTCGGCCGGAGAAGTTCATGGAGTTCGGCTGGGTGGTCCTGCTGCCGGCCGTCCTGTTGCAAGACCTGGTCGTGGCCATAATCGCTACTTGGAGGAGCTGATACATGATCGTCGACGTGGTCTTCTGGATCTGCGCGGCGATCGCCGTGCTCGCCGGTGCGGCCGTCTTCCGGGTGACCTCGATGGCGCGCGCCACGTATGCGCTGGCGGTGTCGTTCGTCGCCGTGGGTGTCGCGGTGCTGCTGCTGGCGCAGAACTACATCGGCGTGGTGACGATCTTGATGATGGTGATGGAGATGGCGGTGATGGCCGTCTATATGGTCATGTTCATGGGCATGAACCCGGCGCTGCTGCCGATGAGCATGGTGCACGACAAGCGCCGGGCCCTCACCGCGGCCGTGGGCACCTTCGTTCTGCTGGCGACCGGGATCCTGCTGGTCGACTGGCCATCGCGGCGCGGTGCACCACCACGCGATGTCACCGTGGCGCTCGGGGAGGAGTTGATGGGACCGAAGATGCTCGCGATGGCCGTTATCAGCCCAATCATGGTGGCCACCATTGTGGCCGCGATTGTGTTGGCGGCCAAGCGGAGCCGTTACGACCGGTTCGGCGATGACTTGAAACAACGTCCCGCCCGCGACCCGCAGCCGGGAGGTGTCGGGAGATGACCCTCGACACGGTGCTGCTGGTAGCGGCCGCGTTGTTCAGCATCGGACTCTACGGTGCGCTCTCCCAACAGGTCGTGGTGATGGTGATGATGGGTCTCGAGTTGATGATCAACGCGATCATCCTTGCCGCCGCGGGCTTTTGGTGGTTCCTCGCGCCGGCGCCCACCGGCCAGGTTTTGCTGCTGGTGATCATCGCGGCGATGACCGTGGAGATGGCGATGGGCTTCGCCGTCGCGACGCTGCTACACCGCGACCACCGGGCCGACATGACCGATATGGCCGCCGAGCTGTCCGGCTGACCGTGGCAGGGGGCACACCAGCGCAGCTTTGGTTGTGGTTGCTGATCCTCGCGCCGGCCGTGGCCGGCGCGACGTTACTGCTGGGCCGCCGGTTCGAGCGGTACGCCGCGGCGATCTCGGTGACCGCGGCGGCAGTCATGCTGGTGTCGTCGATCGTCGTGGGCTTTGCCCGCCCGGAACTGGCCGTGGCGTTCATGGCCGGCACGGAATTCGCGTTACGGATAGATGCGCTGGCCGCGGTGGTAGTTCCGATGGTGGCGGCGGTGACGCTGCTGGTGTTGGTATTCGCCGCCGGGGACATTCGGGAAGCGCCGGGCCGGTTCCACGGGTTGATGCTGTTATTCGCCTCGGCTGTCGCCGTAACCGCGTCGGCAACGACGTTGCCGACGCTGCTGTTGGCGTGGGAGGTGATGGGGGCGGCGTCGTACGCGCTGATCGGGTTCAGGTGGCGCGACGAGTACCGAATGTCGGCCGGGCTCACCGCCTTCCTGACCACCCGCACCGCCGACCTCGGCCTCTACCTGGCCGCGGCGGCTGCGCTGGCCGGTGGCGCGGGGCTTGCGCTGGCCGACCTGCCCGACGCGAGCGGCGGCTGGCGGCACGTCATCGCGTTCGGGGTGCTGCTCGCGGCGCTCGGCAAGGCCGCGCAGCTGCCGTTCTCGTTCTGGCTGTCCCGGGCCATGGAGGGTCCCAGCGCGGTCAGCGCGCTACTGCACTCGGCCGCGATGGTCGCCATGGGCGCATATCTGCTGCTGCGGACGCAGCCGCTGCTCGCGGCCACCGGGTGGGCCGCGCCGGCCGCGGCATGGATAGGTGGGGGAACTGCGCTGCTGTTGGGCGCGGTCGCGGTGGCGCAGCGTGATCTCAAACAGCTGCTGGCGGCCTCGACCGCAGCGCAGCTCGGATTCGTGGTGATGGCCGCGGGTGTGGGCGCCGTCGGCGGCGGCGCCGCGCAGCTGATCGCCCACGCCTTCACCAAGGCCGGATTGTTCCTTGCGGCCGGCGCCTGGTTGTCGGTACTGGGCACCAAGCAGCTCGACGACCTTTGGGGGGTCGCGCGACGGTGGCGGCTCCTGGGCTGGTCGGCCACCGTCGGCGCCCTGGCTCTGGCCGGCGTTGCGCCGCTGTCGCTATGGGCGACCAAAGACACGGTGCTGACCGCAGCCCTGCACTACTCCCCCGCCCTCTACGCCGTGGGATTGGCCGCGTCGGCTCTCTCGGCGGCCTATGCCGGAAAGGTCCTAACCGTGCTGTGGCGCACCAAAGCTGCCGACAGCAGCCCCGGCGTCACGCGAGACGCTCTCGGCCCCAACGCCTTCCAGCAGGCCCCTATCGTCGTCCTCGCGGTCGGCGCCGCAGCGGCGGTAGTGTTGGCGTTGCCGCCGGCCGGCTCGGCTCTTACCCGGGCGCTGCGCGGCACCGCGAGCCCACCCGCGACGGCGCTCGAGCTGCTAGGCTCGGCAGCGCTAGCGGTCATCGTCGTCGCGGCGGTGGCGCGCTGGTGGGTACCCGAGCCCCGGTGGGCAGGCGGCTGGCTCGGCCTGGAGCAGGTCGCTCATCTCCTCGTCGTCCGGCCCACATTCGGCCTCGCACGCATCCTGGCGCGATTCGACGACCGGGTGCTCGACCGGGCCGTGGAGGCAACCGCCATCCACTCGCTACGGGCAGCGCACCGTTTGGCGCACACGGACATTCGCGCGGTCGACGGTGCGGTGGAAGCGGTCGCGGGTTGGATGCGCCGGCTCGGTGAATTGGCGCGCCGACCGCAAACCGGCCAGCTGCACCAGTACTACCTCGCGGCTGTGGTGGTGCTGGCATTCGGTGTCGTGGTCCTGGTCGTAGCGAGGTGAGCGTGCTCAGTGTGATCGTTTTCCTGCCGCTAGCGGCGGCCCTGGTGTTGCTGGCGCTGCCGCGGCTTGGCGGTGCTGCGGCAAACTGGATTTGGGTTGCGGTCACAGCCGCCGATGTGGCGCTGACTGCGGTGGTGTGGGCGCTCTATCGGACGCCCCGGCCGGGTGCATTGGCGTTCGAGGAGAAGGCCCGATGGATACCCGGGGTCAACAGCAGCTACCACCTAGGGGTCGACGGGCTATCGCTGCCGCTGGTCGTCATGACGGCGGTGATCTTTCTGGCCTGTGCCCTCTACAGCCTGCGCGGCCGCGACCGGCCTAAACCGCTGGCCGCGCTGTTTTTGTTCCTGCAGACGGTGAGCCTGGGTCTGTTCGTGTCCGCCGACCTGATTCTGTTCTTTGTTTTCTTCGATTTATCCATCGTGGCAATGTATTTCGTGATCGCGGGCTGGGGCCATGGCGACGCCGGCCGGTCGGCGCTGAAGTTTTTCCTCTACACCTTCCTGGGTTCGCTGGCGCTGCTCGTCGGTTTCATCGGCCTGTATATCGCGGCCCAGCCGCACACGTTCGACATGGTGACCCTGGCCGCCAGCACACCTCTGGGCGGCAGCCCCGTCGCCGGCGGCTTGGTTCTCGCGGCGATCCTGCTGGGACTGGCAGTCAAGACTCCCACCGTCCCGTTCCATACCTGGCTGCCGCCGGCGCACACCGATGCCCCCGCGGTCGGCTCGGCGGTGCTCGCCGGGGTGCTGCTGAAGATGGGCGCCTACGGGTTCGTGCGGATAGCAATGCCGATGCTGCCGCAGGCCTGGCGCGCGTGGGCGTGGGTGATCATCGTCGTCGGCGTGGTGTCGGTGCTCTACGGCGCGCTGGTGGCGTTGGCCCAAAACGACTTCAAGCGGATGGTCGCCTACACGTCGGTCAACCATATGGGCTACATCGTGCTCGCGGTCGGTGCGGCCGGGCTGATCGCGGGTGACACCGCCCAGGCTCGCGGGGTTGCGGTCACGGGCGCCGTCACCCAGATGGTCAGCCACGGTTTGATCACCGGTGCGCTGTTTTTGATCGCCGGCGTGTTTTACGAGCGCGCTGGGACATACGACATGAACACCTTCGGAGGGCTCGCCGGGCCGGCCCCGAAACTGGCTTGGCTCTTTGCCGTCGGCGCATTCGCCTCCCTGGGCTTGCCGGGCTTCTCCGGCTTCATCGCCGAATTCCAGATCTTCACCGGCAGTATCGCCGCCGCACCGATCACCGCCGTCGCGCTGCCCGGCATTCTGGTCACCGCGGCGCTGTTTCTGCTCGCGCTGCAGCGCATCTTCACGGGCGAGACGCGCGGACACTCGGTGGGATTTGCCGACCTCCGTTATTCCGAAACGTGTTCTGTCGGAATGCTTCTCGCCTTATCCGTCGCCATAGGCGTGTTTCCGCGGCCGTTGCTCGATCTGATCGAACCGGCCGCTCACGCGCTCGTCGGGCTGGTCGGGCGGTAGCCGGACGTGGAGACGGGGATGCGGCCGCTGCTGATGCTGCCCGAGATGCTGGTGTTCGGCGGCGGGCTCGTGGTGCTGATCAGCGGATCGTTCCTGGCCCGGCGCCGGCAGTGGTGGGCCCGGGGAGTCGCCGCCGCCGCGCTGTGCGGTGCCATCGCCGTCGCGGTGGTCGGGATGGCCGGTCCGGATCGGACCGCTTTTGACGGCACCTTCGCCGCCGACACCGCCACGGGCGTGGCGCGGATCGTGGTCATGGTCGGGACGCTGTTGGTGCTCGCGGTGGCCGCCGGTGAAATCGCCGGCTCGGTCCGCGAAAGCGAAACGTACGCACTGCTGCTGTTTTGCACCGCCGGAGTTATGGTCCTGGCCGGAGCCGACGATCTGCTCGTGCTGATAACCGGATATCTGCTGGCCGGCATTCCGCTCTATGGGCTGATCGGGCTGGTGCGCTCCGCGAAGGGCGCCGAGGCGACGATGAAGGCCTACCTGATCGGCGCATTATTCGGGATCGTCCTGATGCTCGGCGTGACCGTGCTCTACGGGGCTTCCGGCACCACCCGCTACGGCGACCTGGCGGCCGGTCTTGGCAGCGCACCAGGTGGTGCCATCGCCGCAGGACTGCTCGGTGTCGTCGCGGGCCTGATGTTCGAAGCCGGCGGCGTGCCCGCGCACTTCTGGATTCCGGATGCGGCAGAAGGCGCGAACGGCACCGCCGCCATGTTCTTGACCACCGTGCCGAAGGTCGGGGCGCTGCTCGCGCTCTACCGCCTGGTCGACGTGCTGCCCGGAAAGACGGCCTGGCCGTTACTGGTCGCGGTGATCGCCGTCGCCAGCATGACGCTGGGCAACCTCGCCGCCTACTGGCAGCACGACCCCCGACGACTACTGGGCTGGTCGACGATCAGCCAGGTCGGCTACCTGCTCGTTCCGATCGCCGTGGCGGGCCGCAGCGACCTCGCGCTCCCGTCGTTGCTCTTCTATCTCGCCGGCTACACGCTCACCAACAGCGCGGCATTCGCTGTGAGCACAGCGCTGCCGGCCCGGCGCCACCTCGACTCCTACCGGGGTCTGGCTTACGTTCGGCCCTGGCTGGCCGGTGCGCTGGTGGTCGCGCTGCTCGGCCTGGTCGGAACTCCGCCGACGGCGGTCTTCATCGGCAAGCTCACCACGGCGACGGCGGCGTGGGACGGTAGCCAGGCATGGCTCGCCGTGGTTGTCTTCGTCAACTCCGTGGTTAGTCTCTTCTACTATCTGCGCTGGATCATCCCGTCATTCCAGCGGCCCGCCGAAGGCATGAGAGACAGCGTCGTCACGGCGGAGAAATGGTCCGCACGGACCGCGATAGTGGCGGCGGGCCTTAGTCTGGGGCTCGGAATCGCAGCCGGTGCCGTCTGGGAAATGCTCCCCAGATCGCTGATGTAGCCCGCGGAACTGCTGGCCCGCATGAACTGTGCCTCGCTTACGCTGAGGGAGTCGACATGGTGGATCAAATAGGGAAGCGGAAGGGTTAGCGGATTGCCCGACGTCACATACCCCGGCCAAACGAGATTCGCGTTCCGTTCCGGTGTCACCTGCTTGGTCACGCCCGCTGGAGCGGTGCTGCTGAATCCTCCGCGCAGCGAGAAGCTGACCCAATTGACCCCTGGCCAGCTACAGGCACTCAAAACGCTGAATCTCGGGCCGGCAACGCTGTCGGAGATACTCACGCCGACGAACGAAAGCGGTGTCGGCACGCTGATTGATCAGCTCGCCACGAGCGGTTGGCTGACGGTCACGGTCCGCGACGAAAAGAACGATTTTTACTCCATCCTGCCGTTCGGGCGGCCCGCGACACGGCCGGCGCCGATGTCGCCGCGTTCCTTCGCGCTATCGAAATTTGCTGTACTGCACCGAGACTCAGAGGGCTTCGTCCTTGAGCATCCGCTGGCATGGTGTGATGTGCGCATCCACGACTCACGCCTGCTTGTCCTACTCGACGGGCCCGCAGCAGACGCCTCAGGCATGCCGAGCGCCGTCACCTCGCGGTTCATCGAGGATCTGCACTGGTGTGGCATCCTCACCCACCTCGGCGACGAAGACGGCAGGTTCGATGCTCTCAGCTGGAGCGCACCGGATCTGTGGTTTCACCGCCGCAGCACGCTGGGTCAACGCACCGTCACCTGGGAGCGTTTCGGCCCGACCAAGTGGGCGAAGGGTCGATTCCCGCAGCCGCCCGCGCGCAGGACAAATTATCCGGGTGAGCCTATTGCCCTTCAGGTTCCCGATCTGGCGGCCATACGAATGCAGGACCCGACTTTGACGGCCGTCCTCGAAGACCGAGTTTCCACAAGGACATTCGATGACGCCCGCCCGATTACTGTTGGGCAGTTGGCCGAACTGCTCTACCGCACAGCGCGAACGCGGAGAACCGAACTCGTCGCCGACGGCGAGGAACTCGTGTCACGCCCGTACCCTTCTGGTGGCAGTCTGTATGAGCTGGAGCTCTACCCTGTGGTGCGCAATGTCGCCGGACTCGCGCCGGGAATGTACCACTACGACTCGTTCGACCATGTGCTACGCCCTGTCGCTGGACCAGATTCGAAGGCCGTGTCCCAGCTGTTGAAACCGGCCGCAGCAACTCTCACCGGAGGTGCCGAGCCGCAAGTGCTCGTCGTCATGGCTGCACGTTGCGGTCGCATCATGTGGACCTACGAGCAGATCGCCTATGCCGCCATCCTCAAAGATGTCGGCGTCCTCATGCAGACGATCTACCTGGCCGCGACCGCGATGGGCCTCGGCGCGTGCGCGCAAGGCTTCGGTGATACCGCCGCTTTCGTCGCGGCCACCGGTGTCGATGAACTACAGGAGTGCAGCGTCGGCAGTATCATCGTCGGGTCGCCCGCCCCGAACTAGCCCTCGGCGAGAATCTGCTCGTTGGTCAATGCTGCGACGTCGAGGCAGTGGGGTGCAATGACGGCCAGAGCGCGCGAGTCGGGGCAGCCGGCATTGAATCGTCGCCGAGCCCAAAGAAATTGGCGTGCACGCCAACCGTCGGTGCGATGCGGTGCGGTGCGGTGCGGTCGCTGACCGGGACGGTGGGTAGTTCGGGCGCCAGCTTTCTATGCGGGGCTTTTAGTCAATCCGGCTGCGAGCGCGGCTATGCCGCGCTGCCAGAATTGCGTCAGTCGTTCGATATCGGAGTGCCCGAACAGGGCATCGCTCCAGAGCCAGTTAGCCGTCAGTTGCGGACCCTCCGGTGTTCCCCGTATCGCCACGGCGAGGTACAGCGCAAAACGCAGTGGCAGATCTGGCTCAGGGTCGACGGGCAATGCGTCGACTTGGTCGCCGGCAATTAAGGACCAGGGCTGATCCGTTCCACCGGCGAGGTCGAGGCGGCCCAAGTAGCTGAACATGATCTGAGGTTCGACAGAATCCTGCAGTTCTGGAACGTGGTCCACATAACGAAGCAGTCCATAGTCCAGACCTTCATTCGGGACCATCCTCAAATGGTCAGCCACGGAATCTAATAGCGCTCGGGCCGCTGCCGGATCACATTCTGCCTGCTCGGCGTCGACACCTGATGCACCCACTCCGAGCCGTACCGGGTAGGCAGTCGTAAACCAACCGACCGTGTTGGTGGTGTCGGTCCCCAAAATAGCGTCCGCGCGCCCATGGCTCTCCATCGTGACGAGCGTGCCTGCCGCAAAGTTTTGTTCACGAGTACGCCGCCAACTCGCGACGGCCATCGTGAGCGCGGCCAGCAAGAATTCGTCCATGCCCTCATCTCTGGTGAGCGCTGTGAGCACGCGCTCAGTGACGTCGATCGGTGTGAGTGCCCGTGTGACCCGCAGAGTCGACCACGTGTCACGCGTCGGATCAGGGTGCCGCCTACCCAGCGCAGGATCGGGCCCGTGAACCTGCGCTGTCCAGTAACCGCGCTGGCTTTGCACTTCGGCCGTAGCGGCCCGCTGCCACATCAGCTCCGACCAGCGGCGGTAAGAAGTGAACTCGGGCATCGTTTTCGGCGTTGCACCCGATGTCACCGAGCGCCACGCCTCCGCGAGATCCCCGAGCATGATGTGCCAGGAAACCACGTCGACCGCCAGGTGATGCGCGGTGATCAGCAGCATCTCGCCTTGCCCGGCGCTGGACAACCAAACGGCGCGCACCATGGCACCTGAGTGGGGATCGATCTCGTCGGTGACCTTACGCGCCGAATGTGTCAAGACCGCATTGAATTCCGCGGCGGACGATTTCGGTAGCTCAACACGCGTGAGCACGTCAGCGGCACGGACCACGCCGGGTTCGCGGGTAACCAGGCGTGGCCCCTCAGCGGTCTCGATCAGAATCGATCGCAGAGTGTCGTGCCCGTCGAGTAACAGTTGCAGCATCGTCTCGATTGATAGACAGTCGATTTCAGACGGCAATCGCAGTAACACGGTATGGGTGAATCGGCGGTAGTTTCCGTACTCGTAGAGCCAGGACACCATCGGCAGCGGCGGGATCTCACCGTATTCGATGTTTTCGACGGCCGCATCGGATTCCGGCGCCGCATCGACAGCAGCAGCGAGTTGGCGAATTGTCGGAGCGCTGAACACCATCCGTGGACTCAATGTGAGACCGCGCCGCCGTGCCTTATGGACCACCGAGATCGCCACAATGCTGTCTAACCCAAGTGAGAAGAAGTCATCGTCGATGTGCGGCACTACGCCGTTAAATTGTTCTTCGAATATTTTGCACAGTGATCGTTCGGTGTCGGTGGACGCCGATGCCGCCCCGCCTTCAGTGACACGCAAGAGCGCATCCTCGGCAAGCCGGTCCAATGCACCACCATCCAGCTTGCCGTTCGCGTTCACCGGCAGCTGAGGCATCGCCACGATTCGGGCGGGAACCATGTAAGGCGGCAGCCGTTCAGCGAGCGCGGCACGCAACCGCACCAGGTCGGCAGCCATATCCTCCTGCCACACAACAAAACCCACGAGGCTTGTGCCACTGTCGCGACGCAGAACGGTAACCGCGGCATCGTGTATCTGTGGCTGGCCACGCAGGGCCGCCTCGATCTCGCCGATCTCCACGCGGTAGCCACGTATCTTGACCTGGCAGTCGCAGCGTCCCACATAGGAGTATCCGCCGTGCGGCAGGCGACGTACCAGGTCACCGGTGCGGTACATGCGTTGACCGGGACGCAGCGGGTCCGCCACGAAGCGAGCCGCGGTCATCGCAGACCTGCCGACATAGCCACGGGCCAGCTGCGCCCCGGACAGATAGAGCTCGCCCACCACACCGTCCGGCACCATCCGCAACGCCGAATCTAGGACGTAACCGACGGTTCCAGCGTTTGCGGTGCCGATCGTCGGCTTTTGATATTCCGTGACCGGTGCCACCACCGCTTCGACCGTCGTTTCGGTGGGGCCATAGCAGTTGTAGACGGCCGTTTTAGAAGTTGGCGACGGAGCGCGCAATTGCTCCCACAGCGCGGTATCGATTGCTTCACCGCCGAGGGCCAGCACCGAAAGAGAGTGGTCCAAAAGTCCCGCGGCACGCAGTTGGAGAAACATCGACGGGGTGGTGTCGATCATGTCGATCTGGTTGGCGGCCATCCCTTTCACGAGCCGATCTGCGTCGCGCATCTCCTCGGCGTCGAACAGGTGGATTGCATGCCCGTCGAGCAGGCCGACCATGGGCTGCCACGAGGCGTCAAAGCTCAGGGACCAGGCGTGGGCGATCCGCAGCGGGCGGCCCAGGCGCGCCGAAGCCGCCCGGTAGACACGGTCGCGGTGGTCAGCGAAATAGCTGAGTAAAGCCGCATTGGTGCCGATGACGCCCTTGGGTTCACCGGTCGAGCCCGAGGTGAAGATGACATACGCGCTGTGCTCGAGGTGACGGCGAACCGCCGGCGTGGCGGCTGCGCGTTGCGAGATGCGCTCGGCGGCAGCGCGATCGTCGATAACCACTGTGGCGACCCGGCCGCTTACCAACTCCGTGTAGCCGGCTTCGGCGATGGCAAGTACCGGATTTGCTTGCCGCAAAATAGATTCGATACGCGCGTTCGGCAACGTGATATCGACCGGCAGATAGGCGCCACCGGCGGCGAGCACCGCCAGGATGGCGACGATGGATCGGGTCGAGCGCGGCAGCACCAGCGCAACGACTTTTTCCGGTCCTATGCCCTGCTCCGCCAACTCCCCCGCGAGCCGGCAAGCGTGCGCGTGTAGTTCGGCATAGGTATAGCACTCACCACCGCCGGTAGTCAGGGCGACGGCATGCGGTGTGTCGTGGACCTGCCGCTCGAACGTCTCCCACACCGAAGTGCTCTCCGAAGTGGGCAGCGGCCGCGTCGCAAGTCCTTCGAACTCGGCGCGCTCCGCCGTGGTGAGAATATCCAGTGCATCGGGCGTGTCGTCGCCAATATCGGGGAGTTGACGCAGCACGGCGAGCAAGCGCTCGCCGATCTGGGAGGGCCGAAGATGCGAAAGTGCCTCGGGAATCGCCTCGACCAGTACCAACAGCGCGTCGTCTCGCATGTGCGAGACCACAGTCAACGGGTAGTGCGTGAGACTCTCCATCTCTGCCGGACTGAACCGGGCTCCGTCTGGTGTGATCACCGTCCGGATAGCGTCCTCGATCGGTGCGTTCTCGAAGACGAATAGCGAATCAAAGAGGGTTCCCCGGCCATGCTCACGCTGGATTTCCGACAGGCTGAGATAACCGATGTCGCGCATCGCCGATGACTCGCGCTGCAACCGGGCGCATTGCTCCACCACCGAGTCGGCGGTGCTCACCTGGTGCACCACCGGCACGGCGTTGATGAACAGTCCGACCATGGTTTCCACGCCGGGCAGGTTTTCCGGCCGGCCGGACACGATGGTGCCGAAAACGACATCGCGACGGTCGGTGAGCCTGCTGAGCACAACCGCCCACGCGAATAGCACCGCGGTGTTGAGGGTAAGACCGTTGCGACCCGCCCACTGTCGCAGCCGCACCGTATCGGCCGCAGGCAACAGCAATTCGGTCTTTTCCGGCACGCCCTCGCCCGCGGCGACGGTCCCGTCTGCCACCATGAGCGGGCCGGACACACCCTGCAGATACGTCATCCACTGGGCGGCCGCGGCCGCCCTGTCCTGCTGGGCGAGCCAGACGATGTAGTCACGGTACGGGCGCGCGGTCGGTAGCCCGTCGGTCGATCCTCCCGCCCGATACACGGTGAGCATCTCGGTGAAGAACACGGCGAGGGACCAGCCATCGACCAGAATATGGTGGGCGGTGAAAATCATCCGGCGCCTGGTCTCGCCGGGAGTGCCAAGCAGCACAACCCGCAATGCCGGTCCACGACTCAGATCGAACGGGCGGCGCCGCTCCGATCGTGCGATGGCATCGAATTCCGTTGGCGGTGCGAACCGTTCGGACCAGGGCAGCTCGGCCTGCGTGGGCACGATCTGCACGGGCTTCGGTACATCACGATCCCAGAAGGCGGCGCGCAGATTCGGGTGTCGGACCAGCATGGCTTGAGCGCTGCGGCGGAGCAGCTCGAGATCGACTGGTCCGTCGACATCGACGACGAACTGCATGCTGTAAAGGTCGATACTGTCCTGCGCCAATCGGTATAACGCAAACAGCCCTTCCTGCAAAGGGCTGAGAGCGAGCACGTCCTCGATCTGCGGCGGAGCTGTGGTCACAAATACCTCACGGGTGCCGTCACGACTGGTTGAGCCAGGATGCGTTGAGTTGCGCCAACGCATCGGGGGTCAGGCCCGACGCGCTCATCGGCGTATATTCCTGCTTCGGCGGCGAATCCGCCTCGGCCGCCGGCTCACCCGCTGCCGCGTCGACCGCCGCGGCCAGCTCGCCGATGGTCATGTACTCGAACACCATTCCCGGCGTGAAGGCCAGTCCCTGCGCGGTGGCCTGCGCCGACCATTTAATGGAGATGATGCTGTCACCGCCGAGCGCGAAGAAGTTGTCGTCGCGATCGAGACCGGTGACGTCGAGCAATTCCTCCAGCAAGGTGATGAGGATCCGCTCGGTTTCCACCGAGCCTGCGGTGGCCGGTTTCGATGGCGCAGCGATGGGCGGGGCCGGCGGGGCGAAAAGTTTCTCCAAATCATCCGTGGGAAGCAACTCCACGCTGGACACTGGACGGTCCGGCGCCGTCGCGAACGCATCGAGTGCTGCGTTCAGAGCGGCGGCGATAAGGGCAACCGTCGCAGGTTCGTAGAGATCGGCATTGGCGACGACGCGCACGTCGAGTTCACCGCCCGGCGTCACGCTCATGCCCACGTCCAGATCCAGTAGTGAGACCTCGAAGTCCATCGGAAGCGGTACGACCGTGGTGCCGCCGGTCTCGGTGAGAGGGCGCGGTATCAGCGCCCAGTCCTCTCCGCGAAAGTGGATCATGTTCTGAAACAGCGGGTTTCGGGACCGCGAGCGCGGTGGGTTGAGAGCCTCAACCAGACGTTCGATGGGCAGCTCTTGGTGTGCGAATGCGTCGAGCACCGTGTGGCGGCTACGGGTGAGCATGGTGCGCAGGCTTGGATCACCGGACAGATCGTCGCGCAGCACCACCACGTTGGCGAACAAGCCGATCAGATTAGCCGTGATCGGTTCGACACGGGACGCGACCGGACTGCCGAGCGGAATGTCCGTCCCTCCGCCGAGCTTGTGCAGCACTACCGCCAGGGCGGCCTGGTAAACCATGAACTCGCTGGCGACATTTTGCTCGGCAAGCTGTGTCAAGGACGCCCGGCGGGTGGCGGGCACGGTGAAAGTCACCACCTCCCCACGCTTTCCGAGCGCCGGCGGGCGGGAATAATCGTGGGCAACCGAGACCTCGTCGGGCAACCCAGCGAGGGCGTCACGCCAATACGCCAGCTCAGCCTGTCCCCATAGGGAAGCGAATGCATCTCGTTGCCACAGTGCGTAGTCCACGAACTGGATCGGCGATGTGGTCCACTGCGGCGCCTGCCCTTGGTGCCGCGCGCGGTAGGCGGTGACGAGGTCGTCAAAGAAGATCCCCAGAGAGGCGTGATCGCTGACGATGTGGTGAACGACCACCAATAGCACATGCGTATCCGTGCCCAGCGCCAACAGGGTGACCGTAATCAACGGCCCCGACTCGGGCGTAAACACGTGCCGGCGCAGCTGCGCCACCGCGTCATCGAAGCCGTCCGGGGTGACCTTCCGGACTTTTAGTTCCAACTGCAAGCTCGGGTGCACGATTTGATACGGAACGCCTTCGTGCTCATCGAAGTTCGTGCGCAGGGCCTCGTGGCGCTTAACGACGTCGTTGACCGCCTCGGTGAGGGCGACGATGTCCAGGGGACCGTCGAACCGAAGCGCAAAGGGCATGTTAAAGCCGTCCCCCGCCCCTTCCATCCGATACTGGAACCACGCGGCGAGCTGCGAGTAGGACAACGGGAGCCGCTCCGGGCGAACAGATTCGACGAGTTCTGGGCGGCTCGATTGCGACGCCGTCGTTGCGTCGTCGAAAGTGTCCTCGGCGTCCATCGCGTCAAGGTCGATATCGAACTCGGCACGGAACTGCTCGACCAGCGCAGCCGCCAATCCGGCCGGGGTGGGCGTATCGAACACGGCGCGAACGGTCAGCTCTATGCCGAATTCGGCACGGATCTGCGCGACCAGCCGAGCCGCCAGCAGGGAATGGCCACCCAGCCCGAAGAATGAGTCGTCAGCACCCACACGCTCCCAGCCGAACAGCTCGGCGAAAATCGAGCACATCCGGCGCTCGGTCTCGGTCGCCGGCTCACGGTAGCGGCGCACGGCGATAGGCGTAGGTGCGGGCAGTGCCCGTTTGTCCAGTTTGCCGCTCACAGTCAGCGGGATCTCATGGATAACCGCAAATGCGCTGGGCACCATGTATTCAGGCAGCGCCGAGGCGGCATGTGCGCGTATCTCATCGAGATCTGAGTCGGCGGAGAGGTGCTCATCAGCCGCTGGCACCAGGTACGCGGCCAGCATGGGCCCAGCCTCGGTGTCTTCCACGGATACGAGGCAGTGCCGCACCGCTGGATGCGCTGTGATCACGGACTCGACCTCACCGAGCTCGATGCGGAAGCCACGAATCTTGACCTGCTCGTCGGCTCGGCCGACGAATTCCAGGTCGCCAGAGATGTTGCGGCGGACCAGGTCTCCGGATCGATACAGCCTCATGCCGGGATTGAAAGGGTCGGCGATGAATCGCTGCGCGGTCAGCCCGGGACGACCGAGATACCCACGCGCCAACTGAATGCCACCGAGGTACAGCTCACCGACGACCTCCGCGGGCACCGGTTGCAACTGCTCGTCGAGCACATAGGCGTAGACGTTGCGGTTCGGCACGCCGATCGGCACCACACGCGCGCCCTGCGACCCCGCGACCCGCTTGTGTGTCGAGCACACGACGGCCTCGGTCGGGCCATAGTGATTGCGTAGCTCCGCGTCGAAGTAGCTGGCGAATTTGTCGGCCACCTCAGTGGGAAGCGCTTCTCCGCCCACCGGCACATGACGCAACTGCCGCCATTGGCTGGCCTGCGGCAGCATCAGCAGGGTGCTCAGCATGGAGGGCACCATGTGCAGCACGGTGACGCCGCGGCGATTGATCAGCTCGGCAACGTAATCGATGTCCCCGAAGGCCTCGGGCCTGGGCACGATCAGCTGTGCGCCAAGCGACAACGGGATGAAGATGTCTGCCAGTGAAGCATCGAAGCTCACCGACGACGATTGCAGCCACCGGTCTTCTCCGGTCACGCTCCACTCGGCAATGAAACCATCCACGTGCTCGGCGATCGCGCGGTGCGAGACAGCCACGCCCTTGGGCCGCCCGGTGGAACCGGACGTGTAGATGACGTAAGCCAAGTGGTCGGGACGCAACGGACGTAGCCGGTCGGCATCGGTGAGCACGGCGTCCGACAACTGTGCGGCGGCATCTTCGGCGGGGTCGAGTTCCCGCCGCCCGATAACCGTCTGGGGTCGGGCATCCGTGACGAGGTATTGGATGCGGTCGTCGGGATAGGCGGGGTCGATCGGCAGGTAGGCCGCACCGGCTTTCAGCACGGCGAGCAGCGCGACGATGAACTCTATCGACGTGGTCATGCGCAGCCCGATGACGTCCTCCGCACCGAAGCCTCGTCCGATAAGCCAGCGCGCCAAACGATTCGCGCGAGCATGCAGGTCGGCATAGGTCACTTCACCCGCGTCGGAAACGAGCGCGACCGCGTCGGGAGCGACGGCCGCGGCTGTTTCAAGCATCGCGACCATCGTGGTGGCCGGCGTGGCGACAACTTCCCCGTGCGACTGCGCCAGGACGGCTTCCCGCTCGCCGGCGCCGAGCAAGTCCAATTTGGTGAGGCGACGTTCGGGTTCGGCCAGGGCGTTGTTCAACAGCTGCAGATAATGGGTCAGCATCTGATCAACGAGTGCCGAGCTCAACACGTCGGTCTGGTGCTCGAGCTCGACCGATACTCCCTTTGGGTCGAGCACAACCGTCAAGGCCAACGGAAGCTGGGCGGCTACCGCGCCCAATTCGAGTTGTCCTACCGTGACACCGTCCAGTATCAATCCACTTGCGCTGTTGCGCATGCTGAAACCCAAGCGGACCAGCTGGTCCATGCCATCGTGCCCTATAGCCCGTTCCGGGTTGGCTTCGCGCACCACTCGATCGATGCCGACGGACTGATGGGCGAACCCGGCAAAACAGGTTTCGCGTACCGAGTCGACGAACGAGGTGAACGTGTCGTGCGGTCGAGCCACGATCCGCAGCAATAGCGTGTTGCCGAAGTACCCGATCGCCCCCTCGGCCGGGCCGCCGCGTCCGGTGACCGGCACGGAGATCAGAAAATCTGCTGCGCCGGTATAGCGGCGCAGCAGCACGCCAAAGGCCGCCAACAACACCATAAACGGTGAAGCGGAACGGTTTCGGGCAAAATCCTCGACCCTGCCGAACATGTCGTCGGGAAGGGCGCGAGTTCGACGTTCGGCCTGCCTGGACGGCTGCGCAGCACCCACACCGGGAAGCTCCAGCGGTTCCGGTGCCGGCCGCAAAGTGTCCGTCCAGTAGCCGATGTCGGCACTGGTGGGTTCCGCCTCGTTCCCAAGCACCGCGACCGAAACGAATTGCGGCGCGTGGCCGTTCAGTTGATGACCGTTATAGGCAGCGCTCAGCTCACCGAAGAAAACAGCCCAGGAGTCGTCATCCCAACAAATGTGGTGGACGACCAGGATCAGCACGAATTCGTCCGCGCCGGAGCGGATCAGGGTTGTCCGCAACGGACGATCCTCGGTGAGGTCAAATGGCCGGCCGAACTCATCTCGCGCCAACGCCTGGATCTGGCGCTCGCGCTCGGCCTCTGAGAGATGGGTCAAATCAACTGTTCGCCAACCGATCTCAACGTCATCGGAAAATACTTGATAAGGTTCACCCTCGCTATCCACCGCGTAGGTGGTACGCAAAACGGCGTGCCGGGCAACGACCTCATTGAGGGCTGCGTGTAAGCGCGCCTCTTCCAGAGCGCCCGTCAGCCGGTAGGCGACGCAGATGTTGAGCGTAACGTCGCTTGGGTCCATGGCCTGTAGAAACCACATCCGGCGCTGGCCGGGCGACAGCCGATAACGTTCTCCCGGACAGATCCGCACCAGTTCGACCGACTCCCGCGCCGCCAGACCGCGTTCGGCGATGCGCAAACGTAACAGTTCCAGGCGACGTTGCTCCAAAGTCTTGACGTCGTCGGCCATGGCTCGCCTCACTCCCGTTATTCAGTTCGCCGGATCGATCAGAGCATGGGACGTCCTACATCCCAGATCCGGAACCCGAACGACACGACACGCATCCACGATCCCTTCGTCGCCGGCACCGTACCGCGACTGCGGGCTTATGTTAGCCTTCGCTAAGTTACAGGGCTCGTGCGCCTGCCGCGGCGACGAGATCGGATTGCCCATTGCCCTATGTGCTCGTCGCGCACCACATGGGCCCGTTCGGTCGGGAGGTACACGGGTGCAGATGCTAGATCTGCAGCAATGCCGCGCCGCGGTTGATCATGAGGTGTTCGCGGGCGAATTCTCGCTGCGCCGGCTGGACCCCGACGGCGACCTCGACCTGATGCATTGCTGGATGAACGACCCCGAGGTGGCGCGATTCTGGAGGAAGCCGTGGTCCCGCGTCCGGATTGCGTCCTATCTGCAACAACAGCACTCCAGCGCGCACTCGGTTCCATACCTGGGTCTGTTGGATAGCTTTCCGATGAGTTATTGGGAGCTCTACCGCGCCGACCTTGATCCGCTGGCCGAGTACTACCCCGCCCGCGAGCACGACGCAGGCGTGCACATGCTGCTGGGTCCACCCGAGTGTCGCGGACGGCGGCTGGCGGTGGACCTGCTACGCACGGTCTCGTCATGGCAACTGGATGCGGATCCGCAAGCCGCCCGGGTGGTCGCCGAACCCGACGTTGACAATGTGCGGGTGCTCCGGGTGCTCGACCACGCGGGGTTTCAGCGCATCACGGAGCTCGACCTGCCGAACAAGCGCGCCGCCCTCATGATCCGTGACCGATAGGGCCGACCAGCGCCGCCCCGAACCCGGACGACGGGCCGGTGCCATCTCCCGAAGGCGAGGAGCTTATGTTAGCCTACGCTAAGTTAATGACGCATGCGGTGGTCGTGCCGCCGCGGACTCCTCGCGGCGCATACAGCGACACGAAGCGAAAGGTAGCGTTGCATGCCGCGCACACTGGGGTGGATCAGACAGTTCCACGAACCGGATTTGCCCGAAAGCGTTCCGTTGCTGGTTTTTCCGCATGCTGGGGCTGGCGCGTCGGCGTACCGCGAATTTTCGAAAGCACTGCGCACGACATTCAAGGTCATTATTTTCCAGTACCCGGGACGGCAGGACCGGGCGGCTGAAGCGTCGTTGCAATCACTCCCCGAGATCGCCGCTGGAGCGTTCGGCGAATTCTGGACGTCGGAGCACAATCGCGGGATCCCGATCGTCACGTTTGGGCACAGCATGGGTGCGTTGGTCGCGTTCGAGTTTGTCCGTATCGCCGAAGCCAGCGGAATCGATGTGCGCCAGTTGAACGTCTCCGCGGCGGTTGCCCCTTGCCGCGCAGCGGCCAAGCCACCGCATCCCAAGGATGACGAGGGGATCCTCAACCATCTGGCGGCGCTGGAGGGAACTAGCACCGATGTGTTCACCGACCGCGAAATCATGAGACGGGCGCTTCCGGTGATCAAAGCCGATTACAACGCTTTTGACGTTTACTCCTGCGCCGACGACATCAAGGTAGCGGCTCCGGTACACGCGATGGGCGGTGATCAGGACCCCTATATCACGATGGGCGATCTGTACGGATGGGGCAAACATACCGACACCCTCAAGGTCACGATGTTCGACGGCGGACACTTCTACCTGGAATCGCACATAGGCGCCGTCGCGGAGTTGTTGGCGTCTAGTGCGCACCGCGAGCAGACGGCGTGAGCAGCGACGACCCGATCGTCATTTCCGGAATGGCCGTCGAGGCGCCCGGGGGAATCGACAGTCCCGCAGCCTTGTGGTCCGCACTTGCCGAAGCCAGGGAACTGATTGCCCCCTTTCCGCGCGATCGCGGCTGGCCGATCGACGATCTCCTTTCGGTGTCCGAGCTAGACAGCTGGGGGCCGGTATTCGACGCGGGCGGATTCCTCGACGGCGCAACAACATTCGACCCGCCTTTCTTCGGTATCACGCATCGCGAGGCCCTCGTGATGCAGCCCCAGCAACGGGTGGCGATGCGCGTGGCGTGGAAGGCACTGGAGAATTCGGGGATAAACCCCGGTGCGCTGGACGGCGACGACGTCGGCTGTTTCGTCGGGATGTCCCCGATGGAGTACGGCCCGCGTGCAGCCGTAGCCGATGCCCACAGCGGGCATCGGATCGCCAGCCTAGGCCAGCTGGGGGCCGCCGGGCGTATCTCGCACTGCCTTGGACTGTCCGGGCCATCGATGTGTATCGATTCGGCGTGTGCGTCGTCGTTGACCGCACTACACCTGGCAGCCACGGCGGTGCGGACGGGCGAGTGCGAATGGGCGCTTGCCGGCGCGGCGTGCGTCATGGGGTCACCGGGAGCTTTCTACGAGTTCGCAAGGCTCAATGCGCTTTCCACTGACGGGCATTGCCGCGCCTACTCGGAGGACGCCAGCGGCACCGTGTGGGGGGAAGGCGCGGGGATGGTCGTTGTCGAATCTGAATCCCGCGCACGCCGACTGGGACACCGGATCTATGGACGCATCCTGGCCGTCCGCACCAACCACAACGGCAAAGGCAAGCCGATCCTCGTACCCCGGGTGCGCGCGCAAGAGCAGCTCATCCGCAAGACAATTGACGCGGCGGGGATCGATCCGGCCGAAGTCGGAATGATCGAAGGGCACGGCACCGCGACCCGCGCGGGCGACCCGGTGGAATTGCTGGCCCTTTTCAAGACCTACGGCGCGGCGGGATCCGAGGCGCGGCTGGGCTCGTTGAAGTCGAACGCCGGGCACGCGCAAGCGGCATCCGGAATCCTCGGACTGATCAAACTGTTACTCGCCGGCCAGCACGGTCAGATCCCACCAACGCTCTTCTCGGACAACCCCACCGAGACGGTGGACTGGGACCTGACAGGCCTGCGATTGGCGACAAAACTGCACCAGTGGGAGCCCATAGGCGACGTCCGCTACGGCGCGGTCTCATCGTTCGGCGCCGGTGGCGCCAACGCGCATGCGATCATCGCGATGCCCGCAAGTTCCCTGGAGTGAATAGTGGCACCTCTTACCTACCGGCTTCCGAACGACACCATTCCCGTCCTGTTATCGGCCGAAACCCGCGAATTACTACGGTATGAGGCTGTCGCCCTCCTTTCTTATGCCGCAGACCATCCCGAGGTGACACCCGACCGGATCGCCGAAATGCTGTTTCGGACGCGGATCGCGCGCCGGCACCAAGCCCTAGTCATGGTGAGCCAGCGCGACGAGTTGATCAGCGCCCTGCACGCGGTTATCGATGAATACGAACATCCTTCGTTGGTGCGCACCAATACACCCGCCAGCACCCGCCGGCTCGCCTACGTTTTTCCCGGGCAGGGAGGCCAACGACCGGGGATGGGGCGGCTCTTTTACGAATCGATACCGGCATTCCGAACCGAGGCAGATCGCTGTGCCGAGGCATTCCAGACGCAGTTCGGCGAGTCGCCGCTGAAATACCTTCTCGACGACAAATTTCCAGCCGAAGACAGTTCGGGCGTCGTCCAGCCCGCGTTGTTCACCCAGATGGCCGGCCTGGCCGCGATGTGGCGATCATTCGGCATTGCGCCCAACGTCACCATCGGGCACAGCCAAGGCGAGATCGCCGCAGCCTACGTATCCGGGATGACCACTTTGGCAGATGCCGCGCTCGTCGTCGGGCTCCGTGCACGTGCCGCCGACGAGTTCGCCTCCGGTGATTACGCCATGGCCGTTGTCGCCGCCGACCGTGACACCTGCGAGGACTTACTCGCACGTTGCTCGGGCTGGGCGCAGCTGTCGGTGGTGAATTCCCCGAGCATGGTGGGCATTTCAGGCGATCAAGAGACGGTGCAGGGCATCGTGGACACGTTGACCGAGCGCGGCACGTTCGCGCGCGTCATTCGCGTGCAGTATCCCGCGCACAGCAGCTTGATCCATGAGCTCGCCGCTTCGGTACGTGCGTCCATGCAGCGCCAACTGCAGAATGCGAAGTTCCTCGACACCGACATCGACTGCCTCGGAGGCACTCTCGGCGGCCCCATCATGCCTGAGCTGCCGGTCGACGAATATTGGTTCTGGAACCTGCGCAACACCGTTCGCTTCGACAAAGCGATTGCGACCGCGGTGCGGCACGGCATCGATACTTTCGTCGAACTAGCCGAACATCCGACGCTGCAGTTGGCGATTCACGAGAATCTCGCCCTCCAGGCGGACGAACGCGAGGCGGTGGTGGTCGGCACGTCGGAGCGAACCGCCACCGATTTGGGCGAGTTCACCCGCGGCCTCGCGCAGGTGGCAGTACACGACCTCGACTATTCGTGGGAGTGCTTGCGCACCGAATCTGACGGCCACGTCCGGCTGCCGTTACGCGATTTCCCCAACACCCGGATGAACGAGACGCGGCTGTGGCTGCCGTATAACGAGGTTCTGCCCGTGCGTGCCCGCCAATCATCCGCTGTCACACCCGTTGCCGCAGTGACTGATTCGGCGCGCAGCCGAGCCGCAGAAGCCATACCGGCTCGCCTTCTCGTCGAGGAGTGGGTTCGGCTGTCGCAACGCTCACTGATGCCGCCGCGCGCCCTCGGAATCGTGGATCACACCGGAGCCTGCGGGGACCTGGCCACCACCTTATGCGTCGTGGCCGAAGAAATCGGCGCCACGGCTCGCATGATCAACACCGAAAGCAGCGCCGCCAGCGGCGATCTTAATACGCTCGTCATCCTGGTTCCGCAATCGCCCGAACTGGACGACGCCGCCGCAGCAGCCGAGGTCGCGACATTCTTTGCCGACCGCAGCTGGTGGCCGGGGATACACGACGCGGTCACCGACTGCTGGCTCGTAACAGTCGGCGGTGAGACGGTTGTTGCAGACGATGCGCCGCCGGACCCGGTTCACGCGGCAGCCAGCGCAGGGTTTCGCAGCATAGGTGCCGACTATCCAGGCATTGGATTCCGACACCTCGATCTCCCGCGCGGAATGACGGCGTCAGACTCGACACACGCAATCCTCACGGCGCTGCACACGGCTGAAGAATCCGAGCTGGCATTCCGCAACGGCGGCCTCTACGCCAAGCGCATCGCCGAGAGCGACACCTCCGCCGGCGACTGCGACACAGCACCCCCTGAGCATGTGCTCATCATCGGGGGAACAGGAAATCTCGGGCTCGAATTCTGCGAGCACTTCGCGCACTGCGGCGCGCAGCGAATCACTTTGGTAAGCAGATCGGGCGAGACGGCTGCCGTCGCAGATCGACTGCAGCGCATTCGTTCGGCCGCAGCGACGCCGATCCATGTCACTAGGTGCGACGTGGGCGACCAAGCAGCGGTCTCGCGACTGGCTGCCGAAAACCAAAGCGTGCCTGCGGATCTGATCATCCATGCCGCCGTAGAGTATTCGGCTGTCGAATTCCTGGACATCACCACCGAGAAAGTCGACCAGGCATTACGCGCCAAAGTTGTTGGCATCTGCCGCATATTAGGGACGTTCCCCAGGACAGACAACTGTCGGGTAGTCCTATGCTCCTCGGCCAGGGCGACGATCGGCGGCCGGGGACAGGTCGTCTACGCGGCGGCCAATCGGATACTCGACGCTATGGCGCACCGACTCCGAGCCGAGGGTTTGGACTGCGTGTCCGTGCAGTGGGGACAGTGGACCGTCCATTTTGATCTCGATGACGCCAGCATGGCGCAGCTGGCCGCCATCGGCGTCGTCCCGATGTCTCCCGCCGACGCAATCGCTTTGGGAATGCGCCGACTTCCTGGAAATGCCATCGTCGCGGCATTCGACTTCACTCGCGCACGATCAGTCCTGGAGGTCTACGGCTACGGCCCGCTGTTGTCCCAGCTGACCTCGCCCGTCGCGGCAACTTCTATCGTCGAAGCTCCAGCCCCCGTCGAGGAGACAGGTCTACCCCGACGATTGGTAAACCTGCTAGCCGAAGCCATCGGTGTCGACCGCACCGAGACGATTGACACCACCGCCCCCATGGTCGCGATCGGCCTGGATTCCCTGCAGGCACTGGAGTTACGCCGCCGTGTGAAGGCCGAATTCAATCACGATCTAGAGGTCTCGGACCTTCTCGGAGGGGCATCCCTTGCAGACGTTCTGACGCAGTTGGGCGGGCCGCGAGCTGCACCTTGACCAGGAACTAATTCCTGTGCGTCGCGTCGATTCGGCCGCCGGACTGCATGCCGGCCCGATGCGACTCGAGAAATGGGCGCTTCGCTTCGCAGTGAGGCCGTCAACCAGCCGTTGGTGGTCCGTGCCATCTTTCGATCGGGGCAATATTTTCGGCGAAATGTGGTTATGCCAAATGAACCTTCGTCCCCGTGAGCTCGGCAGCGCGTTCGTTCGGGATGTTGACACTTGGACAGATACCCTATGGGGGTATATTGTTGATTGAAACGGCTTTCGACGTGAAAGGAGCCGACATGAGCACCGTCACAGTCAGGGTTGCGGGAATGACCTGCGCCCATTGCGCATCCTCAGTACATGATGAGGTCGGCAGCATCGCCGGCGTCACCGCAGTCGACGTCGATTTGTCAACTGGCAAGGTCACCGTGGAGAGCGACAACCCAGTCGACAACGACGCGCTCAAGGCCGCCGTCGAAGAGGCCGGATACCAGCTCGCCGGCTGAGGCAAACCCTCAACTGTGTGCGACCCCCGTCGAACGGTCCGCCGGCCCGCTAGCAGGCCGGGCCTCTAAAGGAGAGCAGTGTGCGTCCCGTCATCGAGACAACACCCATCGGCCACGTCGAGCTGCTGATCGACGGCATGACCTGCGCGTCGTGCGCGGCCCGAATTGAGAAGAAGCTCAACAAGCTTGACGGCGTCACCGCGACGGTCAACTACGCAACGGAAAGGGCCAGCGTGGCCTACGTCGGCGATGTCTCGCCCGATCAGCTGGTGGCCGCGGTCGAGGAGGCCGGCTACACGGCGGCGCTTCCCCAGCAGAAGGCGGCCGATGGTGACCCGAACGAGCAGCCCGACGGCGACCCCACGGCATCGCTACGGCAGCGGCTCCTGGTTTCGCTGGTGCTGACCGTGCCGGTGATCGTGATGGCAATGGTCCCCCCGCTGCAGTTCGCCAACTGGCAATGGCTGTCGCTGACGCTTGCTGCTCCAGTTGTGGTGTGGGGGGCGTGGCCGTTCCATCGGGCCGCGTGGGCCAACCTGCGCCACCGCACCGCGACGATGGACACGCTGATCTCGATGGGCACGCTCGCCGCGTTGGGCTGGTCAGTCTATGCGCTGTTCTGGGGCACTGCCGGAATGCCTGGCATGAGGCACGCCTTCGAGTTCACCGTCACGCGTACCGACGGTGCCGGGAACATCTATCTCGAGGCCGCCGCCGGTGTCACAACCTTCATCCTGGCTGGCCGGTTCTTCGAGGCCCGAGCCAAGCGGAGGGCCGGCGCCGCGCTGCGTGCGCTGCTCGGCCTCGGCGCCAAGGACGTCGCTGTGCGCAAAGGCGGTCTGGAGCAACGCATTCCGATCGAACAACTGGCAGTGGGCGACGAGTTTGTGGTGCGGCCGGGGGAGAAAATCGCCACCGACGGCGTCGTCGTCGAGGGCGCTTCGGCGGTGGACGCATCGATGCTGACCGGCGAATCGGTGCCGGTGGAGGTTCGGCCCGACGACCACCTCATCGGGGCCACCATCAACGTCGGCGGCCGACTCGTGGTGCGGGCCAACCGGATCGGCTCCGACACCCAACTGGCGCAGATGGCCAGGCTGGTCGAGGAGGCGCAAACCGGAAAGGCGAACGCGCAGCGGCTGGCCGACAAGATCTCGGCCATCTTCGTGCCGATCGTCATCGTGTTGTCGGTGGCGACGCTGGGATTGTGGATGGTCGTCGGCGGGTCGATCGGCGCGGCGTTCACGGCTGCCGTCGCAGTATTGATCATCGCCTGCCCCTGCGCACTGGGCCTGGCCACGCCGACCGCTCTGATGGTCGGCACCGGCCGCGGAGCCCAGCTCGGCATCCTCATCAAGGGTCCCGAGGTGCTGGAATCGACGCGACGCATCGACACCATCGTCCTCGACAAGACCGGCACGGTAACCACCGGCGCGATGGCCCTGATCGATGTGATCACCGACGACGGCGAACAGCCCGATCAGGTGCTCCGGGTCGCCGGCGCGCTGGAGGCTGCCTCCGAACATCCCATCGCCACCGCGATCGCAAAAGCGGCACGCGAGAAGCTCGGCGAGATTCCGGCCGTCGAGGAATTCACCAACCTCGAGGGGCTCGGTGTCCAAGGTGTGGTCGACGGCCACGCGGTGATGGTAGGCCGCGAACGACTGCTGGCGGACTGGTCGCAGCACCTGCCGGAGAAGCTCGCTGAGTCCATGCGGGCGGCCGCGTCGCAAGGTAAAACCGCCGTCGCAGTTGGCTGGGATGGCAGGCCACGTGGCGTGCTCGTGGTTGCCGACGCGGTCAAATCGACGTCGGCCGAGGCCATCAGCCAATTACGCGCGCTTGGATTGACACCGATCATGCTCACCGGCGACAACCAGGCCGCCGCTGACACAGTCGCCCGTCAGGTCGGCATCGACCGCGTGATCGCGGAGGTGCTGCCCCAGGACAAGGTCGATACCATCAAGCGGCTGCAGGCTGACGGCAAGGTGGTGGCCATGGTCGGCGACGGCGTCAACGACGCTGCCGCGCTGGCCCAGGCCGACCTCGGACTGGCGATGGGTACCGGCACCGATGTCGCCATCGAGGCCAGTGACCTGACTCTGGTCCGCGGCGACTTGCGCGCGGTTCCCGACGCAATCCGGCTGTCGCGCAAGACGCTGGCCACGATCAAGGGAAACCTGTTCTGGGCCTTCGCCTACAACGTCGCCGCGCTGCCGCTCGCCGCCGCCGGGCTGCTCAACCCGATGCTGGCCGGCGCCGCGATGGCGCTCTCGTCGGGGTTCGTCGTCAGTAATAGCTTGCGGCTCCGTCGGTTTCAGCCGGGTATCCGGTGATCCCTCGAGCGTCTTGACAGTTACAGCGAGGCCAGGAGCTTCTGCATGGTGTCGATTTCCTGCTGCTGGCTGGCGACGATCGAGCGGGCCATCGCCGTCGCCGCAGGATATCCGCCGGAATTGACCTCGTCCTGGGCCATGGCGATCGCGCCCCGATGATGTTGGATCATCTGCGTCAAGAACAGCTTGCTGGCCTCCACGCCTTGGGCGTTCTTTAGCGCGGCAATGTCCTCGTCGGACATCCCGCTCATACCCGGCATGGTGCTCTGAGTGGGCATCATGCTCTGGCTGGGCATCATCGTCTGGCTCGGCGTCCCCCACTGGCCCAACCAAGTCTGCATCTGTTCAATCTCGGGCCCTTGAGCTGCCTTGATCTGATTCGCCAGATCCACGACACGGGAATCGATCCCTTGCTTACCCAACACGATGTCGCTCATCTCAATGGCCTGCTGATGATGCGGAATCATGTGCTGCGCGAACACGACATCAGCCTGCTTATGGCCGTCGGGGGCCGACGCTGAAGTCGGTGCGCCCTTTGTGGGGCCAGCCTGGTCATTGCCGGAGTTACTACATGCGCCGACGCCGACCAGCGCCGCCAACGCCGCGACAGCCGCCGCCAGAGTCCTGATTCTCATCACAACAAGCCCTTTCCTCCGTTTTCGCGGCCGCCCCCCGGCGCTCTGGCGATGCGCTGACTTGTCGACCGCTGCACGACAGCTACAAGTCTGCCCGCAGCCGCTTTGGCTCAATCAGGCGCTTCGACGAAATTCGATAAAGACCGTATCCGGTCGACGATGCTCCTGAGGAACGGTCGTATTGCTACAGCATCCCGATAGAACCAGTTGACCGGCATACACCGAATCGCGGCGGCGGACGGCATTCTCGTTCAGCGAATGAATCCGGCTGTACCGCCAAGGGCAGTGCAGGGGCATCAACACCTCACAACCCATCATGGCTGTGCGGCGACTGACGGCGGCTGAACGCGATTTCTCGGACCAGGCGCCAAACCCTTTGTGAGTTCTTGCGTCATGTGCAAGTTAATCTGTATTTCGCTCTGTTCGTTGACGTGGGAGCGCTTGCAAACGTGTGAGGCCGTCCCCTCAGCAGTCGGGACCGTCTCATTAGGTCGCCTTCCTTCGTGGTACCGGCACTGCCCGAAGGATCGCGATTTGTTTGCTGCTCGGCTGGCTACCCCCATACGACGCGCACCGGAGCCGTCGATGCCCTCGCGGCCATGAAAGCGATCGGAGGAGAACGTGGACTTCGCAGTACTACCGCCGGAGGTTAACTCCGCGCGGATGTACGCCGGTCCGGGCTCGGGACCAATGCTGGCCGCCGCCATGGCCTGGGACGAATTGGCCGCCGCGCTGCAGTCGACGGCGGACTCCTACCAGGCGGAGATCACCGCCCTGACCTCCGGCCCGTGGGTCGGCCCGTCGGCTGCGGCCATGACCGCGGCGATCGCCCCCTATCTGGAGTGGATGCGGACCACCGGCGCCCAGGCCGAAGAAACCGCCACCAAGGCCCGGGCCGCGGCCTTCGCCTACGAGACGGCCTTTGCCGAGACGGTGCCACCCCCGGTCATCACGGCGAACCGCACCCTGCTGGCGTCCCTCGTCGCGACCAACTTCCTCGGGCAGAACACGCCGGCGATCGCCACGACCGAGACCGAGTATGCCGAGATGTGGGCGCGTGACACCGCGGCGATGTTCGGCTACGCGGGTTCTACGGCGTCGGCGACCAGGCTGACGCCGTTTGTCGAGCCGGATCAGACCACCACCTCCGGTGCCGATCAATCCGGAGCCGTGGCACAGGCCACCGGCACCGCCGCCGGGAGCGCACGCAATGCCGTTGGACAGCAATCGCTCTCGGCGGTACCCAACATGCTGAGCAGAGCTGCAGTGGGACCAACTGCCGTCGACCCGTCGGTGACGGACGTGCTGGGCGTGGAGAGCGATCTGATCACGGTCTTTCTCAACGGGCCCGCCAGCGTCGCTGGACTCGGCACGGTAACACCCTTCGGTACGACGACTCTTCCCTTCAACATTGCCGGCGCGCTAACCGGTTTCCACACCGATGACATCGTCAGCGGCTGGGCCGGTGTGCAGTCCTGGCCGGGGGCGGGCGCGGTGCCGCCATCGCCATTCCCGGTCATCACGAACCCGGCGGGCGGGTTTGGAACTCTGGCGTCAGCGGGGCTCGGTGAGGCCAACACCGTCGGCGGCCTGTCGGTACCGCCCGGGTGGACAGCCGCCGCCCCGGCGATACGACCGGCCGCCTTGGCGTTGCCGGCGACCAGCGCCGGCGCCGCCGCCGAAGCCGCTGCCGCGGCCGCCCCCAGCGGCACCGGGAGCCTGTTCGGCGAGATGGCGGTGGCGAGCATGGCCGGGCGCGCGATGGCCGGCACGAGCGCGTTGGGTCGGGAGCGAAGCCGGGCCGAGACGGCGAAATCCCCGCGCGACCCGAACAAGAAGGACAAGACAAACGCCCCGCAGGTTTCGCCGGTCGGAGCGATCAACATCGCTGCCGAGCTCCGCGAGCTGGCGTCGCTGCGTGCCGCCGGAATCCTCACGCAGCAAGAATTCGACGAACAGAGAATGCGCCTGCTGCCAACATGATCCAGGCCCATGCCATGTGTTCGTTACCCGGCGCTTAATGCCTCGCGAAGGGTTGAGCGACGTGTGCTTGCGTCATGCGGGTGCGACGGCGCTCGCGGATTGCTGCGTCGTGTGAGCTCCACCTGGCAGCGGTTGTATGCATGCGTGCAGCGTTCAAGAGCGAACAAGTCGTGCGATTGCGGCGGAGGCTTCGGCCAATTTCGCGTGGGCCTGGTCGCCGCCCTCCGCGGCGGCGCGGGTCAGGCAGTGGTCAAGGTGCTCGTCGAGCAGATTCAGCGCGACTGACCGTAAGGCGCTGCTGGCGGCGCTGATCTGGGTGAGGACGTCGATGCAATACTTGTCGTCCTCGATCATCTTCGCGATGCCGCGGACTTGGCCCTCGATGCGGCGCAGTCGCTTGGCGTAATTGTCCTTCTGCGCCGAATATCCGAGTGGGGTTGTCATCTATCCTCCCAGCGTCTTGGTCATCGGGGGACCTGCGCCTACTGCGTGGCGAAGAGGGTCAGCCATCGCAATGGCGTCGGTGTCGTGGAAGCGGTGCCAGGATCGCGGAAATCCGAGTGCTGATGGGCCTCATTATGGCACGTACCGTGCCGTATCGCGCCCAACGGGTAATCACCCATTAGAGGGCCCAACCAGACCGGTGGCCGAGTTCAGGCTCGTGTAGGCCCGCACGTCAGGCAACGGGCCGTCAGCCGTATGGCAAGACTGACCCTCTCGACACTGCGTGTATCGACACACGAAGCTGGAAGCCGCATTACCCTTTGCGGGTATGGGGTACACACCGTATCGTCGGTGTTGTGGACTTTCCCCTACCTACGTTCGGACGTTTGGCCGACCCCCACGGGCGGCTGATGGGGTATCGATCACGGACTGATCTCGGCCGGGTGTCGACTCATTTTGGAGCGCGGATGGCCACGACCAGCGGTGCTACGGTCGGGGTGTTATGAGATTGGCCAGCGCTAGCGGAACGCCACGGCTGCGGTATGTGGTGGCGGTGGGGGCTGCGGCGTGGTTGGCGATGTGGGGGGTCCTGATCGGCGCCCACAGCATCATGGGGCGTTCGCAGTCTTCGCTAGCCCATCCGGCCCACGCGTTGGTGGCTTCGCTGGGTGGTGAGTTCACCGTTGATGTCGATCATCCGCATGTGAGCAAGGGTTCTGCGGGCGGACATCATGAGCAGTTCACCACGGCGGTGCTGCCGCGCTCGGGCGCGGTGGCGGCTGCGTTAATCGCGTTGGGTGCGGTGGCCGCCGTGGCGCTGACCGGTGGGCTGGCCCGGTTTGGGGTGCCCGCCGGGCGCGGCCCGCCCCATACCCCGGCTTTGTCTGTTACCGGTCAAGACGTCTTGACCCGGTTCTGCTTGTCTCGTCGCTGACTGGTCAGCGCCAGGTCGTTTCTGCCCTTTAGTGGCAGCGGCCGGCGACCGCTGACCCCTGTCACCATGTGCCGCGCACCGGTATTCGCGGCTCCCGTGTGAAAGCGACGAATTCCATGGCTGAAATTCTTCCCTTCGACAACACTTGCGTTCACCCCATCGCGGCCCTGAAGGTTGTTGAGCCGCGCGACTGCGCACCACCCGCCCCCGCCACTTCCCGGCGACCCGCCGCCCTGGTGGGTAACACACCGGTGCTGCGCATTGAGGCGCCGTTGACCCCACCCGATCGCGGGTTTTGGGCCAAGCTAGAAGGGTTCAACCCCGGCGGCAGCATGAAAGACCGCCCGGCCCTGCACATGGTCGAAGCCGCCCGCGCCCGCGGCGAATTAGCTCCCGGAGCGCGCATCGTCGAATCCACCAGCGGCAGCCTCGGATTAGGCCTAGCGCTGGCCGGCCAAGCCTACGGGCACCCGGTCACCGTAGTCACCGACACCGGCATGGAACCCATCGTGCGCCACATGCTGGCCGCCTACGGCGCCCAGGTCGACCTGGTCACCGAACCCCACCCCATCGGCGGCTGGCAACAAGCCCGCAAAGACCGCGTCGCCCAAGTTCTGGCCGACCACCCCGGCTCCTGGTGCCCCGACCAATACAGCAACCCCGACAACATCACCGGCTACCGGTCGTTGGCGTTGGAGCTGCTCGATCAACTCGGCAACGTCGACGTGCTGGTCTGCTCGGTAGGCACCGGCGGACACTCCGCCGGCGTGGCGCGGGTACTGCGCCAATTCAACCCCGACATGAAACTGATCGGAGTCGACACCATCGGCTCGACCATCTTCGGCCAACCCGCCACCACCCGGCTCATGCGCGGCCTGGGCTCCAGCATCCATCCCGCCAACATCGACTACCACGCCTTCAACGAAGTCCACTGGGTCGCCCCCCACGAAGCCGTCTGGGCCGCACGCACTTTGGCGGCCAGCAACTTCGCCAGCGGCGGCTGGAGCGTCGGCGCCGTCGCCCTGGTCGCCGGCTGGGCCGCACGCACCTATCCCAAAGACACCCGCATCGCCGCCGTCTTCCCCGACGGACCCCAACGCTACTTCGACACCATCTACAACGACCACTACTGCCACCAACACCAGCTCCTGGACTGGCAAACCACCCCCCAACCCACCACCCTCACCGACCCCAACCAACACGTCATCACCTCCTGGACCCGCACCACCACCATCACCAACCCCACACTGCTGCGCGGGGCAATACCGATCCGAAAGGCGGCTGCGGGGATGCAGGGAGGAAATGGCTCAGTCGACGTGAAAATTCCTGCATAGACGCGCTGCAAGTATTGTGCGCAGCAGACTTCCCATTCATCACTGCGGCTGGATCAAAATACGAGAGGACGGAATACAGTAATGGTTTCTGCAGCAACAGGCAGCCGACCGGTACAGCAGATTCTGGACCGCGAGGACGTGGGATTGCGCGTGCTAACACGCAGCGATATCGCCGACATTGCGATCAGTCCCACTGAGGTAATGGAACTGGTCAAGGGCGCTTATCTGCGAGTGGCCGAAGGTTCTTCCCGGGCGCCGGCAAAAATCATGATGCGCTCGCCGTACCGGGATTCGGCCGCCTATGCGATGCCCGGCTATGACGGCGGTTCACAAATCACGGCGTTTAAAGACTATTATATGCAAAACGACGACGGGAAAAAAGAATACATCACCATCACGCTCTACGACGATAAAGCGGGTTTGCCAATAGCATTGATGGACTGCTTCCGAGTGACCGCGCTACGAACTGCCGCCAACACCGCGCTGATCGCGGGCGCATGCGCACCGCCCGGGGCCCGCACCGCGCTGGTGACCGGTTCGGGCGCCCAAGGCCGATACACCTTCCCGTACCTGCTGACTGCTCTGCCGGACTTGGATCGGCTCCTGCTGTTCGGCACCCATCCCGATGGCATCGCCGCCGTGCGCGCGCATGTCCGCGAGCAATACCCCGACCGAGACATCGAAATCGTCACCGACCCCGAGAAAGCCGCCAGCGAAGCCGACGTTCTAGTTGCCACCTCGGCTGGGCCGGCCACCGAGGTCAAGTTCCGCACCAGCTGGCTTAAGCCTGGGGCGCTGTTCGTCTCGGTCAACGGGACCGGCGTGCACTCGTCCTCGCTGCGCGACGCCGACTACGCCGTGGCGACGAGCGCGGGCCAACTGGCGGTCACGGGCACCCGCTTCGCCGACGAGAACGGCTCGTTACGCTTGGACACCGAGCTGCCCGACATCCTCGC
>NZ_JAOS01000008.1:0-4223 GCF_000523975.1 Mycobacterium sp. MAC_080597_8934 | reverse complement strand
TGGTGTCCATCGAAGACCCGCTGTCCGAAGATGATTGGGACGGCTGGGCGGCGCTGACCGCGTCGATCGGCGACCGGGTGCAGCTCGTCGGCGACGACGTCTTCGTCACCAATCCCGAACGCCTGGAAGAGGGTATCGAGAAGGGCGTCGCAAATGCGTTGCTGGTCAAGGTGAATCAGATCGGCACGCTGACCGAGACGCTGGACGCCGTCGCGCTGGCCCACCACAGCGGCTACCGCACGATGATGAGCCACCGCAGCGGTGAAACCGAGGACACCACGATCGCCGACCTGGCGGTGGCCGTCGGCAGCGGGCAGATCAAGACCGGAGCGCCGGCCCGCAGCGAGCGGGTGGCCAAGTACAACCAGCTGCTGCGGATCGAGGAGGCGCTCGGCGACGCCGCGCGTTACGCCGGCGACCTGGCCTTCCCGCGGTTCGCGTTGGAGACCAGATAGCTTGCCCGCCAAGCCCGATCCGAAGCGCCGCTCCCCGGCATCGCGGCCGGGGAAGGCCGGCGATTCGGTTCGGCGCCGTCGCGCGGCCAAGCCGTCGCAGACCGTCACCGCCCGCAAGACCGCCCGGGCGCAGCACGAGCCGGTGGTCGAACCCATCGTGCGGCAGGCCGCCGAGTCGGTGGAGCAGCGCTCCGAGCAGCGGCTGGGTTTCACCGCCCGGCGCGCGGCGGTGCTGGCCGCGGTGATCTGCGTGCTGACGTTGACCATCGCCGGGCCGGTGCGCACCTATTTCGCCCAGCGCACCGAGATGAATCAGCTGGCCGCCAGCGAGGCGGCGCTGCGCCGCCAGATCGCCGACTTGGAGCAGCGCAAGGCCAAACTCGCCGACCCGGCCTATATCGCGGCCCAGGCCCGCGAGCGGCTCGGCTTCGTCAAGCCCGGGGACATCCCGTTCCAGGTTCAGCTTCCGCCGACCGCCGCCGAACCCACCCAGCCGGGATCGCCGTCGGCGAAGCCGGTCAACAACGACCCGTGGTACACCTCGCTGTGGCACACCATCGCCGATGCTCCGCACCTGCCGCCGGCCAATCCTGCTGTCCCGCAAGCTCCCCCGGCCGAACCGGGTCCGCCCGGTCCGGTTCCGCCGCCCGCACCGAATCCCGCGGGTCCCGGTGGTTGATCGCGCCGACCTGGATGCGGTGGCGCGTCAACTCGGGCGTGAACCGCGCGGGGTGCTCGCCATCGCCTACCGGTGTCCCAACGGCGAACCCGGTGTGGTGAAGACCGCGCCGAAACTCCCTGACGGAACACCGTTTCCAACGCTGTACTACCTGACGCATCCCGCGCTGACGGCGGCCGCGAGCAGGTTGGAGACGACGGGGTTGATGCGGGAGATGACCGAGCGGCTGAGTCAGGACGCGGAATTGGCGGCCGCGTACCGGCGTGCCCACGAGTCGTATCTGGCCGAACGGGACGCGATCGAACCCCTGGGCACCACGTTTTCGGCCGGCGGCATGCCGGACCGGGTCAAGTGCCTGCACGTGCTGATCGCTCATTCGCTGGCCAAGGGGCCGGGCGTGAATCCCTTTGGGGACCAGGCGTTGTCGATCCTGGCCGCCGATCCCGCGCTGGCCGGAGTTTTACAGGAGGGCCGATGGTGACCGGCAGGCTCGCGGGAATCGACTGCGGCACCAACTCGATCCGGTTGCTGATCGCCGACGTGCGCGACGGCCGGCTGCGCGACGTGCACCGTGAGACCCGGATCGTGCGGTTGGGTCAGGGTGTGGACGCGACCGGGGAGTTCGCGCCGGAGGCCATCGCGCGCACCCGCGCGGCGCTGAGCGACTACGCGGATCTGCTGAAACAACATGGTGTGCAGCGGGTGCGGATGGTGGCCACGTCGGCGCCCGGGACGTCGGCAACCGGGCCGACTTCTTTTCCATGACGGCCGACGTGCTGGGCGCGGTGCTGCCCGGTGCGGTGGCCGAAGTGATCACCGGCGCCGACGAGGCCGAGCTGTCGTTCCGCGGGGCGGTCGGCGAATTGGACAGTGCGGCCGGTCCTTTCGTGGTCGTTGATCTGGGCGGCGGGTCGACGGAGATCGTGGTCGGCGGCAGTGACGGGGTGACGGCGAGCCACTCGGCCGACATCGGCTGCGTGCGGCTGACCGAGCGATGCCTGCATTCCGACCCGCCGACGCCCGAGGAGGTGGCGCTGGCCCGTCAGGTGGTGCGCGAACGGCTCGAGGTCGCGCTGGGGGTGGTGCCCGTGGAAGGGGCGCGAACCTGGGTCGGGGTGGCCGGGACGATGACCACGCTGTCGGCGCTGGCTCACGATTTGCCGGCGTATGATTCTGCGGCCATTCATCTTTCGCGGGTGAGTGGGCGGGATCTGCTGGCGGTGTGCGAACGGCTGATCGGCATGACGCGGGCCCAGCGCGCGGCGCTGCCGCCGATGCATGCGGGGCGGGCCGACGTGATCGCCGGAGGCGCGGTCGTGGTGGAGGAACTGGCGCGGGAGTTCCGTGCCCGCGCGGGCATCGACGAGCTGACGGTCAGCGAGCACGACATCCTGGACGGCATCGTGCTGTCCATCGCGGGGTAGGCCACTTGGGTCACGGACGTCTCCGCTGGAGGTCCCCCACGGACGTCCCCGCTGGAGGTCCCTCACGGACGTCCCCGCTGGAGGTCCCTCACGGACGTCCCCGCTCGATGTCCCTCACGGATGTCCCCGCTGGAGGCGAGGTGTTAAGTGCCCGCCTCTGAGCGACAACCGGGGATGTCACACCGTGTGGGACGGTTCGGCAATGAATCGACTACTACTCAAGGGAATAGAGCTGCGCTACGTGCTGGCGATGCAGCTGGCCGTGCACGGACCGGCCGACATCGGCGAGCTGATCAAAGCGCTTGACTGGCATGGCTTTTGCGTGCAGGCCGGCCGTCGAAGGCGGTGTCGGATGCGCTGCGTTGGGAGATCGTGCATGGGCGGGTACGCCGGCTCGGCCGGGCCGATACGGCCGGCGGCATGCCGCGCTCCACCGAACACCGAATCCATCAGCGTGTCTTGGCCTGCGTGAGGCGGCCCGTTGTCGCTGTGAGGCGGGCACTTAACCGAGTGCCCGGCGCGGGGACGCGAGTGGCCGGTGGGGCTGGCGAGGCGGTAGTGCCGGCCGCAGCCCGCACCGCAATCGCCTCGCTCACGCCTCGAATCGATACCCCATGCCGATTCGGTCAGCAGGTGTTTGGGGTGCGACGGGTCGTTTTCCAGCTTGCGGCGCAGCTGCGCGAGATACACACGCAGGTAATGGTTTCGGTGGCATACGCCGGCCCCAGACCTCCTTGAGCAGCTCCTCGCGGCGACCAGCTTGCCCGATTGCGGACCAGCACCTCGAGCATCCCCACTCGGTGGGGTGAGGTGCACCTCGCTGCCGTTCTTGGTGACCTTCTTGGCGGCCAGGTCGACGGTGAACGACTCCGTTTCGACGACCGGCTGTTCCATCTCGGAGGCCGCGGTGTTGCGGCGCACCGCCGCCCGCAGCCGAGCCAGGAACTCGTCCATCCCAAAGGGTTTGGTGACGTAATCGTCGGCCCCGGCGTCCAGCGCTTCGACCTTGTCCGACGAATCGGTGCGGGCGGACAACACGATCACCGGCGCGGTGAGCCAACCGCGCAGCCCGCCAGCACGTCGATCCCGGAGATGTCGGCAGCCCGGTGGGGGTGAGGTGCACCTCGCTGCCGTTCTTGGTGACCTTCTTGGCGGCCAGGTCGACGGTGAACGACTCCGTTTCGACGACCGGCTGTTCCATCTCGGAGGCCGCGGTGTTGCGGCGCACCGCCGCCCGCAGCCGAGCCAGGAACTCGTCCATCCCAAAGGGTTTGGTGACGTAATCGTCGGCCCCGGCGTCCAGCGCTTCGACCTTGTCCGACGAATCGGTGCGGGCGGACAACACGATCACCGGCGCGGTGAGCCAACCGCGCAGCCCCGCCAGCACGTCGATCCCGGAGATGTCCGGCAGCCCGAGGTCGATCACCGGCGCGGTGAGCCAACCGCGCAGCCCCGCCAGCACGTCGATCCCGGAGATGTCCGGCAGCCCGAGGTCGAGGATCACCACGTCGGGTTTGTGCTCGGCGGCGGCCCGCAACGCGCCCGCGCCGGTCGACGCGGTGACCACCTCGTACCCGCGCACCGACAGGTTGATGCGCAGCGCGCGCAGGATCTGCGGCTCGTCGTCGTCACCAAAACGCGAGTCATCTGCGCCGCTCCTCAGCA
>NZ_JAOS01000007.1:0-31557 GCF_000523975.1 Mycobacterium sp. MAC_080597_8934 | reverse complement strand
ATCGGAACACACCATGACCGACAGCCCCGCATCCCTGGCCGCGCACGTACGGCGCGACATCTCGATTGATCAGCAACTCGCGTTGAGAACAGCCTCCACGCGATTGCACGACGATTTCGCCGAGCACTTCGGGGTCGAGACCATCGAACGGTTCCTCCACTCCTCGTATGACCAATTCGCCGGGCGCGCAACCGTTCCTAATTTTCTGCCGCTGCTGGCCGAACGGTGGGCACGCCAACGGCTCACCGCGTTGGCGCGCGTCGAGGGCAAGGTGACCGACACCAAACCCACGGTGCTGTTCCTGTGCACCCACAACGCGGGTCGGTCTCAAATGGCCCTCGGCTATTTCAACCACCTCGCGGGCGACCAGGGCGTGGCGTGGTCCGGTGGGTCCGAACCAGGCAACGAGATCAACCCCGCCGCCGTCCAGGCGATGGCCGAGGTCGGTATCGACATCACCCGCGAGTTTCCCAAGCCGTGGACCGACGAGATCGTGCAAGCGTCCGACGTCGTGGTCACGATGGGGTGCGGCGACGCCTGCCCGTTCTTCCCCGGCAAGCGTTACGAGAACTGGGATTTGACCGACCCCGCCGGGCAAGGTGTTGACGTTGTTCGACCGATCCGAGACGAGATCGAAAGCCGCGTGCGCCGCCTGCTGGCCGAACTCCACATCACGCCAGTCAGTTGAGCGCCAAACCGAGCGTGCTGTTCGTCTGTGTCAAGAACGCGGGCAAGTCGCAGATGGCGGCGGGGCTGATGCGCAAGGTCGCGGGCGACACCGTGGACGTGTTTTCGGCGGGCACCAGGCCGGGTGACGCCCTCAACGCCCTGTCCGCCGAGTCGCTTGCCGAGGTCGGCGTGGACATCTCAGCCGAGCACCCAAAGCCCATTGACCGTGATGTCTTGGCTCACGTGGATCGGGTCGTCGTTCTGGGACGCGAGGCGCAGGTCGAACCAACCGAGGGCGTCACGGTTGAAACCTGGGTCACCGACGAACCGTCCGAACGAGGCATCGACGGGATTGAGCGGATGCGGTTGGTCCGCGACGACATCGCCCGCCGTGTGGAGACGCTGCACCGATCATTGCTGGGGGACTGACTGGTAGCCACCGCCGACCCCGCTAGCGGTCCGACACACCTGAGATTGCGGACTAGTTTTGGTCGGCAGGCGTCGGTGTCCGCATCGGTCACGTCCCGTGGAGTGGTGTAAGAGCGGTCGCGTGTCCGCGTGTGGCTCTGTGGTAGCCACTATGCCGTGAGAGCGGCTGTGGGGGCAATGGTTTCGGCACTTTGGTCACTGACGTCGAGCAGAGCGAGGCTGGTCTCGGAGAGGTAGCGCTTGTCGGCGACCTGCCATTCGTCGTGGGCCTCAACGAGTACCGAGCCGGCCAGCCGTAACAGCGCGGCGGGGTTGGGGAACACGCCGACGACGTCGGTGCGGCGTTTGATTTCCTTGTTCAATCGCTCCAGTGGGTTGGTTGACCAGATCTTTTTCCAGTGGGCCACCGGGAAGTCGGCGAAGGCGGTGATGTCGGCGGCGGCCTCGCGCAACATGGTTTCGACCTTGGGGAACTGGCGGCCGAGCATGCCGGCGATGGTGTCGAGTTGTTCGCGCACGTGCTCGGCGTCTGGCTGGGCGAAGACGGTGCGGATCGCGGCGGCGACCATCTCTGCGGAGCCCTTGGGCACTTGGGCGAGCACGTTGCGCAGGAAGTGCACTCGACACCGCTGCCAGGCGGCCCCGATCAGCACGGCGTCAATGGCACTGCGCAGTCCGGCATGGGCATCGGAGATGACCAGTTGGACTCCGGCCAGACCGCGGGATTTCAACGACCGCAAAAACGCGGTCCAGAACGCCCCGTCCTCGGAGTCTCCGACCTCAAAGCCCAGTACCTCGCGGCGCCCGTCAGCGGCCACCCCGGTGGCGATGACCACCGCCTGCGACACCACCCGATGATTCACCCGGGCCTTGCAGTAGGTGGCGTCGAGGAAGACATACGGAAAGCGCTGATCACCCAACGGCCGGTCCCGGAAGGCCGCGACCTCGGTGTCGAGGTCTTTGCAGATCCGGCTGACCTCGCTTTTGGAGATCCCGGTATCGGTACCCAGTGCCTTGACCAGATCGTCGACCTTGCGGGTGGAGGTGCCGTGCAGGTAGGCCTCCATCACCACCGCGAACAAGCACTGATCGACCCGGCGACGCCGCTCCAACAACGCCGGGAAAAATGACCCGGTGCGCAGCTTGGGAATCCGCAGTTCCAGGTCCCCTGCGACCGTGGACAGCGTGCGCGGACGCGAGCCGTTGCGCTGATTGGAGCGGGTCTCGGTGCGCTCATGGGGAGAAGCCCCGATGAACGCGGTCAACTCCGCGTCGATCAAGGCTTGGTAGATCGTTTCGGCGGCTTGAGTGATCCGCTCACCGGCATCGGCGGTGCGCAGTGCGTCGAGCACCTCCAGCAAGGCAGACTGGTCCAGGGCCATCGCGATGTTCCTCTCGGTAGTGATTCTTGGTCGTTTCACCACAGAGACTCACGCGATGGCCCTCTTACGTCAGGGACCGACACGCCGCCATCACTTACACCACTCCCCGGGACGCTCCCTCCGCATCGCCGTGTTTCGCCACGTCGTAAGGCGTTGCACGGTAACCGATATCGGTATAGCTAGGTTAGTTTTGTTATACCGCAACGGCTTTCAGGCTTTCCGGCTATGCACGCAAGCGGCTTAACGTAGGGGCATGACAGCCGCTAGCCCGCCCGCGCCCGCCACCCATCCGCGCACCCACTCGGTGGAGTTCTGGCGTTCCCGGCTCGGTGCAATGGCCTCGCGCGGCGAGACCGACGGCCCCCGCGTCGACGAGGCGCGCGCCGCGTTGTCGTGGCTGCGGCGGCACGCGTTCCTGGTAAGGAACCTCGACATCACGCCGGAACGGGCCGACTCGCTCATGGACCTCATCGACCAGCACGCCGAGGCCGACACCGAGACGGTGGCCCGGTGAACGACACGCCGTCTCACGTCATCGCCCGGCGCGGTACTCCCGCCGCGCTCGCCGCACTGCGTCCACAGCCGCCGCGTCGGTACAGCCAGGCCGAGCACCGCGACCGGCGGCGCGTCGGGCTGACCGTCGGCCAGTACGGCGGCGACTGGTCCCTGGCCCGCGAGATCGCCGAGCAGGTGAACCCGTTGGCGCAGCGGATCGCCGATGATGCCCGGCCCAGCCGGTTCCTGCGCTCCACAGCGACGGTGACGTGGATGGCCGAGGAGGTCCACGAACTCGTCGGCGATGTCGTCGGGTGGGTGGCCGAGGCCGATGCCCGCCGCCGTACCGCGCACCTGGCCAACGAGCCGGGCAAGCGCCGCTACGCGGTGACCACGCTGGTGGACCTGGCCCCGCGCCCGGCGCTGCCTCACATCACCGAGGAGGACCTGGCGACCGGCGCGTGGGCGGCGGCGTTGGTGGCGATGGCCGAGACGGTCGATGCCGAGTTCTCCACCCTGTTGGCGCAGTCGCACCCGCCGAACGCCGCTGCGCTGCGGGGGCAGCCGTCGCGGTCGGACCTATTGGCGCGGCTGCTGTCTCGCACCATCGACCACGCCGCGACGGCGCTGGAACGCCGACTGAACCGCGACGACTACGCCGACCACCGCCAGGACCACCAGAACACCGACGACCGCGCCCGCGCCGAACTGGCCGCTATGGGCATCGACGCATAGGAGACACCGATGACCACCGCACTACCCGACTTCCCAGTGACCACCCACCCCGACATGCTGCCGGTGCGTTTCGAGGCACCGCCGGTCAACCCTGCGCCCGGCGGTCTGTACTCGTCGGTGTTCTGGACCGACGTGGGCACCGACGAGGCCAGTCGTCACCTGACCGGCGTGGAGGTGCGCGGCGCGAACTTCCCCGGCGACCAGGTGGGCGTGTGGGATACAGATTGGTGTGGCGTTCCCGCCCTGGACGGCGACCGCAAGGAGGGCGAGCGCGGCGGCGTGCTTGACCCGTTCGACCCGCTGGTGGTCTGGGCGTTCGACTCCTGCGATGCCACCGAGCCGTCGCGCCGCGAGGTGGAGCAGCGCGCTGCGCAGGCGTTGCGGCTGCGGGAGTCGGTCGTGGTGGCGCGTCAGTTCGCCGCGCGGCTGTTGGTCGATGCCGCCGACCTGGACGCCATCCCGGCGGTGGCCGACGTGGTGGCTGCGCTGGCGCACATTGAGGCCGAGTTCGCCGAGGCCAACGTGCTGGGCTACGTCCACGCCTCACCCGCTTGGCTGCCGGTGTTCGTTGCGGCGCAACTCATCACGCGCTCGGGTGCGAAGTGGACGACCCCCGGCGGGCACGCGCTGGTGTTCGACGGCGGTTACCGTGCCGGGCTGGCTGGCACCATCGTGGCCACCAGCGCGCCGCTGTTCGGGTGGCGCGACGTGCCGCAGGTCCGCACGGCGTTGGACGAGCGCCACAACCTCTACGTCGCCGTCGCCGAGCGGTCGGTGCTGGTGGGCTACGAGGCCGTGGTGGCAGCGGTGGAGGTGACGCCGTGACCGCCGCCGATGCCGACGCGCCGGACACCTACACCGGCCCGGCCTGCCAGTCGTGCGGGGGGCCGTGCTGGCGGCACCGG
Source organism: Mycobacterium sp. MAC_080597_8934 (assembly GCF_000523975.1). Lineage (NCBI taxonomy): Bacteria > Bacillati > Actinomycetota > Actinomycetes > Mycobacteriales > Mycobacteriaceae > Mycobacterium > Mycobacterium sp. MAC_080597_8934. The sequence continues at coordinate 26,942 of NZ_JAOS01000007.1, read as the reverse complement.
GGCAGCGTGTGGGGATACACCTGCGCGGCGTGCATCGACCGTCACCTGGACGCGGCGGCAGCGCGTGGCGATGCCCGCGACCGCAGGGAACGTCAGAAGAACGCCCGAAAACTGTTGGAACGCAACGACACGCAGACCCCGGTCACTGCCGATCGACGCCGGGACGGTGGTGGACCGGATGTGTTCCGCACCGCCGCCCCGGCGTCGGCCACCGCGCCGTGACCAGCCGCCAACACCACCAGGGAAGGACACACCACCAATGACCACCGAGCCGACCATCACCAGGGACGACCTCATCGCCGTGGCCGAACAGGTCGCACGCGCGACCCTCGCCGCTGCTGCGGGCCGTCCCGCCGTCCGCACCGCTGCGGCCCGGCCCGCCGCGCCGACCCCACCGAAGCCAGCGCCCGCATCCAAGCGCCTGCCGACCGTGGCCGACCTGACCGCCCGCCAGCGGCAGCACCTCGAAATCTGCGTCCATGAGGCGGGCCACTCCGTGGCGGGCGTGATTTTCGGCGCTCAACTGCGCACCGCTGTGGTGAGCGACAGCCGCGTGTCGGGCGTGGAGGGTGTGACCAGCTTTTCCGACTCTCCGCACGGGCGTGACGAGGAGATCACCTATGCGGGGCCGTGGGCACAGGCGCGGTGGCGTGCCGGTGGTCGCCGTCCGACTCAGCGTGAGATGTATGCGTTGTTCGACGGTGGCGCGCGTAGTGATTGCGGCGTGCTGACCGCCGCTGGCGGCACCCACCTCGGGCACGCCGTCCAGCCCGTCATCGAGCGCGCCTGGCCCGCCGTGATCCGCGTGGCCAAACAGCTCCACCGCACCGGGGAGGTCAACCAGACCGACGTGTGCGAGGCGCTGGGCATCACCGATGGCGGCGGGCCAGGCAGCTCGCAACTGGCCGGGCTGCGAGCCGGTATGCGCCCCGTTCCACCGCTTACCTGACCGCCCCGCCGCGCTCCGATTGGCCTCGGTAGAGCGCGGTGGGCCAGCACCCAACGACGACGGCACCCACCGACCACCCGAGGAGACACGATGACGCCCAATCCGTTTCACGACTTCTGGTTGCCCGACTACTGCCCTCGGTGCAACCCGGCGGGGCACCACGCCGACCGCTGCGTGCGCCTCGCCACCCACACCGAGCCCGATGCCGTCACCTGGCGCGGCGGTAGGGGCGTCGTGTGTGAGTACGTATGCGACCGCTGCGAACACTCTTGGACGCGCTCGGACCTGTGGGACGCGCAGTGCGCCGGGTTAAAACCCCAACGGAGGGCCGCATGACAGCGATGACCGACCGCCCGCGCACCCCCATCGCGGCCATGACCGCCGCCCGTGCCACCGCGTCGGCCCGCGCCCGGCGGCGACCAGACACCCCGGCGGAATTGGCCCGGCGGCTCATCCCCGGCTACGTGGTCACCCCGGCCATCAAGCTGCTGTCCGACGAGTTGGTGCGTGCGGTGGAGACGCCCGACGCGCGGCTCATCGTCACGATGCCGCCGAGGACTGGCAAGAGCGTTCAGACTTCGCAGGTGTTCCCGGTGTGGCTGCTGTCGCGCGATCCCGACGCCGAGGTCATCGTGAAGTCCTACGGCGACGCCCTGGCTGAGGAACACAGCGCCGCCGCGCGGCGACTCATCGCCGAGAACCCCGCCGTCGTCGGCATCGAGCTGGCGGCGGACAAGCAGGCCGTGGGCCGCTGGCGGGTTGCCGGTCACCGGGGAGGCATGTTGGCGGGCGGCATCCTGTCCAGCACAACCGGGTTCGGCGCATCGGTGCTGTTGGTCGATGACCCCGTGAAGGGTGCGCAGGAGGCCGACTCCGACGCCTACCGCAAGCGCCTCTATGCCGAGATGCGTGCGTCATTGATGACCCGGCTGATGCCCGGCGCGTCGGCCATTATCGTCCTCACCCGGTGGCACCCTGACGACCTCGCCGGGTCGCTGCTGGCCGAACCCGGCAGCCGGTGGCGCTGCGTGAACATCCCGGCCATCAGTACCGCCGGGGTGCCCGACGCGCTGGGCCGCGAACGCAGCGGCGTGGCAATGACATCCGCCGTCGGGCGCACCGCCGAGCAGTTCCGCGAGATCAAGACGGAGGTGGGTTCGCGGGCGTGGGCGGCGATGTATCTAGGCACCCCGTCCACCCCCGAGGGCGGGCTGGTCAAGGCGGCGTGGATTGACACCTGGCGGCTGCCAGCCGCGCCGCCGGGGACGGTCAAGATCGTGGTGGGCGTGGACCCCGCCGACTCGGGGCAGGGCGACGAGACCGGCATCATCGCCGCCGCGCTAACCGCCGACGGCGTGGTGGCGCTCATCGCCGACGTGTCGGGCCGGATGACATCGGACGCCTGGGCGGTGCGGGCCGTGCAGCTCGCCGCCGACGTGGGTGCCAGCGAGATCGCCGTGGAGGCGTTCGCCGCCAGGGCGACCTACACCCGGTTGGTCACCGAGGTGCTGGCGCGGTTCCGCGTGGACCGGCCCATCCGCGTCACCGGCTGGCCACCCAAGGGCACCGACCGCGGCAAGGGCGACGCCGTGGCCCGGTCCACCGGCCTGCTCGCCGCGCTGGAGGTCGGACGGTGCCGAGTGGCGGGGTTCCTGCCCGACTTCGAGGCGCAGGCGGTGACGTGGGAAGCGGGCAGCACCAGCCCGACCGGGTGGCGGCGGCAGTGGTGGCCTACGACGTGCTGGCGCACTCCATCGGCCAGGGGATGCACGTAGTCACCCCAATGGACACCGCCCGCCGTGCCCGCGAGGGCAAGATTTCACCGCCCCCGGCATGGATGACGCGCCGGGTGGGTGGCCGGTGACCGGCTGCACCGCCGTCCTGCGCACCGTCGGCACGATAGGCGGCGGGGAGTTGGCTAGGGCGGGCCGGGCGAAGCTGCGCGCGGACCTCACGACCCCCGCCGAGCCCGCCGCCCTCGGTGATTGTGACTGCGCCCGCTGTCGTCCAGAACCGTTGACCGACATCGACGCTCAGCGAGCGTTGCGCCATGTGTCGAATCAGGACGCGGTGGCCTACGCGAGGGGCGAGGTGACGGTGGTCAGCTTGCGCGGCTGCGACGGCGACGACTGCGACGGGTGGGTGCCCATGTTCACCGAGGCGGCGGCACGCTGACCGTGCAATCTTGCACGTATGTTGCACGCGGTGGTCAGAAATACCGTCTGACCTGGTGCCCCCGGCAGGATTCGAACCTGCGGCCTTCTGCTCCGGAGGCAGACGCTCTATCCCCTGAGCTACGGGGGCGCGACAACGTTGTTGTTGCACCAATGGGCCCCGACAGCCTAACGCATCCGGATGACCGCTTCGTCACCGCAATGGATTCGGGGCGCGGGCACCTCAGCCAATAGGATGGACGCTCGTGACCCCCGCTGACCTCGCCGAGCTGCTCAGAAACACCGCCGCCGCGGTGCTGGCCGAGCGTGGGCTGGACGCGGCCGCGTTGCCGGCGACGGTCGTCGTCGAGCGCCCCCGCAACCCCGAGCACGGCGACTACGCCAGCAACCTCGCGCTGCAGCTGGGCAAAAAGGTCGGCGCCAATCCCCGCGAGCTGGCCGGATGGTTGGCCGCCGCGCTGGCCGAAACCGACGGCATCGCCTCGGCGGAGGTGGCCGGCCCGGGCTTCATCAACCTGCGCCTCGAGGCGTCGGCGCAGGCCATCGTCGTCACCAACGTGCTCGACGCCGGCGACCGCTACGGCCACTCCGACGCGCAATCCACCCACAACATCAACCTGGAATTCGTCTCGGCCAACCCCACCGGGCCGATCCACATCGGCGGCACCCGGTGGGCCGCCGTCGGCGACGCGCTGGGCCGGCTGCTGTCCACCCAGGGCGCCGGCGTGGTGCGCGAATACTATTTCAACGACCACGGCGCCCAGATCGACCGGTTCGCCAGCTCGCTGATCGCCGCCGCCAAGGGCGAGCCGACGCCCGAAGACGGCTACGCCGGCAGCTACATCAACGACATCGCCGCCCAGGTGCTGCGCCAGGCGCCCGACGCGCTGAGCCTGCCCGAGCCGCAGCTGCGCGAGACCTTCCGCGCCATCGGCGTCGACCTGATGTTCACCCACATCAAAGAGTCGCTGCACGAGTTCGGCACCGACTTCGACGTGTACACCCACGAAGACTCGATGCACACCAGCGGCCGGGTCGACCAGGCCATCGCCCGGCTGCGCGAAACCGGCAACATTTACGAGAAGGACGGCGCAACGTGGTTGCGCACCAGTGCATTTGGTGACGACAAAGACCGCGTGGTGATCAAGAGCGACGGCAAGCCCGCCTACATCGCCGGCGACATCGCCTACTACTTGGACAAGCGGCAGCGCGGCTTCGACCTGTGCATCTACATGCTGGGCGCCGACCACCACGGCTACATCGCCCGGCTCAAGGCGGTCGCTGCCGCGTTCGGCGACGACCCGGCCGCCGTCGAGGTGCTCATCGGGCAGATGGTCAACCTGGTTCGCAACGGCCAACCGGTCCGGATGAGCAAGCGGGCGGGAACCGTGATCACGCTCGACGATCTGGTCGAGGCGATCGGCGTCGACGCGGCGCGCTACAGCCTGATCCGCTCCTCGGTGGACACCCCGATCGACATCGACCTGGCGCTATGGTCCTCGGCGTCGAACGAAAACCCGGTCTACTACGTGCAATACGCGCACGCTCGGCTGTCCGCGCTGGCCCGTAATGCCGCCGAACTGGGCCTCATCCCCGACACCGCGCACTTGGAACTGCTCAGCCACGACAAGGAGGGGACGCTGCTGCGCACCCTCGGCGAATTCCCGCGGGTGCTCAAAACCGCGGCGTCGCTGCGCGAGCCGCACCGGGTGTGCCGGTATCTGGAAGACCTGGCCGGTGACTACCACCGGTTCTACGACTCCTGCCGGGTGCTGCCGCAGGGCGACGAGCAGCCCACCGATCTGCACACCGCCCGGCTGGCGCTGTGCCAGGCGACCCGGCAGGTGATCGCCAACGGGCTGGCGATACTGGGCGTGACCGCTCCGGAGCGAATGTGAACGTCCACCCCGCCGGTCCTCGGCATGCCGAAGAGACCCGCCACCCCGAAAGCCCGCCGCGCCCGCAGTCTCCCGAGGAGCTGTTGCTGCTCGCGCCGAATGTGTGGCCTCGCAACGCAACTCGCAACGAGGCCGGCGTCGCGACCATCGCCGGGGTCGCGGTGACCGAGCTGGCCCGCGAGTACGGCACCCCGCTGTTCGTCGTCGACGAGGACGACTTTCGGTCCCGCTGCCGCGAGATCGCGTCGGCCTTCGGCGGCGGCAACAACGTGCACTATGCCGCCAAGGCCTTCCTGTGCAGCGAGGTGGCCCGCTGGATCGACGAGGAAGGCCTGTCACTCGACGTGTGCACCGGCGGGGAACTGGCCGTCGCCCTGCACGCCGACTTCCCCCCGGAGCGAATCACCTTCCACGGCAACAATAAATCCGTCGCGGAGCTGACGGCCGCGGTCAAAGCCGGTGTGGGGCATGTCGTTTTGGACTCCATGACCGAGATCGAGCGGCTGGACGCCATCGCGGCCGACGCGGGCATCGTCCAGGACGTCTTCGTGCGTCTCACCGTCGGTGTGGAGGCCCACACCCACGAGTTCATCTCCACCGCGCACGAGGACCAGAAGTTCGGGCTGTCCGTGGCCAGCGGTTCCGCGCTGGCCGCCGTCGGCCGGGTTTTCGACACCGAACACCTGCGGCTGGTCGGCCTGCACAGCCACATCGGTTCACAGATCTTCGACGTCGCCGGCTTCGAACTCGCCGCCCGCCGCGTCATCGGCTTGCTGCACGACGCGGTCGAGCAGTTCGGCGTCGAGAAAACAGCGCAGATAGCCACCGTGGATCTCGGTGGGGGACTTGGCATTTCGTACCTAGCCGCGGACGATCCGCCGCCGATGGGTGAGCTGGCGGGCAAGCTGAGCGCGATCGTGCAGCACGAGTCCGCGGCGGTGGGGCTGCCGACACCGCGGCTGGTGGTCGAGCCGGGACGGGCCATCGCCGGCCCCGGCACCATCACCCTCTACGAGGTGGGCACCGTCAAGGACGTCGACGTGAGCGCCACCGCGCACCGGCGCTACGTGAGCGTGGACGGCGGCATGAGCGACAACATCCGCACCGCGCTGTATGACGCCCAGTACGACGCCCGGCTGGTCTCCCGGGTCAGCGATGCACCCGCCGAGCTGGCCCGGATCGTCGGAAAGCATTGCGAGAGCGGCGATATCGTGGTTCGAGACACCTGGGTCCCCGGCGATCTGAGGCCCGGTGACCTGATCGGGGTGGCCGCCACCGGCGCCTACTGTTATTCGCTGTCGAGTCGGTACAACATGGTCTGCCGCCCGGCCGTCGTCGCGGTGCGTGACGGCCGCGCGCGTCTGGTGCTGCGCCGCGAGACGGTCGACGATCTACTGAGTCTGGAAGTGAGGTGAGCTGTGCCCCGTGACGAAAAGCCGGTTGGTGTAGCGGTACTCGGGTTGGGCAACGTCGGCAGCGAAGTCGTCCGCATCATCGAGGACAGCGCCGGTGACCTGGCGGCCCGCATCGGTGCCCCCCTGGTGCTGCGGGGCGTCGGGGTGCGCCGCGTCGCCGACGACCGCGGTGTTCCGGTCGAGCTGCTCACCGACGACATCGAAGGACTCGCCGCGCGCGACGACGTTGACATCGTCGTGGAGTTGATGGGGCCGGTGGAACCGTCCCGCAAGGCCATTCTGTGCGCGCTCGAGCACGGCAAGTCGGTCGTCACGGCCAACAAGGCGCTGCTGTCCACCTCCACCGGCGAATTGGCACAGGCCGCCGAAAGCGCGCACGTGGACCTGTATTTCGAGGCCGCCGTGGCCGGCGCCATCCCGGTGATCCGGCCGCTGACCCAGTCGTTGGCGGGTGACACGGTGCTGCGGGTCGCCGGCATCGTCAACGGCACCACCAACTACATCTTGTCCGCGATGGACAGCACCGGCGCCGACTACGACACCGCGCTGGCCGAAGCCAGCGACCTGGGCTACGCCGAGGCCGACCCCACCGCCGACGTCGAGGGGTACGACGCCGCGGCCAAGGCCGCGATTCTCGCGTCGATCGCGTTCCACACCCGGGTGACCGCCGACGACGTCTACCGGGAGGGCATCACCAAGATCACCCCGGCCGACTTCGCCTCCGCCCGCGCCCTGGGCTGCACCATCAAACTGTTGTCCATCTGCGAACGCATCACCGGCGACGATGGCCAGGAACGGGTTTCGGCGCGCGTCTACCCGGCGCTGGTGCCGCTGTCCCATCCGCTGGCCACGGTCAACGGCGCCTTCAACGCGGTGGTGGTCGAGGCCAGGGCCTCCGGCCGGCTGATGTTCTACGGCCAGGGCGCCGGTGGAGCGCCGACGGCGTCCGCGGTGGCCGGTGACCTGGTGATGGCCGCGCGAAACCGGGTGCTGGGCAGCCGCGGCCCGCGGGAGTCCAAGTACGCCCAACTCCCGGTCGCACCAATGGGTTTCATCTCCACCCGCTACTACGTGAGCATGAACGTGGCCGACAAGCCGGGTGTGTTGTCGTCGGTGGCGGCCGAATTCGCCAAGCGCGAGGTGAGCATCGCCGAGGTCCGTCAGGAGGGCGTCGCCGACGAGGGCGGCCGCCGGGTGGGTGCCCGCATCGTCGTGGTCACCCACACCGCCACCGATGCCGCGCTTTCCGAAACCGTGCATGCGCTCGCCGATTTGGACGTCGTGCAGAGCGTGACGAGCGTGCTGCGACTGGAAGGGACCAGCCTATGAGCGCCCAGCGCACCGCCGTCCATCAGCCCTGGCCCGGCCTCATCGAGGCCTACCGGGACCGGCTGCCGGTGGGCGACGACTGGACCCCGGTGACCCTGCTCGAGGGCGGCACCCCGCTGATCCCGGCCCGCCGGCTCTCGGAAAAGACCGGCTGCACAGTCCATCTCAAGGTCGAGGGCCTCAACCCCACCGGCTCCTTCAAGGACCGCGGCATGACGATGGCGGTCACCGACGCGCTGGCGCGCGGCCAGCAGGCGGTGCTGTGCGCCTCCACCGGCAACACCTCGGCGTCGGCGGCGGCCTATGCGGCCCGTGCCGGCATCACCTGCGCGGTGCTGATCCCGCAGGGCAAGATCGCGATGGGCAAGCTCGCGCAGGCGGTCATGCACGGCGCCAAGATCATTCAGATCGACGGCAACTTCGACGACTGCCTGGAGCTGGCCCGCAAGATGGCCGCCGACTTCCCGACGATCTCCTTGGTCAATTCGGTCAACCCGGTGCGCATCGAGGGTCAGAAGACCGCGGCGTTCGAGATCGTCGACGTCCTGGGCGCCGCGCCTGACGTGCACGCGCTTCCGGTCGGCAACGCCGGCAACATCACCGCGTACTGGAAGGGATACACCGAATATCACCACGAGGGCCTGATCGAGAAGCTGCCCCGCATGCTCGGCACCCAGGCCGCCGGGGCGGCCCCGCTCGTGCACGGCGAGCCGGTCAAAAACCCCGAGACCATCGCGACCGCGATCCGCATCGGCGCGCCGGCATCGTGGACCGCGGCCGTCGACGCGCAGCAGCAATCCCACGGCCGCTTCCTGGCGGCCACCGACGACGAGATCCTGGCCGCCTATCATCTGGTCGCCGAGTCCGAGGGCGTGTTCGTCGAACCCGCCTCGGCCGCCAGCATCGCGGGACTGCTGAAGGCGGTCGAGGACGGCTGGGTGGCGCGCGGGTCGACGGTGGTGTGCACGGTGACCGGCAACGGCCTGAAGGATCCGGACACCGCGCTGCGGGACATGCCGACCGTGACCCCGCTGCCGGTCGATCCGGTCCTGGTGGTCGAGAAGCTCGGGCTGGCCTGACGAATGGGCGCGCTCGCAACGAAAGGCTGTTGGTGACCTCCATGCTGCCCGCCGGGCTGGTGGCCTCCGCCGTCGTGTCGGCGTCCAGTGCCAATCTCGGTCCCGGCTTCGACAGCATCGGCCTGGCACTGAGCCTCATCGACGAGATCACCGTCGAGACAACCGATTCCGGCCTGGTAGTGCAGGTCGAGGGCGAGGGTGCCGACCAGGTGCCGCTCGGCCCGGAACACCTGGTGGTGCGCGCCGTGGAGTGCGGCCTGCGCGCCGTCGGCGTCCGCGCGGCGGGCCTGGTGGTGCGCTGCCGCAACGCCATCCCGCACTCCCGCGGCCTGGGCTCGTCCGCCGCGGCGGTAGTCGGCGGCCTCGCTGCGGCGAACGGCCTTGTCGCACAAGCGAATTGCCAACCGCTGAGTGATGCTGCGCTGATCCAGCTGTCCTCGGAGTTCGAGGGGCATCCGGACAACGCCGCGGCCGCCGTGTTTGGTGGCGCGATCGTTTCCTGGATCGACCGCGGCGGACAGCACCCCCGGTACGCGGCGGCGCCGCTGCGGCTGCACCCCGATATCCACCTGTACTGCGCGATTCCCCAGGAACGCTCGCTGACCGCGGAGACCCGGGTGCTGCTGCCCGCGCAGGTCAGCCACGAGGACGCACGCTTCAACGTGAGCCGGGCCGCGTTGCTGGTGGTCGCGCTCACCGAACGCCCGGATCTGCTGATGGCGGCCACCGAGGACGTGCTGCATCAGCCGCAGCGGGCGCCGGCCATGCCCGCCTCGGCGGAATATTTGCGGCTGCTGCGGCGTCATAACGTGGCAGCGACGCTTTCCGGGGCCGGTCCCTCGTTGATCGCACTGACCACAGCGTCGGCGTTGCCCCCGGAAGTGACGGAGTACGGGGCGGCGAACGGATTCACCCTCGCCGAAATGACCGCCGGCCAAGGAGTTCGCTGGAGCCCGGGAGTCACCGTCGTCGGTTGATCCACAGCGTGGCCGGAGGGTTTGCTTGCTTCCGGCAGGGATGGGGGCTATCCTCGGAGCCGTCCAGCAATCGCAGCATCTGCATCTGCATACATACTGCCTTGCCGCTAGGACAACACCAATTCTTCTTGTGGACGAGGTTCGCCGTTTACTCCGCCGATCCAGGCGATCACCGTTGCAAAGTCGATGATTGGGCGCACTCGGCAATTTGGCTGAATGCAACGAACCCCCTGTATGAGCTGATCAGCGGGGGAAGAAAGGAAATCCGTGACTGATACGGACCTGTTCACGGCTGGCGAAAACACTGACGCCAATCAACTCTCTCCTGCCGTGACCACAGACACCCCAGACGCGAAGACGCATGCGCCGGTCGGTGCCCTGACCACCATGGTGCTGCCCGAGCTGCGCGCGCTGGCTAACCAGGTCGGCGTCAAGGGGACGTCGGGCATGCGTAAGAACGAACTGATCGCCGCGATCAAGGAAGTCCGGGGGCAGGCCAACGGGGCCGCGCCCGCTGAGCAGGCCAACGGCGCCGAGCCGGCCGAGGACAGCGGCAAGCCCGACGCCAAGGACGCCAAGGACGACACCACGCCCGACACCAAGGACGCCAACGACCACACCGGCGCTCAAAGCGCCGCCGAGGCGCCGGCCCAGAACGGCGCCACCGCCGAGGCGCCGCGCCGCGAACGACGCAGCGCGTCCCGCGACGCGGGAGCGGCCGGCCGCGGCAACGACGACGCCGACCGCGAGACCGACGGCCGCGAGCAAAACAAGCAGGACAGCCGCGAGCAAAGCAAGCAGGATGGCGGCGACCAGGACCAGCAGAGCTCCGGTGGCCAGCAGGGGCGCGGCTCCAACCAGCAGGACGACGACGGCGAGGGACGTCAGGGCCGGCGGGGACGCCGCTTCCGTGACCGCCGGCGCCGCGGCGAACGGTCCGGTGAGGGCGGCGACGCCGAACTGCGCGAGGACGACGTCGTCCAACCGGTAGCCGGCATTCTCGACGTGCTCGACAACTACGCCTTCGTGCGCACCTCCGGCTACCTGGCCGGCCCGCACGACGTCTACGTGTCGATGAACATGGTGCGCAAGAACGGCCTTCGCCGCGGTGACGCGGTGACCGGTGCGGTCCGGGTGCCCAAGGACGGCGAACAACCCAACCAACGGCAGAAGTTCAACCCGTTGGTGCGCCTGGACAGTGTCAACGGCGGCTCCGTCGAGGACGCCAAGAAGCGTCCCGAATTCGGCAAGCTGACGCCGCTGTACCCGAACCAGCGGCTGCGCCTGGAGACCACGCCGGACCGGCTGACCACCCGGGTCATCGACCTGATCATGCCGATCGGCAAGGGCCAGCGCGCGCTGATCGTGTCGCCGCCCAAGGCGGGTAAGACGACCATCCTGCAGGACATCGCCAACGCGATCACCAAGAACAACCCCGAATGCCACCTCATGGTCGTGCTCGTCGACGAGCGGCCCGAGGAGGTCACCGACATGCAGCGCTCGGTCAAGGGCGAGGTCATCGCCTCGACGTTCGACCGGCCGCCGTCCGACCACACCTCGGTCGCCGAGCTGGCCATCGAGCGCGCCAAGCGCCTCGTCGAGCAGGGCAAGGACGTCGTCGTGCTGCTGGACTCGATCACCCGGCTGGGCCGCGCCTACAACAACGCGTCGCCCGCCTCGGGCCGCATCCTGTCCGGTGGTGTGGACTCCACCGCGCTCTACCCGCCCAAGCGGTTCCTGGGCGCCGCCCGCAACATCGAGGAAGGCGGCTCGCTGACCATCATCGCCACCGCCATGGTCGAGACCGGATCCACCGGTGACACCGTCATCTTCGAGGAGTTCAAGGGCACCGGTAACGCCGAGCTCAAGCTGGACCGCAAGATCGCCGAGCGGCGGGTCTTCCCGGCGGTCGACGTGAACCCCTCGGGCACCCGCAAGGACGAGCTGCTGCTGTCGCCGGACGAGTTCGGCATCGTGCACAAGCTGCGCCGGGTGCTGTCCGGCCTGGATTCGCACCAGGCCATCGACCTGCTGATGAGCCAGCTGCGCAAGACCAAGAACAACTACGAGTTCCTGGTCCAGGTGTCCAAGACCACGCCAGGGGCGATGGACAACGACTAGCCGCGCGACGCCCGGCGGGAATGCCCCGACGCATCCCACTGTTTTGGGCGGGTAGCGGTTGACCTGGCATAATCGACGCGCGACGAGATCGAAGAGGAATCATGAAAGCTGACATTCACCCCACCTACGCGGAGACCACGGTGCTCTGTGGGTGCGGCAACACGTTCCAGACCCGCAGCACCAAGGACGGTGGCCGCATCGTCGTCGAGGTGTGCTCGCAGTGCCACCCGTTCTACACCGGCAAGCAGAAGATCCTGGACAGCGGCGGCCGGGTGGCCCGTTTCGAGAAGCGCTACGGCAAGCGCAAGGCCGGCGCCGAGAAAGCCGAAAGCGCCGACAAATAGCTCGGTTCCCGACGCCCGAACTGTGCGCGCAGTCGCACAGGCCGGGCGTCGGTTCACGTTTGCGGTCGTGGCGCGGGGCAGGGCAGGAGGTGTGAGATGACGCAGCCGGTTCAGACCATCGACGTGCTGCTGGCCGAACACGCCGACCTGGAACGCCGGCTGTCCGACCCCGACCTGCACAGCAATCCCGACGAGGCCCGCAAGGCCGGGCGGCGGTTCGCCCGGCTCGCCCCGATCGTCGGCACCTACCGCAAGCTGATGGCCGCCCGAGAGGACCTCGAGACCGCGCGCGAACTGGCCGCCGACGACGATTCGTTCACCGCCGAGGTCGCCGACCTGGAATCCCGGGTGGCCCAGTTGGACACCCAGCTGACCGACATGCTGGCCCCGCGCGACTCGCACGACGCCGACGACATCGTGCTCGAGGTCAAATCCGGTGAAGGCGGCGAAGAGTCGGCGTTGTTCGCCGCCGACCTGGCCCGGATGTACATCCGCTACGCCGAGCGGCACGGCTGGACGGTCACGGTGCTGGACGAGATCACCTCGGACCTGGGCGGTTACAAGGACGCGACGCTGTCCATCCGCAGCAAGGGCGACAGCGCCGACGGCGTGTGGTCGCGGATGAAGTTCGAGGGCGGGGTGCACCGGGTGCAGCGCGTCCCGGTCACGGAATCCCAAGGCCGCGTGCACACTTCGGCGGCGGGTGTGCTCGTCTATCCCGAACCCGAAGAGGTCGCCGAGGTGCAGATCGACGAGTCCGATCTGCGCATCGATGTGTTCCGCTCGTCGGGCAAGGGCGGGCAGGGCGTCAACACCACGGACTCCGCGGTGCGGATCACCCACCTGCCCACCGGCGTCGTGGTCACCTGCCAGAACGAGCGTTCGCAGCTGCAGAACAAGGCCCGCGCGCTGCAGGTGCTGGCGGCCCGGCTGCAGGCCATGGCCGAGGAGCAGGCCTCGGCCGAGGCGTCGGCCGATCGGGCCAGCCAGATTCGCACCGTGGACCGCAGCGAACGCATTCGCACCTACAACTTTCCGGAGAACCGGATTACCGACCACCGCATCGGCTTCAAGGCGCACAACCTCGACCAGGTGCTCGACGGCGACCTGGATGCGTTGTTCGACGCGCTGGCCGCCGCCGACAAGCAGTCGCGGTTGCAGCAGGCATGACCTCCCGGCGACGATGCACACGATGAGCAGCGGGACGATCCGGCTCAGCCTGCGGCGCGCGATCGACGACGCGACGGCCACCCTCGCCGAAGCCGGAATCGCTTCCGCGCGTTGGGATGCCGAGCAGCTGGCCGCGCACCTGGCGGGCGTCGACCGAGGCCGGCTGGGCTTGCTCGAGTCGCCGGGTCAAGAGTTCTTCCAGCGGTACCGTGACGCGGTGTTGGCCCGCGCCCGGCGGGTGCCGTTGCAGCATTTGTTGGGGACGGCGGCCTTCGGTCCGGTCCTGCTGCACGTCGGACCAGGGGTCTTCGTCCCGCGTCCCGAAACCGAGGCGCTGCTGGAATGGGCCACCGCGCAACAACTTCCACCGCGGCCCGTCATCGTCGACCTGTGCACCGGGTCGGGCGCCCTGGCGGTAGCGTTGGCTCACCATCGCGCCGGCCGGGGCCTGCCGGCGCGCATCGTCGGCGTCGACAATTCCGATGCGGCCCTGGAATATGCGCGCCGCAATGCCGCGGGCACGACGGTCGAGCTGGTGCGCGCCGACGTCATCGAGCTGGCCCGTGTGCCCGGCTCGGCGCCCGACCTGGACGGTCGGGTGGATCTGGTCGTGGCCAACCCGCCCTATGTTCCCGACGGTGCCGTGCTGGAACCCGAAGTCGCCCAGCACGATCCGCACCACGCGGTGTTCGGCGGGCCCGACGGCCTGGCGGTGATCGCCCCCGTCGTCGAACTGGCCGGCCGGTGGCTGCGGCCGGGCGGACTGATCGGCATCGAGCACGACGACACCACCTCGCACCAGACCGTCGAATTGTTCGACCGCACCGGGCTTTTCGACGACGTGCGGGCGCACCGGGACCTGACCGGCCGGCCACGGTTCGTGACCGCCCGCAGGAGGAGCGGCGCTGATGTCTCGCGTCGCGACGATGCAGAGCGCAGCGATGAGGAGGAGCGGCGCTGATGTCTGACGTCTTCGACTGCGCCGACCCCGATCAGCGTTCCCGCGGCATCGCGGCGGCGGCCGCGGCCGTCAAGGGCGGCCGGCTGGTCGTCATGCCGACCGACACCGTGTACGGCATCGGCGCCGACGCGTTCAACAGCGCCGCGGTGTCGGCGCTGCTGTCGGCGAAGGGGAGGGGCCGCGACATGCCGGTGGGTGTCCTGGTCGGCTCCTGGCACACCATCGAGGGACTCGTCTACACCATGCCGGACGGCGCCCGCGACCTGATCCGCGCTTTCTGGCCGGGCGCGCTGAGCCTGGTGGTGACCCAGGCCCCGTCGCTGCAGTGGGATCTCGGCGACGCCCGCGGCACGGTGATGCTGCGCATGCCGCTGCACCCGGTCGCCATCGAGCTGCTGCGCGAGGTCGGGCCGATGGCCGTGTCCAGCGCCAACATCTCCGGCCATCCGGCGGCCGTCGACGCCGACGAGGCCCGCGGCCAGCTGGGTGATTTGGTCGACGTCTACCTGGCGGCCGGGCGGGCCGAGCGGGGCGCCGCCTCGACCATCGTGGACCTGACCGGCGCCACGCCGCGGATCCTGCGCCCGGGCCCGGTGAGCGCCCAGCGGATCGCGGAAGTGCTCGGCATCGACCCGGAAAGCCTGGCCGTCCCGGGCTGACCCAAGCGGTTGTCGAGGTCCCAGCTTTGTCCAGTACGGTCTCGTTGGTGTCCAGCGACGTAACCGACCTTGCCGGTGGTTTGCTCGCCCTTTCCGACCGCGGCGCCGGCGTTCCGCTGCGCGAGCTGGCACTGGTGGGGCTGACCGCGGCCATCATCACCTACTTCGCGACCGGGCCGGTGCGGGTGCTGGCCACCCGGCTGGGCGCGGTCGCCTATCCGCGCGAGCGCGACGTGCACGTGACGCCCACCCCGCGGATGGGCGGCCTGGCCATGTTTCTCGGTGTCGTCTGCGCCGTCTTCCTGGCCTCGCAGCTGCCGGCGCTCACCCGCGGGTTCGTCTACTCCAGCGGCATGCCCGCCGTCCTGGTGGCCGGCGCTGTCATCATGGGCATCGGCCTGATCGACGATCGCTGGGGCCTGGACGCGCTGACCAAGTTCGCCGGTCAGATCACCGCGGCCAGCGTGCTGGTCACCATGGGCGTGGCGTGGAGCGTGCTGTACATCCCGATCGGCGGCGTCGGCACCATCGTGCTGGACCAGGCCTCGTCGATCCTGCTGACCCTGGCGCTGACGGTGTCGGTGGTCAACGCGATGAACTTCGTCGACGGGCTCGACGGTCTGGCCGCCGGGCTGGGTCTCATCACCGCCCTGGCGATCTGCATGTTCTCCGTCGGGCTGCTGCGCGACCACGGCGGCGACGTGCTGTTCTACCCGCCCGCCGTGATCTCGGTGGTGCTGGCCGGGGCGTGCCTGGGCTTCCTGCCGCACAACTTCCATCGCGCCAAGATCTTCATGGGCGACTCCGGCTCCATGCTGATCGGGTTGATGCTGGCCGCGGCGTCGACGACGGCGGCCGGCCCGGTCTCGCAGAACGCCTACGGCGCGCGCGACGTCTTCGCACTGCTCTCGCCGTTCCTGCTGGTCGCGGCGGTCATCTTCGTGCCGATGCTGGATTTGCTGCTGGCCATCGTGCGGCGCACCCGGGCGGGCCGCAGCGCGTTCAGCCCCGACAAGATGCACCTGCATCACCGGTTGCTGCAGATCGGCCATTCGCACCGCCGGGTGGTGTTGCTGATCTACCTGTGGGTCGGCATCGTGGCGTTCGGCGCGGCGAGCACCATTTTCTTCCGCCCCCGCGACACCGCGGCGGTGATGCTGGGCGCCATCGTGGTCGCCGGGATCGCGACGGCCATACCGCTGTTACGCCGCGGCGACGACTACGAAGACGAAGAGTACGACAGGCAGTAGTAGTGGGCTTCGGCCTGTGGTACGGTGCAGGTAGAACCCCAAAAAGCCGCGCAGGCGACCGGTCCGTCGGAGGCTGCTCCGATCGGGCCGGTGCAAGACCGGCCCCGGGAGATACCCCTTGGGTGATTCAACTGTGACGTGCGATACGCTCGGCGGGCCACCGATCAGTCGGTCGGGGGGTTCCCGTTCCACCAACCTGGGATTGAGGTGCTGCAGTGACGACACCAGCGCAGGACGCGCCGTTGGTGTTCCCCTCTGTTGCTTTCCGTCCGGTTCGGCTGTTCGCGATCAGCGTTGCCATCACCGCGGTGGCGGTGCTCGCCGCCGGACTGTCCGGTCACCTGATGGTCGGGGTCTTCTTCGGCATTGGGTTGCTGCTGGGTTTGCTCAACGCCGTACTGGTGCGCCGCTCGGTTGACTCGATCACCGCCAGGGAGCACCCGCTGAAGAGGTCGATGGCGGTCAACTCGGCGTCCCGGCTGGCCATCATCACCGTCGTCGGGCTGATCATCGCCTACCTGTTCCGGCCCGCCGGCCTGGGCGTGCTGTTCGGGCTGGCGCTGTTCCAGGTCCTCTTGGTGGCATCGACGGCGCTGCCGGTGTGGAAGAAACTGCGTGCCGGTGACTGGGCGCCGTCCGCCGACGGCGCCGCCGCGGGGGCGGACGGAACGGAAGGAAGGAACAGCACCGATGCCTGAGACGACGTTCCTGGCCGAATCCGCCATCGAGGTCGGCGAACACAACCACGCCACCTGGTTGGGCATGACCGTCAACACCGACACGATTCTGTCGACCGGGATCGCCGCGCTGATCGTCCTCGCGCTGGCGTTCTTCCTGCGCGCGAAGATCACCTCCACCGGCGTGCCCAGCGGCGTCCAGTTGTTCTGGGAGGCCATCACGGTCCAGATGCGCGATCAGATCGAGAGCGCGGTCGGCATGCGGATCGCGCCGTTCGTGTTGCCGCTGGCCGTCACCATCTTCGTGTTCATCCTGATCTCCAACTGGCTGTCGGTGCTTCCGCTGCAGTACACGGACAAGTCCGGGCACACCACCGAGCTGCTGAAGTCGGCGGCCGCGGACATCAATTACGTTCTGGCGCTGGCTCTTTTCGTCTTCGTCTGCTACCACGTGGCCGGCATCTGGCGTCGCGGCGTCGTCGGGCACCCGCTGGCCGTGCTCAAGGGTCACGTGGCGTTCCTGGCGCCGATCAACGTCGTCGAGGAGTTGGCCAAGCCAATCTCGTTGTCGCTGCGACTTTTCGGCAACATCTTCGCCGGCGGCATCCTGGTCGCGCTGATCGCGCTGTTCCCGCCCTACATCATGTGGGCCCCCAACGCGATCTGGAAAGCCTTCGACCTGTTCGTCGGCGCGATTCAGGCCTTCATCTTCTCGATCCTGACCATCCTGTACTTCAGCCAGGCCATGGAGATCGAGGAACACCATGACTGAGACCACCACGAATTGCCTTGACCCACGCACGATTTCGACAAGCCTGGTAGACCACTACCAGTTACAAGGAGGATAAGAATGGCTCTGGACCCCCAAGTCGCTGCCGCTGCGCTCATCGGCGGTGGACTCATCATGGGCGGCGGCGCGATCGGTGCCGGTATCGGTGACGGTATCGCCGGTAACGCGCTGGTTTCCGGTATCGCCCGGCAACCCGAGGCGCAAGGCCGGTTGTTTACGCCGTTCTTCATCACCGTCGGTCTGGTCGAGGCGGCGTACTTCATCAACCTGGCGTTCATGGCGCTGTTCGTCTTCGCCACACCCGTCGGCACCTAGTTCGCTGTGATGGGTGACGCGAGCCTGAGCGTGCTGGCATCCAGCCAGGTGGTGGCCGAGGGAGGCAACAACTTCCTCGTACCCAACGGCACCTTCTTCTTCGTGCTGGCCATCTTCCTGATCGTGCTGGCCGTCATCGGCACCTTCGTGGTGCCGCCGGTGATGAAGGTGTTGCGCGAGCGCGACGCCATGGTCGCCAAGACGGCCGCCGACAACCGGAAGGCGGCCGAGCAGTTCGAGGCCGCCCAGGCCGATTACGAAGAAGCCATGACCGAAGCCCGGGTGCAGGCGTCGTCGTTACGCGACAACGCCCGCGCCGAGGGCCGTAAGGTCGTGGAGGACGCGCGGGCCAAGGCCGAGCAAGAGGTGCTGTCGACGCTGCAGCTGGCCGCCCGGCAGCTGAAGCGGGAAAGAGACGCCGTGGAACTGGATCTGCGTGCCAATGTGGCGTCCATGTCGGCGACCCTGGCCAGCCGAATCCTCGGTGTCGACGTCGCCCCCGCCGCCGCGACCACATCCGCAACCAAGACATCCGGACGGTAATCGAAGTATGTCGACTTTCATCGGCCAGTTGGTGGGCTTTGCGGCCATCGTGTTCCTGGTGGTCCGCTATGTGGTGCCGCCGGTGCGACGGTTGATGGCCGCGCGCCAGGAGGCGGTGCGCCAGCAGCTGCAGGACGCGGCCGCCGCGGCCGACCGGTTGACCGAGTCGACCACCGCGCACAGCAAGGCCGTGGAAGCGGCCAAGGCGGAGTCGAAGCGGGTTGTCGACGAGGCGCAGGCGGACGCCAAACGCATCACCGAGCAGTTGGCGGCGCAGGCCGGCCTCGAGGCCGAACGCATCAAATCGCAGGGCAGCCGGCAGGTCGACCTGCTGCGCACCCAGCTGACCCGTCAGCTGCGGCTGGAACTCGGGCACGAAGCGGTGCGGCAGGCCGGCGAGTTGGTACGCAACTATGTCGCCGACCCGGCCCAGCAATCGGCGACCGTGGACCGATTCCTGGACGACCTCGACGCGATGGCGCCCGCGGCGGCCGACGTCCAGTACCCGCTGATGACCAAGATGCGCTCCTCGAGCCGCGTCGCGCTGGTCAACCTGACGGAGCGATTCACCACCGTCGCCAAAGACCTTGACAACAAAGCACTTTCCGCCCTGTCCAGCGAACTGGTGTCGGTGGCCCAGATGCTGGACCGCGAGATCGTGGTGACGCGGTATCTCACCGTTCCCGCCGAGGATGCGGGCCCCCGGGTCCGGCTGATCGAGCGGTTGCTGTCCGGCAAGGTCGGCGACGTCACCCTCGAGGTGCTGCGGGCGGCCGTGTCGGAGCGCTGGTCGGCCAACTCCGACCTGATCGACGCCCTCGAGCACCTGTCGCGGCAGGCGCTGCTCGAAGTCGCCGAGCGCGAGAACAAGGTCGACGAGGTCGAAGAACAGCTGTTCCGGTTCTCCCGCATCCTGGACGTGCAACCGCGGTTGGCAATCCTGTTGGGCGACTACGCCGTTCCGGTCGAAGGCCGAGTGGGATTGCTGCGCAAGGTGCTCGACAGCGCCAGCATCACGGTCAACCCGATCGTGGCCGCGCTGCTGACCCAGACGGTCGAGCTGCTGCGCGGCCGGCCGGCCGAAGAGGCCGTGCAGTTCCTCGCGGAGGTGGCGGTGGCGCGCCGCGGCGAGGTCGTCGCCCAGGTCAGCGCGGCAGCCGACCTGAGCGGCGCGCAGCGCAGCCGCCTCACCGAAGTGCTCAGCCGCATCTACGGCCACCCGGTCTCGGTACAGCTGCAGATCGACACGGAACTGCTGGGTGGTCTGCTGATCGCGGTGGCTGACGAAGTGATCGACGGGACGCTCGCGTCCCGTCTGGCCGCCGCAGAGGCCCAGTTGCCCGACTGACCGCAGCACCAACCACTGACCATCCCGACATACGCGATACCAAGATCAAGTAGGAAGACGAAAAGCCATGGCCGAGTTGACAATCTCCGCTGATGACATTCAGAGCGCCATCGAGGAGTACGTAGGCTCTTTCACCTCCGACACCTCCCGCGAAGAGGTCGGTACCGTCGTCGACGCCGGTGACGGCATCGCCCACGTCGAAGGCCTGCCGTCCGTGATGACCCAGGAGCTGCTCGAGTTCCCCGGCGGCGTGCTCGGCGTGGCGCTCAACTTGGACGAGCACAGCGTCGGCGCGGTGATCCTGGGTGACTTCGAGAAGATCGAGGAAGGCCAGCAGGTCAAGCGCACCGGCGAGGTGCTCTCGGTTCCGGTGGGCGACGCCTTCCTGGGCCGTGTGGTCAATCCGCTGGGCCAGCCGATCGACGGCCAGGGCGACATCGAGACCGACATTCGGCGGGCACTGGAGATCCAGGCGCCCTCGGTGGTGCAGCGGCAGAGCGTGAAAGAGCCGCTGCAGACCGGCATCAAGGCCATCGACGCGATGACCCCGATCGGCCGTGGCCAGCGCCAGCTGATCATCGGCGACCGCAAGACCGGCAAGACCGCCGTCTGCGTGGACACCATCCTCAACCAGCGGCAGAACTGGGAGAGCGGCGACGAGAAGAAGCAGGTGCGCTGCGTCTACGTGGCCATCGGCCAGAAGGGCACCACGATCGCGTCGGTCCGGCGCGCCCTGGAAGAGGGCGGGGCGATGGACTACACCACCATCGTCGCGGCGCCGGCCTCCGACTCCGCCGGGTTCAAATGGCTTGCGCCCTACACCGGTTCGGCGATCGCCCAGCACTGGATGTACGACGGCAAGCACGTGCTGATCGTCTTCGACGACCTGAGCAAGCAAGCCGAGGCCTACCGCGCGATCTCGCTGCTGCTGCGCCGCCCGCCGGGCCGCGAAGCCTACCCGGGTGACGTGTTCTATTTGCACTCACGGCTTTTGGAGCGCTGCGCCAAGCTTTCCGACGAACTCGGTGGCGGCTCGATGACCGGTCTGCCGATCATCGAGACCAAGGCCAACGACATCTCGGCCTACATCCCCACCAACGTCATCTCGATCACCGACGGGCAGTGCTTCCTGGAGTCCGACCTGTTCAACCAGGGCGTTCGGCCGGCCATCAACGTCGGCGTCTCGGTGTCCCGGGTCGGTGGCGCCGCGCAGATCAAGGCGATGAAGGAGGTGGCGGGCAGCCTGCGGCTGGACCTGTCGCAATTCCGTGAGCTGGAAGCCTTCGCCGCGTTCGCCTCCGACCTGGACGCGACGTCGAAGGCCCAGCTGGACCGCGGCGCGCGGCTGGTGGAGCTGCTCAAGCAACCGCAGTACCAGCCGATGCCCGTTGAGGAGCAAGTGGTTTCGATCTTCCTCGGCACCGGCGGTCACCTCGACTCGGTGCCGGTGGAGGACGTCCGGCGGTTCGAAACCGAACTGCTGGACCACATGCGGGCCTCCGAGGACAAGATCCTCGCCGGGATCCGCGACACCCAGAAGCTCTCCGACGAGGCCGCCGAGGAGCTGGAGAAGGTGATCAACAACTTCAAGAAGGGCTTCGCCGCCACCGGCGGCGCCTCGGTGGTGCCCGACGAGCACGTCGAGGCGCTCGACGAGGAGGAGCTGGAAAAGGAATCGGTGAAGGTGAAGAAGCCGGCGCCGGAAAAGAAGGCAAAGAAAGAGCAGAAGTAGCAACCGATGGCTGCCACACTTCGTGAACTACGCGGACGGATCCGCTCGGCCGGGTCGATCAAGAAGATCACCAAGGCCCAGGAGCTGATCGCGACGTCGCGTATCGGTCGGGCGCAGGCCCGGCTCGATTCGGCCCGGCCGTACGCCTTCCAGATCACCGCGATGCTGACCACCCTGGCCGCCGAGGCCGCGTTGGATCATCCGCTGCTCGTCGAGCGGCCGGAACCCAAACGTGCGGGCGTGCTGGTGGTGTCCTCGGACCGCGGTCTGTGTGGCGCCTACAACGCGAGCATCTTCCGCCGCGCCGAGGAGCTGTTCTCGCTGCTGCGTGAACAGGGCAAGACGCCGGTGCTGTACTCGGTGGGCCGTAAAGCATTGAACTACTACACATTCCGCAACTGGGACATCAGCGGATCGTGGACCGGATTCTCCGAGCAGCCGCAGTACGAGAACGCCGCCGAGATCGCCGAGACGCTGGTCGAGTCGTTCATGCGCGGCACCGGCGGCGAGGACGAGGGTGAGTCCGACGCCGAGAGCGTCGACGAGCTGCACATCGTCTACACCGAGTTCAAGTCGATGCTGTCGCAGTCGGCGGTGGCCCACCGGATCGCCCCGATGGTGGTGGAGTACGTGGAGGAACCACCCGAAGTGCGGACCCTGTACTCGTTCGAGCCGGACGCGACAACGCTTTTCGAGTCGCTGCTACCGCGCTACCTGACCACCCGCGTTTACGCGGCGCTGCTCGAATCCGCGGCCTCGGAGCTGGCGTCGCGCCAGCGCGCGATGAAGTCCGCGACCGACAACGCCGATGACCTCATCAAGGCCCTGACGCTGATGGCGAACCGCGAGCGGCAGGCCCAGATCACCCAGGAGATCAGCGAAATCGTCGGTGGCGCAAACGCGCTCGCCGACGCCCGCTAGGCAGCACCACTAGGAAGCGAAAGAAGATATGCCTGCTACTGAAACCGCCGACAAGAACACGAAGTCGGCCAACAGCGACACCAGCGGCCGGGTGGTGCGGGTCACCGGACCGGTCGTCGACGTCGAGTTCCCGCGGGGTTCGGTGCCGGCCCTGTTCAACGCACTGCACGCGGAGATCACGTTCGAGGAGCTGGCCAAGACGCTGACGCTCGAGGTCGCCCAGCACCTCGGGGACAACCTGGTGCGCACCATCTCGCTGCAGCCCACCGACGGCCTGGTGCGCGGCGTCGAGGTGATCGACACCGGTCGTTCCATCTCGGTGCCGGTCGGCCAGGAGGTCAAGGGCCACGTGTTCAACGCCCTGGGGCACTGCCTGGACAAGCCGGGTTACGGAGAAGACTTCGAACACTGGTCGATTCACCGCAAGCCGCCGCCGTTCGAGGAGCTGGAGCCCCGCACGGAGATGCTCGAGACGGGTCTGAAGGTCGTCGACCTGCTCACACCGTACGTGCGTGGCGGCAAGATCGCCCTGTTCGGCGGCGCCGGCGTGGGCAAGACGGTGCTCATCCAGGAGATGATCAACCGCATCGCCCGCAACTTCGGTGGTACCTCGGTGTTCGCCGGGGTGGGGGAGCGCACCCGTGAGGGCAACGACCTGTGGGTCGAGTTGCAGGAAGCCAACGTGCTCAAGGACACCGCGCTGGTGTTCGGTCAGATGGACGAGCCGCCCGGCACCCGTATGCGGGTGGCGCTGTCCGCGTTGACCATGGCGGAGTGGTTCCGCGACGAGGCGGGCCAGGACGTGCTGTTGTTCATCGACAACATCTTCCGGTTCACCCAGGCCGGCTCCGAGGTCTCGACCCTGCTCGGCCGGATGCCCTCGGCGGTGGGGTATCAGCCCACGCTGGCCGACGAGATGGGCGAGCTGCAGGAGCGCATCACCTCGACCCGTGGCCGGTCCATCACGTCGATGCAGGCGGTCTACGTGCCCGCCGACGACTACACCGACCCGGCGCCGGCGACGACGTTCGCGCACCTGGACGCCACCACCGAGCTGTCGCGTTCGGTGTTCTCCAAGGGCATCTTCCCCGCGGTGGACCCGCTGGCGTCCAGCTCGACCATTCTCGACCCGGGCGTGGTCGGCGAAGAGCACTACCGGGTGGCGCAGGAAGTCATCCGAATCCTGCAGCGCTACAAGGACCTTCAGGACATCATCGCCATCCTCGGTATCGACGAGCTGTCCGAGGAGGACAAGCAGTTGGTCAACCGGGCGCGGCGGATCGAGCGGTTCCTGTCGCAGAACATGATGGCGGCCGAGCAGTTCACCGGCCAGCCGGGTTCGACGGTCCCGCTCAAGGAGACCATCGAGGCATTCGACCGGCTCACCAAGGGTGAGTTCGACCACGTGCCCGAGCAGGCCTTCTTCCTGATCGGTGGCCTGGACGACCTGGCCAAGAAGGCAGAGAGCCTTGGCGCCAAGCTGTAACCCGCGGCTGGACCGAAAGGTATCGAAAGGTGCTGTGGCATGGCTGAATTGAACGTTGAGATCGTCGCTGTCGACCGCAAGATCTGGTCGGGTGAGGCAACGTTTCTGTTCACCCGCACCACGGTCGGCGAGATCGGCATCCTGCCCCGGCACATCCCGCTGGTGGCGCAATTGGTCGACGACGCAATGGTGCGCGTCGAAAGGGAAGGCGAAGACGATCTGAGGATCGCGGTGGACGGTGGCTTCTTGTCGGTCACCGAGGAGACGGTGACGATCCTCGCCGAATCCGCCGAGTTCTCCTCGGAGATCGACGAGAGCGCCGCCAGAGAGGCCGCCGAGTCGGACGATCCTCGTGTCGCCGCCCGGGGGCGCGCGAGATTGCGCGCCGTCGGCGCGATCGACTAGCCGCCTCGGATGCAACGATGAGCGCGCCCATGGCCGGCATGGTCGTGCTCGTCGTCGTGCTGGCGGCCGCCGTCATCGCGCTGAGTTATCGGCTGTGGAAGCTGCGTCAGGGCGGCACGGCGGGGATCATGCGAGACATTCCCGCGGTCGGCGGTCACGGCTGGCGGCACGGGGTGATCCGTTACCGCGGCGGTGAGGCCGCGTTCTATCGGCTGTCCAGCCTGCGGCTGTGGCCGGACCGTCGGCTGAGCCGGCGCGGTGTGGAGATCGTGTCCCGCCGCGCGCCGCGCGGCGACGAGTTCGACATCATGACCGACGAGATCGTCGTCATCGAGCTGCGCGACACCACCCAGGACCGCAGGTCCGGCTACGAGATCGCGTTCGACAAGGGCGCGTTGACGGCGTTTTTGTCCTGGCTGGAGTCGCGTCCGTCGCCCCGGTCACGTCGCCGCAGCCTCTAGCCGGGAGCTGGCTCGCCGCCTTGTTGACCGCCCGGTTTCCACAGCACGTCACCGTCCGGGTTGGCCACCCGGGACAGGATGAACAACAGGTCCGAGAGCCGGTTGAGGTATTTCGCGGGCAGCGCGCTGACCCCCTCGGGAGCGGCGTCCACCGCGGCCCACGCCGAGCGTTCGGCGCGGCGCACCACCGTGCGGGCGACGTGCAACAGCGCCGAGAGCGGCGAACCACCCGGCAGCACAAAGGAATTCAACTTCGGCAGCGACTCGTTGTATGTGTCACACCATTTTTCGAGCCGATCGATGTAGGGCTGGGTGACCCGCAGCGGGGGGTACTCGGGGTCCTCCACCACCGGTGTCGACAGGTCCGCGCCCGCGTCGAACAGGTCGTTCTGGATCTGCCGCAACACGCCGGCCAGCTCCGGGTCGGGCCGGCCGACCGCCACCGCCACGCCGATCGCCGCGTTCGCCTCGTCACAGTCGGCGTAGGCCACCAGGCGCGGATCGTTCTTCGAGACCCGGGAGAAGTCGCTCAATCCGGTGGTGCCGTCGTCGCCGGTCCGCGTGTAGATGCGCGTCAGATGCACTGCCATGACCAAAACGGTACTGCGGCGCCCGGGTGGGACCGAGCCTTGGCTGACTGACAAAGCCGACACCGCTTCACTAGACTGACCCGGGTGGCCGAGCGATTCGTGGTGACCGGCGGCAACCGGTTGTCCGGCGAAGTCGCAGTGGGGGGCGCCAAGAACAGCGTGCTCAAGCTGATGGCCGCGACCCTGCTGGCCGAGGGCACCAGCACCATCACCAACTGCCCCGACATCCTGGATGTGCCGCTGATGGCCGAGGTGCTGCGCGGCCTGGGCGCCACCGTCGAACTCGACGGCGACGTCGCCCGCATCACCTCTCCCGACGAGCCGAAATACGACGCCGACTTCGCCGCGGTGCGACAGTTCCGGGCCTCGGTGTGCGTGCTGGGGCCGCTGGTCGGCCGGTGCAAGCGCGCCCGGGTCGCGCTGCCCGGTGGCGATGCCATCGGGTCGCGCCCGCTGGACATGCATCAGGCCGGCCTGCGCCAGCTGGGCGCCACCTGCAACATCGAGCACGGATGCGTGGTGGCGCAGGCGGATACGTTGCGCGGCGCGGAGATTCAGCTGGAGTTCCCGTCGGTGGGGGCGACCGAGAACATCCTGATGGCGGCGGTGGTGGCCGAGGGCGTCACCACCATTCACAACGCGGCCCGCGAACCCGACGTGGTGGATCTGTGCACGATGCTCAACCAGATGGGCGCGCAGGTCGAGGGTGCGGGTTCGCCGACCATGACCATCACCGGCGTGCCGCGGCTGTACCCGACCGAACATCGGGTGATCGGCGACCGCATCGTGGCCGCGACCTGGGGCATCGCAGCGGCGATGACCCGCGGGGACATCTCGGTGACCGGCGTCGACCCCGCCCACCTGCAGGTGGTGCTGCACAAGTTGCACGATGCCGGGGCCACCGTGACCCAGACCGACGACAGCTTCCGGGTGACCCAGTACGAGCGGCCCAAGGCGGTTAACGTGGCCACCCTGCCGTTTCCCGGATTTCCCACCGACCTGCAGCCGATGGCGATCGCCCTGGCGTCGATCGCCGATGGCACGTCGATGATCACCGAGAACGTGTTCGAGGCGCGCTTCCGGTTCGTCGAGGAAATGATCCGGCTGGGCGCCGACGCCCGCACCGACGGGCACCACGCGGTGGTGCGCGGGCTGCCGCAATTGTCCAGTGCGCCGGTGTGGTGTTCGGACATTCGGGCCGGCGCCGGCCTGGTGTTGGCGGGGCTGGTGGCCGACGGGGACACCGAGGTGCACGACGTCTTCCACATCGACCGCGGCTACCCGTTGTTCGTGGAAAACCTGGCGATTTTGGGAGCGGAGATCGAGCGGGTAGAGTAGCCAAAGTCAG
>NZ_JAOS01000006.1:0-172030 GCF_000523975.1 Mycobacterium sp. MAC_080597_8934 | reverse complement strand
CGCTGCTGCGCGGCAGCAACACGGCGGTGGTTGGAAACCGCTGCCGGGTGCGCTCCTGCTGCGTCTGGATCATGGCGGTGAGTTCGTCGTCGATGGGCACCACCGCGTCGCGGCGCATCTTATGGTTGCGGTAGCGCAAATAGACCGCGCCCTGCGGGTCGCGAACCAGACAGTCCAGCGCCAGCCGGGTGGCGTCGCCAATGCGCAGGCCGGTGCGGATGAGGACCTCCACCAGCAGCCGGATCCGCGGGTCGCTGATCCGGTCGAGGTTGGCCGGGCTTTCCAACTGGCCCATGACGAACTCGGGAATCGCCCGCGGTGCCGGTGTCTCGTCACGGCGGGGCTGGTCGCTGGGATACAGCTGCGCCTCGGCCGGCAGCGATGCCCACCGGTGCTGGCGAACGGCATTCAGAAACCCGGTCACACAGCCGATCTCGGCGCTGCGGGTCTTCGGTTGTGGGATCTCAACGGCCAGTCGAGCCAGGTAGGCCTCCAGCGCTGCCCGCTCGAGCGCACCCGGGCCCGACGAGCTCGCTAGTCCGGGCATGAACTGCGACAAACGAACGAGCGCGAGGCGATCACTGCGTAGCTGCCCCAGCCCGACTCCGCACGACATGCGCCACCGGCACCATCGTTTGGCCAGCTCTCGAAGCCAGACTGGGTGCACCGCAGTGAAATCCAGTTTGGCCCCGTCATGGCCGGAAACACCGAGCCGCCGTAGCCGCCACACGTCACGCTGGTATTCGCTGTCCCAGCCGGTCCCGTCGCGCAAATCGAGCACGCACTCGATCGCGTAACCGAGGAACGCGCGCGGGGTGTTGACCGACGCCGCGGCCGGCAGCCCGGCCAGCCAGTCGGCCAGCGGACGATCCAGCAGCGACTCGGCCCCGGTTGCCGACAAGTGGTCCAGCAGCGGCTTGATCGATCGCGGTGTGGTGCGGGTTCGGTTCAGGTCGACGCGGCATTGCAGCGCGTAGCCGATCTCCAGCCGCAACTGCGGCCGCAGCGGCCGCAAGTCGAAGCGATCCTCGCCGTAGCTGGCGCAGTAGGCGATGAACTCCGCCGCCGACGGGCGACCACGCAGCCGCCACCGCCGGTGGTGGGAATGACACCACCCGGCGTCCAGTTCGGCCCACAACATGCACCCCGGGATGGCGCACACCGCTGCCGGCGTGCCGGCCACGTCCGGCTTCCACCGATCCACCACTGGGCGTCCGGCCTTGTCCCAGGCGTGGGAATGCGTGTAGCACAACCGATACCGATGCTGCCCGAAGCCGCAACCGGGCACCAGGCACGATTGCAGCGGCCGGTACCCCATCACCTCTGGATCAGCGGTCGCCGCCCACGCCCGTCGGTCATCCGGGCGACCCGCCTTTCTCCACCGGCCCAGATGGGCCGGGCAGAGCCCGGCGTAGCGACTCGAACGCACA
This sequence comes from Mycobacterium sp. MAC_080597_8934, assembly GCF_000523975.1. NCBI lineage: Bacteria > Bacillati > Actinomycetota > Actinomycetes > Mycobacteriales > Mycobacteriaceae > Mycobacterium > Mycobacterium sp. MAC_080597_8934. The sequence goes on along the minus strand of NZ_JAOS01000006.1, from coordinate 170,600 downwards.
CACCCGGGCACCGCGCATGCCGGCGACCCGAGAATCGGATCCGCGACGGCGGGCACCAGCACCTCGACCCGGAACTCCGCACGCACCGCTGCGCCCAAACGCGCAACCCAGCCGGGCTCAATCGGCGGCGCCAGCACCTCGACGCTCACCACGACCCATCCCGGTCCGCCAGCCACCCCGCGGCCACCAACGCGCGGCGGGTGTCCTCGACCTTCAGATGCGCGTACGCGTCACTGGTCGTCGCGATCGACGCGTGCCCCAACAGATGGGCCACCACCTCGACCGGCACCTGGCGGCGCAACAACTCTGTCGCATACGAGTGGCGAAAAGTATGCGGCCCGAACATGATTCCGGTCCGCTCCCGCAATCGGCAGACCAAATCGTAGACGCTGGCATACGTCAACGGATACCCAATAGGACCGGACCACAAGTTGACGAATACGTAATCGCTGTCCAGCTCGCCGTACTCGCCATGCAGATAATCCGCATACAGCCGGATCACCGCGCCCGGCACCGGCACCTGGCGACCCCCGCCCTTGGCTCGGGCACGATTCGTATTCACCCTCGGCACCACCGTCACCAGCCGAGCAGCCGCATCGATGTCGCTGTGCCGCAACCCCAACGCCTCACCAACCCGCAGCCCGGATGCAGCCAGCAGAGAAAACAGGAACCGATCCCGCAGCCGATCACAGGCCGCCACGATCGCCGCGACCAGTTCCGTGTCCAGCGTGTCCGGGATGCGCCGCTGGGCCCGTAACCGGATCCGCCTGCTGCGCTCCGGTCGAGATCCCAGGTGCGCCAGCAGTGGTCGCCACGATCCACCATGTCCCTTATGCCGCTGCCAGGTCGTCAACAGATCACCCAGGTCCACTCCGTGGCGCTGATGGAATTCATAAAACGCCGAGATTGCCGATAGCTTGCGGTTCACCGTGGCCTCCGAGCACATGCTCTCCGCCGTCGGCAGCGCTGACACATTGCCCACTCGCCCCGCCGCGGGTAGTCGCAGCCACGCCACGAACCGGCCCACCTCCTCCAGTCGCACCCGCGACCACACCAGGCCGCCCCGATCGAGGAACTCGAACCAATCCCGCAGATCATGGGCATAGGCCTTGACCGTGTTCGGTGAGCGCTCGATCGCGTGCAGATGCGACAAGAACGCCTCGACCGGCTCCACCACCACCGCATCCTGATCCACCAGCGTCCACGATTCGCGGTCGCCGAACGGCATCACCACCGACTGCACCCGCAGCCCAGGACTCGTCACAGACACCGAAGATAACTGGTCCACAACGCATTTCCCGGCATCTCCGAACGCGTGTCGTCTACATGGTGAACAGCTTCCTCACGGCCTCAGATAACCAACGAGATTCTGAAGCGAGCGGCAAGTTTCTTCGGGGCGGAGCTCGACCGCCAACACAAGAAATAGTCGATTTCATCGACGACAATCGCGGGGAGTTCGGGGTCGAGCCCATCTGCACGGTCCTGCGCAGCGCAGGCTTGCAGGTGGCCCTGAGCACCTACTACGACGCCAAAGCCCGGGTCCCATCGGCGCGGGCCCTGCGCGACGCCGTCCTCGGGCCGGCGTTGTGCCAGCTCTGGAAAGACAACTACTGCGTCTATGGGGCCCGCAAACTCTGGAAAACGGCTCGTCGCGATGGTCATGACGTCGGTCGCGATCAGGTGGCCCGGCTGATGCGGGCCGCAGGCATTGAGGGGGTCCGGCGCGGCAAACGGGTGCGGACCACCAAAGCTGACCCAGCCGCGGCGCGGCACCCGGACTTGGTGCACCGCAACTTCGCCGCGGCTGCCCCGAACCAGCTCTGGGTGACCGACCTGACATTCGTGCCGACCTGGGCCGGGGTGGCCTACGTGTGCTTCATCATTGACGCACACTCGCGGATGATCGTGGGGTGGCGGGTGGCTTCGCACATGCGGACCTCGATGGTTCTCGACGCGTTGGAGATGGCGCGTTGGTCACGCGGAACTACATTGCAGGACTTGATATGTCACTCAGATGCCGGGTCGCAATTCACGTCCATTCGCTACGGCGAGCGGCTCGCTGAGATCGGCGCAGTCCCGTCAATTGGGACCGTTGGAGATAGTTTCGATAACGCTCTCGCGGAGACAGTCAACGGTTACTACAAGGCCGAGCTGATCTACGGGCCGGCTCGAAGCAGACCGTGGAAGACCGTCGAGGACGTAGAACTCGCCACCCTCAGTTGGGTCCACTGGCACAACACCAGCCGCCTGCACAGCTACCTCGGCGACATCCCACCCACGGAGTTCGAAGCCGCGTTCTACGATGCATACCGGACCGACCAACCCTTGATCGGAATCCAATAGCCCGAGCCTCCGGGAAACCCAGGGCGCTTCAGTCTTCGCTGCGGCCATCCAGGTAGGCGTCGGCAACGTAGGACAGCAGGCCGAGTTTGGGCGGCAGCATCTTGCCGGTGCGCGAGCGGGTGCCCTCAATGGACCAGCTCAGGTTGAACCGTTTCTCGACGATGTAGCCGACGTATTCTCGCAGGACGTACTTGTAGAGCTGGTCGTTGCCGATGTTGCGGCGGATGAAGATGACACCGGAGCGCCGCAGCAGCGGCCCCATCGCCCCGAACGACAGGTTGATGCCGGCGAAGACGTGCACCGGCGGTAACCGGTTCTCCTGCATGGCCACCGGCACCACCGCGCCGTCGATGTAGGACCGGTGCGAGAAGAGCAGCACCGCGGGGTGGGCTTCCAGGGCGGTGCGCATCGCCGCCACCTGGTATTCGTCGTAGTCGATCTCGCGGTCGAAGCCACGGCTGATCAACCGGCCGAGCACCGAGACCAAATCGACCGATGCCCGGCTCCACCCGGTGGCGAGCTCGTCGAGCATCTTCCCGGCTTCCTCGACGGTGGCGCCCGGGATCTTGGCCAGCCCGGCTCGAAACCTGTTGGACGCCAAGATCTCCGGCTTCACCAGCCGCGGCGACTTGTATTGCGGGCCCAGTATCCGGTATTCGACCCGCTCCATCGCCAAGATGGCGCGGCGGATGACGAATTGGGCGAAGTCGCGCTGGTCGTCGCCGACGGTGGTGTCGCGCCACTGGCGGCGCAGTTCGGAGACGGTGGCCGCCTCACCGGCCACCACCCGGGCCCGCTGCGGGGCGCGGCGCAGGATCTGTGCTTGCAGACGCTGGTTGGGGTGGTAGGGGTCGCGGCCGGGAACCAGCCCGGCCAGCTTGGCGATTCGCCCGCGATCCGGTGGCGGCAGCCAGAACACCCGCACCGGCACCACCGAGCGGTCGTCGCCGGCCTCGAGACGCTCGGCCAGCGCGGTCATCTCCGCCGGCGGCGCGTCCAGCGCAGGCAGTTTGACCAGCTCGAATTGCGCACCCGGGTGGCCGGCGCGCTGCTGCTCCAGCCAGGCGGTGACCAGGTCCACCTCGACCGCAGAGGCCATGGACGCCAACACCAGCGAGTCTTGTTCGGTGAGCAGCGCGCTGGCGTCTGCCGCCGGTTCGGTCACGGACGCCCTCGGGGCGGCGCTTCGGGTGGGTCGGCGCCGATCGGATCGGTAGCGCGGGAGGGGCTCACTTCCCCGTTGTGCGACGCGGCGGCTTCCGGGTTCGGTGCGGCCGGGTTCGGTTTGGCTGCAGTCTTTTTCGCGCGCGTCTTGGCCGCCGCGGTGGCCGCGGTCTTCTTCGCCGCCGATTTCTTGGCGGGGCGTTTCGCGGGGCTCTTGGCGGGGGTTTTGGCAGGGCTTGTCGCGGGGCTTTTGGCGGCCCGGCTGCGCGCCTTTTGCGCCGCTTTCTTCTCCGCGTACAGGTCGACCTCGGGCAGTTCGCCGACCGGCCAGTTGGCCAGGGTGTCCAGATAGAGCTGGCGCACCTCGGCGATGCGCTCCGGCAGCGTGTCAAGTGTCCAGTCCTGCACCGAGATCGGCGGAAAGACGGCCACGTCGACGGTGCCCGGGTTGATGACGGTCGAGTTCCGGGCGGCGACGAGTTCGGCGTTGCGGATCACGATCGGCACGATCGGGATCCCGGCGGCCATCGCAATCCTGAAGGGCCCCTTCTTGAATGGGCCGACCTCGGTGGTGTCGACCCGGGTGCCCTCGGGGGCGATCAGGATCGACAGGCCGTTGCGGGCCCGGTCTTCGACCGTGTGCAGCGTCTCCACCGCGGCGGCGGGGTCGTCGCGGTCGATGAACACGCCGTCCAGCAACTTGCCCAGCGTGCCCATCACCGGGTCCTTCTCGAGTTCCTTCTTGCCCACCGCGACCCAGTTGTCGCGCACCAGCGCCCCGGCGATCACCGGGTCGACCTGGTTGCGGTGGTTGAAGATGAAGACCGCGGGGCGTTGGGCGGTCAGGTTCTCCTTGCCGATGACGTTGAGGTGCACCCCGGCGATGGCCAGCGACAACTGGGAGAACGTGGAGGTGAAGAAGTTGACGCCGCGGCGCCGGTTGCGAGTCAGCACACCGACGCCCACCGCACCGGCCGCGACCGGGAACATCGATCCGAATCCGGCGAGGGTGCGCAACTGCCGCCGCAGACCCACCGGGCCGCGGCTGCTGAACCGCAGGATCGGCCAACCGCGGCGCTTGGCGACGGCGGCCATCTTGCCCTCGGGATTGGTCGGCCGCGGATTGCCGACCAGATACATCAGGGCGACGTCCTCGTCACCGTCGGCGTAGAAGTAGCTCTCTTTGAGATCGATGTCGTGCTCGGCCGCAAAGCGTTGCACCGCAGCGGCTTTGCCCGGTCCCCACAGAATCGGCTTTTGCAGGCCGCCGGTCAGGATGCCGTCTTCGGTGGTCTCGAATTTGTTGGTGAGGGTGTTGGGGATGCCGAGGAACCGCGCGACTGGGTTGACCTGGATGGTCAGCGCCGACGAGCTGAGCACCACGGTGTGGCCGCGGGCCATGTGGGCGCGCACCAGCTCGCGCATCTCGGGGTAGATCCGGGATTCGATCCGCTGGACGAACATCCGCTCGCCGATCTCTTCCAGGTCGTCGATCAGCCGTCCGGCCAGGGCCGCGGCGGCCTTGCCGATCAGGTCCTCGAACTCGATACGGCCCAGGGTGTGGCTGAGGCCGGCCTGCACCATGCCCAGCAGCTCCCCCACCCCCATGTCGCGGCGCAGCAGCCGCTCCTGGGTCAGGATCACCGCCGTGAACCCGGCGACCAGGGTGCCGTCCAGATCGAAGAACGCGCCGATCCTGGGCCCGGGGGGACTCGCCATGATCTCGGCGACCGAGCCCGGCAGCCGCATGTCGGTCTCCCGTGGCCCGGAATCCTCGGTGCCGCGCTGCGGTGCCGGCTGACGCGAATCGCTCATGAGCCGCTGGCCGATCGCGCCGACACGGCGGACTCCGTGAACGAGGCGGGCACCGCGCGCGGCGCGCCGTCACCGGCCAGGGCCAGGATCTCGTCGAAACCCTCCAGCAGGCACTGGGCGAACAACGCCTCGTCGCGCACCGAGGCCCGGTCGTAGCGCACCGTGATGGTGCACCACCCGCCCCGGGAGATCAGCACCACCATCATCGCCACACCGGGCAGCGGGCCGATCCCGTACTGGCGCAACACTTTTGCACCGGCGATGTAGGTGTCTCCGGGGAAGACGGGAACGTTGCTGGCCTGCACGTCGGAGCCGATCACCGAGCCGGTGATCCCTTCCAGCACCGCGGTGGGCAACACGCTGAGCACCGGTGCCAGCGAGCCGATGATGTTCATCGCGGGCTCGTCGCGGCGCTGGGTCATCTGGGCGCGGATCTTCTTCATCCGGGAGACCGGGTCGACGGTGCCGATCGGCGCGGCCAGGTTGACCCCGGTGAACCGGTTGCCGCCGGCGGTGTCGGCCTCGGCGCGCAGGTTGACCGGCACCGCCATCGGCAGCGTGCTGATCGGCACCCCGAACGCCTCGTGGTAGCGCCGCAAGGCGCCGCACAGCCCGGCGAGGTACGCGTCGTTGATCGATCCGCCGCCGGCCTTGGCGGCCTTGTGCAGGTCGGCGAGCGGGATGTCGATCGCTTCGCTGCGGGTGGCCAGGCTGCGCCGGCGCAGCAGCGGCGACGGCTCGGCGGCCCGGTTGAGCACCCGCATGCCCGACATGGCGTACCCGACGATCCCCGACACGGTGGACGCCGGCTCCAGCATCGCCCGACCGGCCACCGACACCGCCCCGGACAGCGCGCTCACGACACCGCCCACCACCGCGAACGGCAGGTGGTTAATGCCTTGCCGCATCAGGTCATTGGGCGACAGGTCTTGCGGGACGGGCAGCGGCGGCGGCGGCTTGGGCGGTGGATTGCGTTCCAGGTCATAGATTTCGGCGAACATCTGGACCCCACCGACACCGTCGGTGACGGCGTGGCTGACATGCAGCAGCGTCGCGGCTTTCCCGTCGGCCAGACCGTCGACCAGGGTGGCCGTCCACAGCGGCCGGGAGATGTCCATCGGCGACTGCAGGATGAGCTCGGCGAGGTCGAATACCTCACGCAGCGTGCCGGGTTCGGCGACCCGCACCCGGCGCACGTGGAAATCGAGGTTGAAGTCGGGATCGATGACCCAGCGCGGCGCGGCGGTGGGCAGGGTCGGCACCACCACCTTCTGCCGAAGCCGCAGCACCCGCCGGGAGGCGTTTTCGAATCGCGCCCGGAACTGCTGCCAGTCCGGGGTGGTGTCGAGGAGCTCAAGCGCCATGATGCCCGACCGGGTTCGGGGATTCGCCTCGCCCCGATGCATGAGGTAGTCGACCGGCCCGAGCTCGTCGGACAATTTGATCGTCTCGACGGACTCAGTCATGGTCATCAGCTCGACGCGCCAACCTTGTCACCGTCGATCAAGCCTCCTGCCTTGCGCCCGTCCGCCGCGGTGGTCTCCACAACGCTAGTCGGGTTGCCGCGCTGGTGAAAGAAGCGGCGAAGACTGTGGCTCAACCGGCGCTCGACTGCGGCTCAGCCGGCGTTCAACTGGCGGAAGTCGCCGACAGCGGCAGCGAATCCACCAGCGAGCTGACGCGCCGCCCGTAGACCACGCCCAGGAAATCGGCGACGGCGTCGGCGGCCAGCCGGGACCGGACGGTGGGGGTGATGTCGAAGGCGTGGTGCGCGTTGCTCAGTTCGGCGTGGCCCACCGTGCGGGCGCCGGCCGCGCGCAGCGCCGCGCAGAACGCCCGGGCCTGGCCGCTGGGCACCAGTTCGTCCTTCTGGCCGTGCAACACGAAGAACGGCGGCGCGTCGGCGTGCACGTAGGAGATCGGCGAGGCGGCGGCGAACCGCTGCGGGGCGTCGGCGTAGCGGGCCTTGAGCACGAACTGCTCGAGGAACGGGACCATCAGCGGGTGCATGTTCTCGAAGTCGGTGAAGTCGTAGACGCCGTAATAGGGCGCGACGGCCTGCACGGCGGTGTCGGCGTTTTCGAAGCCGGGCTGAAAGGCCGGGTCGTTGGGGGTGAGCGCGGCCAGCGAGGCCAGGTGCCCGCCGGCCGAACCGCCGGTGATCGCGATGAAGTCGGGGTCCCCGCCGTAGTCGGCGATGTTCTCCCGCACCCAGGCGATCGCCCGTTTGACGTCGATCAGGTGCGCCGGGAAGGTGCTGCGCGGACTCTTGCTGTAGTCGATCGAGACGCAGATCCAGCCGAGCTGCACCATCCGGCTCATCAACGTGTAGGCCTGCGGGCGCCGGCCGTTGAGCGCCCACGCGCCGCCGGGCACCTGGATCAGCACCGGTGCGCGGCAGCCGGGCGCCAGGTCGTCGCGCCGCCAGATGTCCAGCAGGTTGTCGCGCCCGCCCGGACCGTAGGAGATGTCGGAAGTCTGCGCCGCGTAGCGGCGGTGCGGCCCCGGCCGGCCCAGCAGGCCACCCGCCGGGCGCACACCGATGCCACGCTGGTCGGGTGGCATACCTGGTCCCGGAAATCGGGGCCGAGCGACTCCTGCAGCGCCGCGGTCAGGGTGTGATCGGCACGCTGCGCGGCCAGTGTTTTGCCCACCCGGCCGATGGAGGGATGCGAGACCCGCGACAACGCGTGTCCGGTGAGCACGTGCGGCGGAAACTCCGTGAAAAGCCAACCGGCGAAACAGCCCAGCGCGAACGGCCCGCCGCGCAGCACCAGATTGCCGAGTTGATAGACGTCCCGGGCCTCGGCCGCCAGGCGGGCCGCCTGGGCGCCGGCCCAGGAGCAGCGCGAAGTGAGATCGCCGGCCACGCTCATAGCCACGTCACCCCTCGACGTCATGCACACGCCTCGTTCGGTTAACGGCCCGTTGCCGACCGATGATGAACGTGTGTCGAGGTCCACACGATAACCGATACCCACGGCGCGGGAAGGCTTTTCAGGCGCGTGGCGCGGGCTAATCGGGTAGCTGCGCGCGGTTGGATAGACTGACCTGCGTATTGCCTCCGTAGCTCAGGTGGATAGAGCAAGGGCCTTCTAATCCCTAGGTCGCACGTTCGAGTCGTGCCGGGGGCACCGGGCGAAGTGTATGACCTCGGTTGATGCTTGACGTTTCGGCTTCGGGTGATGCCTGACAGTGTTTCGGCTGATGCTTGACAGTTACTTCGGCTGATCGGTGACACTCCCTAGATGAGGGAGTTAAGTGTGGCTGAGTGAACAGGGGCACCGAGACCGTGTATGACGTAGGCCTCCGCGACCGGGCGTCGCGCCAACCCCTCGGTGGCGAGCGATTGCCCGGTGGCGGGCCGGCCCCTGTCGCCTAGGTAGTCACGAGGACTACCTAGGCGATCGATGACAGGAGCATGCCGACGCTTGTCAGCGACGACGTGACAGCGGGTGGCTAGACCTCGATCGTCTGGCTGACGTAGTTCTCCCAGGTGGCGATCTGTGCCGAGTCCACGAGCAGGCCCTGGTAATCCGGGTCACTGCTGAGGCTCTGCTGGATCTGGCCGTAGGTGGCCCAGTCCTTGGCGGTGGTCAGGAAGCCGATGGAGTTGGTGCCCTGGCCTCCGACCATGTTGACCAGCACCGTGACGTTCTCCGCGCCGTGTTTGCGGGCAAGCCCGCTGGCGCGCTTGAGTTGCTTTTGGATGTCGTCCCACGCGACCCCGGGGTTGGGATGGACGAGGGTGGTGGCGAGGATGGTCATGAGCAGAACCTTCCGCGAGAGGGGACAGGGACTCTAAAAGTCTCCGGCGCGGCGGAACGAGTCGTCTAGAGTAGCCGACTACGCCATTTTCGCGCGCGCGGGTAAGTGGACCCGTGGCGTCGCGCCCGCAGGCGGCGTGCGGTATTTTCGCGGCACCCGGCACGCGGGGGTTTGAACCGGGCGCGGCGGGGAACAGAAATTTGACAGGCGCAAAGGCTTGTGGCTGCGGTCACAGGAACCGCTTCTTACGCACTGAACAGGAAAATCGATCGGGATGCCAGCCAGTAGAAGTCGAAGTTCAGCAAACCGATTCCGGCAAAAACAAGCGCTGATGACGCCGTGCTTGAATCCGAACCACAAATACATTCAGGAGTGCCCTGGATGTCATTCGATACACGAAACACAAAATCAAGACGACGAGTATTGTATTCACTGCAAAGACGACAATACGAAGCCGCTTTGCCGGTAGCCATCAATTGGCGGGGCGCCGCGAATCGGCCGCCGAACTCAGCAGGCCAAGCGCCCAGCCGGCGCACATCTAAAACCGTTGTGCCACAACGGAAGTCAGCAGGCAGCGTCGCATCGCCCCGTTCTTCGGCCCAGCGGCGAGACGCCGGACCTGGGTCAACGGGGCACCAGGGTGGATCGCGGCGGCGAATTCCCGGCGCGCCACGCTCCCGATATGTCAGCATGGGCGGGTGAACGCACGCCGATGGGCGGGTTTGCTGGGCGCCGGGGCGATGACGGCCGGGGCGACGCTGCTGGGCGCGCCGCTGCCCGCATCCGCCGCGCCGTGCCCCGACATCGAGGTGACGTTCGCCCGCGGCACCGCCGAACCGCCCGGGGTGGGCGGGGTTGGGCAGGCATTCGTCGAGGCGCTGCGCAGCCAGGCCGGCGCCCGGTCGCTGGGCGTGTATCCGGTCAACTACCCCGCCGACGACGATTTCGCCGCCTCGGCATCCGCCGGCGCCGGCGACGCCAGCGCTCACGTCCAGTCCATGGTGGCCGACTGCCCCAACACCAAGCTGGTGCTCGGCGGATATTCCCAGGGCGCCATGGTGATCGACCTGATCACCATCGCCCAGGCGCCGGTGGCGGGGTTGATTCCGCAGACGCTGAACGCCGACCAGGCCGAGCACGTATCAGCGCTGGCCCTGTTCGGCAATCCGTCCGACCGGTATCTGGGCGCGCCCGTCAGCGTGGTCAGCCCGTGGTACGGGGCCAAAGCTATTGACTTGTGCGCACCCGGCGATCCGGTGTGCACTCCTGGCGGACCGCTGGCGCTGCCGTCGCACGACGAGATGGTCTCCCCCGCGCACCTGTCCTACCGACAGTCCGGCATGCCGGCCCAGGCCGCGACTTTCGTGGCGGCCCACCTCTGAGCCGATCGGCCGCAGCCGAAACACGTTGCGCCACTTCAACTATGGACGCCGCGGCGCCGGAACGGCACACCAGGGCCGCGCTCGTCGGGTCCGGCGCGGTCACGACCGGGATCAAGCACCGCGGAAAACGCACGCCGAACCGCCGGTCATGGCGTTTCGGGCACGCTAAACGGACCGCACCTGCGCCGAAAAATCAAGTGTTGTGAAAAGTTTGCGGTTTCAGCATTCTGGGAACAGCGTGTCAAGACGAGCAGATGACGCTCACGGGGAGATCATTACTTAGAGCGTCTTCTCTTCGAGGGGTTGGCGAAACATGGCGTCGAGTGACTGGCAGCCGGTGGTCCGGGTTGGGAAACCGAGGTTCATAGCCGGAGTTGGCAATCGAATCAAAGTCGAAGTCAAGACCAGGGGCTGGCTGAGCCGCGACTGGCGTTGCTACTTCGGATCGCAAGTCTCACAACAACAACTCGACGCGCGGTACACGTCGTATCCGTGTTGGGACGAGATCCAGCGCATCGAGGGTTCCTGCGCCGAGCACGACGCCGAGCGCTACATCGAAATGATCGATGCCGCAATCCATTACGCCAACACCAGATTGCGCAACGATGCTCTGCCGCCGACGATGACGTACGGCTCACGCAGCGACTACCGGGCCTGTGCGGTGCGCGCACGCCAGGCCGAACTCGATGAGCTGGCCAAGAAATTGGCGAAACCCGAGGCCTGACCGCGCCGGCGCGCCGTGACGGGCCGGCCGCGCCGACCGCGCCCGCCCGTCGCCCCGCGAGCAGACGCAAAAGCACCCGACACGCCGGGCTTCAGGGCGCTTTTGTGACTGCTCGCGCTGGGACCGGGCGAGGTGACTGCTCGCGCTGGGGCCCGGCAAGGCCTCGCAGTACCCTTACCTCGCCCTGTCGCCGCGTCACTCCTGGCGACGAGCCGAGACCGCAGCCCACACCCGAACCGGAGGTGCCCGATGGCCCAGTCAAATCTCGTCCTGCTCGACATCGAGAACCACGTCGCGCTCATCACCGTCAACGATCCCGACCGGCGCAACGCGGTGACCGCCGAGATGTCGGGGCGGTTGCGCGAGGCCGTCGAGCGGGTCGAGGCCGACTCCGACGTGCACGCCGTGGTGATCACCGGCGCCGGCAAGGCGTTTTGCGCCGGCGCCGACCTCAGCGCCCTGGGCGCCGCCGGCGGAGGCTCGGCCGAGACGGGGCTGCAGCAGCTTTACGACGGCTTCATGGCGATCGGGAGTTGCCGGCTGCCCACCATCGCCGCGGTCAACGGCGCGGCCGTCGGCGCGGGCCTGAACCTGGCCCTGGCGGCCGACGTGCGCATCGCCGGGCCCGCCGCCCTGTTCGATCCGCGATTCCAGCAGCTGGGCCTGCACCCGGGCGGAGGCGCCACCTGGATGCTGCAGCGCGCGGTGGGCCCGCAGGTCGCCCGCGCGGCCCTGTTGTTCGGCATGCGCTTCGACGCCGAGGCCGCGGTGCGCCATGGCCTGGCGCTCAGCGTCGCGGACGACCCGGTGGCCGCGGCGCTCGAACTGGCCGCCGGCCCGGCGGCCGCCCCGCGCGAGGTGGTGCTGGCGACCAAGGCCACGATGCGCGCCACCATCAGTCTCGGCTCGCTCGACAACGAACAGCATCAGCACGCCATGCGCACCGAGCTGGGCCCGCAGGCACATTCCATTCAATCACCGGAGTTCGCACAGCGATTGGCCGCCGCGCAACGCAAGTAGGCTCACAAATCCAGCAGCGCGGTTTCCGGCGATTCGATCAAATCCCGCAGCTCGCAAACGAATCGAGCCGCCTGCGCGCCGTCGGCGATGCGGTGGTCGAACACGGCGCTGAGCGACATGGTCGGGCGCACCACGACCTCCGTGCCGACGGCCACCGGGCGTGGCTTGATCGCACCCATCCCCAGGATGGCCGCTTCGGGGTGGTTGATCACGGGCACACCGTCGTCCACGCCTAGCGCCCCGAAGTTCGACACGGTGAACGTCGATCCCCGCAGCTCCCCCGGCGTGAGCGAGCCGGCACGCGCGCCGGAGATCAATTCTGCTGCCCGACTTGCCAATTCACGAGTCGTCTTGGTGTGTGCGTCGGCGATGACCGGCACCAGCAGGCCCCGTTCGGTGGCCACCGCGACGCCCAGGTGCACCCGATGCTCGATGCGCACCTGCGGCCCCTGCGGGGTGTCGACCCAGGTCGAGTTCATGATCTCGTTGCGGCGCAACGCGATGACCAGCAGCCGCAGCGTCAGCACGAACGGCGTTATCCTCTGCTCCGCCGGACCCAGCCGCTCGGACAGCCGGACCAGTGCGGTGCAGTCGACCTGCACGCTAACCGTCGCGGCCGGAATCTCCTTGTGCGACAAGGTCATTTTGTCGGCCATCCGGGCCTGGACGCCCTGAACCGGCCGGACCTCGGCCCCGTTGCCGGTGCCGTGGGCCGCCGAGAGCACATCCTCGCGGGTGATGACGGCGCCGGAGCGGGGCCGCAGCGAGCCGAGGTCGACCATCAGCTCCTTGGCCAGCTTGCGCACCGGAGGGGCAGCCAGCGGGCGGGCGGTCCGCCGGCTGGTGTCGATCCCGGCATCGGCGCCGTAACCGACCAGTGTGGGCGCCGTCTCGGCCGCTGGCGGCTCGCCGCTCTCGGGGGCGGTGTCCAGCCGCACCAGCACCGCGCCCACCTTGAGCACATCGCCCTCGGCGCCGTTCATTTCGACGATCCGCCCCGCGTACGGGCTGGGCAGCTCCACCTCGGCCTTGGCCGTCTCCACCGTGCACAACACCTGGTTGAGCTCGACGTCGTCGCCCACCGCGACGTTCCAGTGCGTCACGGTCACCTCTTCGAGTCCCTCGCCGAGATCCGGGACCAGAAACGGTTTGACGCGCTCGTCGCTCACGGCAGCTCCAACGTGCGCTCGACGCAGTCCAGCAGCCGGTCCGGGCCCGGCAGCCACCACTTCTCCAGCCGGGCCGGCGGGTAGGGGGTGTCGAATCCGCACGCGCGCAACACCGGCGCCTCCAGTTCGTAGAACAACTCCTCCTGGATGCGGGCGGCCAGCTCGGCTCCGTAACCCAGGGTCCGCGGCCCCTCGTGCATCACCACGCACCGACCGGTCCGGTGGATGGACGTCGCGATGGTGTCGAAGTCCAGCGGCACCAACGACCGCAGGTCGATGACCTCCAGGCTCCAACCGCGTTGGCGCTGAGCCTCTTCGGCGGCCCCGACCGCCGTGCCGACCAGACTGCCGTAGGTCACGACGGTCACGTCGGTCCCCGCCCGGCGCACCATCGCCCGCCCGATCGGCGGTTCGGGCCGGCCGGCGTCCACCAGGCCGCGGCCTTGGTAGCGACGCTTGGGCTCCAGGTACATCACCGGGTCCGGGCAGGCGATGGCGTGGCGCAGCAGCCAGTACGCGTCGGCCGGGTTGGACGGCACCACCACCTTCAGGCCGGCGGTGTGCGCCCAGTACGACTCGGTGGATTCCGAATGATGTTCGGCGGCACCGATTCCGCCGAACGACGGTACCCGGACCGTCACCGGCATGTCGATCGCGCCGCGGGTCCGGGTGCGGTACTTCGCCAGATGGCTGACCACTTGGTCGAACGCCGGGTAGGAGAACCCGTCGAACTGGATCTCGGGCACCGGCACGAAGCCGCGCAGCGCCAGCCCCACCGCGATGCCGATGATCGCGGATTCCGCCAACGGCGTATCGAAGCAACGACTCTCGCCGAACGCCTCCGCCAGCCCTTCGGTCACCCGGAAGACCCCGCCCTGGACCGCGACGTCTTCACCGAACACCAGCACCCGCTCGTCGGCGGCCATCGCGTCGTGCAGGGCACGGTTGAGCGCCTGCACCATGGTCAACGCCTGCGCGCCGAGCGCGACGTCCTGCACTGCCGCGGTGAGGGTTTCGCCGTGGCCGGTCGGGCGATCAGCGAGCTGGGTCATCTCTCAATCACTTTTCTCGAGTTCGGTCCGCAGCGCACGGCGCTGCGCCTGCAGCTCCGGCGTGATTTCGGCGTACACCGCGGTGAACACCTCGTCGACGTCGAGATCGGGCGCATCGAACACCGCGTCGCGCAGCTCGGCGCGCATCCGCGTGGCGCGCCCGATCACCCGCTCCTCCAAGCGCTCCGACCACAGGCCCTGGCCCTGCAGGTAGCTGCGGTAGCGCGGGATCGGGTCCAGCGCGGCCCAGTGGTCGACCTCGTCCTGTGTCCGGTACCGGGTCGGGTCATCGGAGGTGGTGTGCGGCCCCAGCCGGTAGGTGATCGCCTCGATCAACGTCGGGCCGCCCCCGGCGCGGGCCCGGGCGGCGGCCTCGGCCGTCACCGCGTAGCAGGCCAGCACGTCATTGCCGTCCACCCGGATGCCGGGCATCCCGTAGCCAATTGCCTTGTGCGCCAACGACGGTGCGGCGGTCTGTTTGGCGACCGGCAGGGAAATCGCCCACTGGTTGTTCTGCACGAAGAACACGCAGGGTGTGCGGAACACGGCGGCGAAGTTCAGCGCCTCGTGCACGTCGCCCACACTGGTGGCTCCGTCGCCCAGGAACGCGATCGTCACCGAATCTTCGCCCAGCCGTTGGGCGGCCATCGCCGCGCCCACCGCGTGCAGGGTTTGGGTGCCGATCGGGATGGACAGCGGAGCGCAGCACTTGTCGGTGAATCCCAGTCCGCCGTGCCACGTTCCGCGCCACACCGCCCCGACGTTGCCGGGCGGGATGCCGCGCACCAAAAAGGCGCCGAGTTCCCGGTATTGGGGGAACAACCAGTCGGTTTTGCGCAGGCAGGCCGTCGCGCCCACCTGAGCGGCTTCCTGACCGCGGCAGGACGCGAACAGCGCCAACTGGCCTTGGCGTTTGAGGTTCACGAATTCGCCGTCGAGCTCCCGGGTGAGCACCATCATCTCGTAGAGCCAGCTCAGCGTCTCCGCGGGAAGCTCACGGCTGTAGCGATGTTCGGGGGTCGGGGTGCCGTCGGCGGCGACGAGTTGCACCGGTTGCAGGTCGACGGTCATCGGCGGCTGAGATGTCTGCGCCATACCGCCTCCCTTGCTCGGTGCATACCGCGAGCGGAAGTCGATCGCCAGCTACACGAAAGGCTTCGCTCGCCGCGACACTGGCGTACTCACCATTATGCGCCCGAATCAGAAGAGACCGCGTTGATTGCACCGACGGCCCGGACGTGTCGCCGCTCAGCCGGGCGGGCGGGCCGGCCGCGGCGGGACGGTCAGCCCGCGGCCGTCTCACCCGCCCGGCGCAGCATCATCTGCGCGTGCTTGAGCACCGGCGAGTCGACCATCTGTCCCTCGAATGCGAACACCCCGCGTTCGCTGCGGGCGGCCGCCAGCACCCGTCGCGCCCAGTCCAGCTTCTCCTCGGGCGGGCGGTACGCCTGGCGCACCACCGGAACCTGGCTCGGGTGGATGCACACCGTTCCGGCAAAGCCCAGCGCGACGGCGTCTTCGGCCTCGGCCCGCAACCCGTCGAGGTCGCGGATGTCCAAGTGGACGGCGTCGAGCGCGGCCCGGCCGAAGGCCGACGCGGTCAGCAGGGCGGTCGAGCGCACGTGGTGGGCGACGTCGCGGTAGCTGCCGTCGGCCCGGCGGCTCGAGCTGCCGCCGAGCGTGGCGACCAGGTCCTCAGCGCCCCACATCAGCGCCACCGTGTTCTGGGCCGCCGCGATCTCGGTGGCGAACACCGCCCCGCGCGGGGTTTCCAGCAGCGCGATCACCTCGCGCGGCGCCAGGGTCTGCACCTGGGCCGCCGATTCTGTCTTGGACAGCATCACCGTGGTGTACGCGGTACCGGCCAACGCCTCCAGATCGCGGGCGTACTCGTCGGTGTCGGCGGCGTTGACCCGCACCACGGTGCGCTCGGGGTCCAGCGGCGTCTCCAGCAAGGCCTTGCGGGCGGCGGGCTTGTCCGCCTCGGCCACGCCGTCCTCCAGGTCGAGGATCACCACGTCGGCGGCCGCGGCGGCCTTGGCGAAACGCTCGGGACGGTCGGCCGGGCAGAACAGCCATGCCGGACCGGCGGCGTGCGGGTTCACGGGGCCTCCTGGTCGCTTGGGCGCTTCTGCACCAGCGTGGTGCGCACGGCGCGGGCCACGACGTCGCCGTGCTGGTTGCGCCCGGTGTGCTCGAGGGTGACGATGCCCTCGCCGGGCCGGCTCTTGGACTCGCGCTTGCCGGTGCAGACGGTTTCGGCGTAGAGGGTGTCGCCGTGGAAGACGGGCTTGGGGAACGACACCTCGGAGAAGCCCAGGTTGGCCACGATGGTGCCGAGCGTCAGCTGCGACACCGACAGCCCCACCAGGGTGGACAGGGTGAACATGGAGTTCACCAGCCGCTCGCCGCGAAAGCCCGGCTGCTGCGCGGCCCAGGCCGCGTCGAGGTGCAGCGACTGGGTGTTCATGGTCAGCGTGGTGAACAAGACGTTGTCGGCCTCGGTGATCGTGCGACCGGGGCGGTGCAGGTAGGTGGTGCCGATCTCGAACTCTTCGAACCACAAGCCGCGCTGGACAACCGATTTGACTGGTTCGCTCATGACAGCCCCAGCGAGCGGGCGATGAGCATCAGCTGCACCTCGGTGGTGCCCTCGCCGATTTCGAGGATCTTGCTGTCGCGGTAGTGACGGGCCACCGGATATTCGTTCATGAAGCCGTAGCCGCCATGGATCTGGGTTGCGTCGCGGGCGTTGTCCATCGCCGCTTCCGACGCGATCATCTTCGCGATCGCCGCCTCCTTCTTGAAGGGCTTGCCCGCCAACATCTTTGCAGCCGCATCGTAGTACGCGGTGCGGGCCACGTGGGCACGCGCCTCCATTCGGGCGATCTTGAAGCTGATCGCCTGATAGCTACCGATCGGTTGACCGAACGACTGGCGCTCCTTGGCGTACTTGACGCTCTCGTCGACGCAGCCCTGCGCGGCGCCGGTCGCCAGTGCGGCGATCGCGATGCGGCCCTCGTCCAGGATGGACAGGAAGTTCGCATAGCCCGTCCCGCGGGCCCCGAGCAGGTTCTCTTCCGGCACCCGGGCGTCGGAAAAACTCAGCGGGTGGGTGTCCGACGCGTTCCAGCCCACCTTGCTGTAGACCGGTTCGACGGTGAATCCCGGTGTGCCGCTGGGCACGATGATGGTGGAGATCTCCTTCTTGTCCGCGCCGACCGTGCCGGTGACGGCGGTGACGGTGACCAGCGAGGTGATGTCGGTTCCCGAGTTGGTGATGAATTGCTTGCTGCCGTTGATCACCCATTCGCCGTCCTCGAGCCGGGCGGTGGTGCGGGTGGCGCCGGCGTCGGAACCGGCGCCCGGCTCGGTGAGCCCGAAGCCGGCCAGCGCCCGCCCGGCCGTCAAGTCCGGCAGCCACTTGCGTTTCTGTTCCTCGTTGCCGAACCGGTAGATCGGCATGGCGCCCAGGCTGACCCCGGCCTCCAGGGTGATGGCCACCGACTGGTCGACCTTGCCCAGTTCCTCCAACGCCAGCGACAGCGCGAAGTAGTCGCCGCCCATGCCGCCGTACTCCTCGGGGAAGGGCAGGCCGAACAGGCCCATCTCCCCCATCTTGGCGACGACCTCGTACGGAAAGCTGTGTTCCTCATCGTGTTTGGCTGACACGGGGGCGACGACGGTCCGCGCGAACTCGGCGACGGTGTCGCGCAGGTCCTGGTATTCCTTGGGCAGCGTTCCCGCGGTGATGGATGTGGTCATGTCTCGTCCTTACTCGAATCGGCCGGCGGGTCGGATTCCTCGGGCACCACCCGGGCCAGCACCTGGTCCACGCTCACCTGGTCGCCGACGCAGACCAGCACCTCCACCCGTCCGGAAACCGGCGCGGCCAGCGAGTGCTCCATCTTCATCGCCTCCACGACGACCACCACGTCGCCTTCGGAAACGTCGCTGCCCGAAGGGGTTTGGACGGCGATCACGCTGCCCGGCATCGGGCTGAGGATCTCGGCCCGCTGCGGGCCGGCGGCGCGGTGAATGGTGGTCTGTTCGGCCTCGCGCAGGTGCCAGGTTCCGCGCTCGTCGGCGATCCACAGGTGCCGGTCGGCCTCGGCCCAGCGGTAGTCGCGGCGCCGGCCGTCCAGCGTCACACTGATCCGGTCCGGCCCGAGATGCGCGCTGGCCGCAAGCCTTTCGCCGGCACCGACCTGTACTTCGGCGGCCTCGGGTGGCCCCCACACCGACACCGTCTCGGTGCGCAGCGCGGTGCGCATGTCGGTGCGGACCGGCGCCGGGCTACCGCCGGCCCGCCACCCCGTCGGCGCCGCCCACGGGTTGCCGGCGAAGCGGCGGGCCCGGGCGGCCAGCGCCGATTGCCGGTACAGCCCGGCCGCGGCGAGCACGTCGTCGGGTGCGGGCAGCGGCGTGAAGTCGGCCAGCCGCGCATCGAGCAGCGCGGTGTCCAGATCGCCGGCGCGTACCCGTTCGTCGGCCAGCAGGAAGCGCAGGAACTCGACGTTGGTCTGGACGCCCAGGATCGCGGTGTGGCTCAACGCCCGGTCGAGTCTGGCCAGCGCCTCGTCGCGGTCGGCCCCGTGGGCGATCACCTTGCTCAGCATCGGGTCGTAGTCGCTGCCCACCACGGTGCCGGGCAGCAGCGACGAGTCGACCCGCACGCCGTCACCGGAGGGCTCGAAGACGCCGAGCACCCGGCCGCCGGTGGGCAGGAAGCCCCGCGCCGGATCCTCGGCGTACACCCGGGCCTCGATCGCGTGCCCGCGCAGTTCGATGTCGTCCTGGGCGAACACCAGCTTCTCGCCGGCGGCCACCCGCAGCTGCCATTCCACCAGGTCCAGCCCGGTCACCGCCTCGGTGACCGGATGCTCGACCTGCAGCCGGGTGTTCATCTCCATGAAGAAGAACTCGTCGGGCCGATCGGCGGAGACGATGAACTCCACCGTGCCGGCGCCGACGTAGTCGACGCTGCGGGCGGTATTGCAGGCGGCCGCCCCGATCCGCGCCCGCGTCTCCGGGTCGAGCAGCGGCGACGGCGCCTCCTCGATGACCTTTTGATGGCGCCGCTGCAGGCTGCACTCGCGTTCGCCGAGATGCACGACGTTGCCGTGCGTGTCGGCCAGGATCTGCACCTCGATGTGCCTGGGGCGCAACACAAACCGTTCCAGAAACAGCGTGTCGTCGCCGAACGACGAGGCGGCCTCGCGCCGCGCGCCCACCAGCGCCTCGCGCAGCCTGCCCGGTTCTTCCACCAGGCGCATGCCCTTGCCGCCGCCGCCCGCCGACGGCTTGATCAGCACCGGGTAGCCGATCTCGTCGGCGGCGGCCACCAATTCGTCGTCGCCCAGCCCCGGTTCGGCCACCCCGGGCACCACCGGGACGTCGAATTCGGCGACGGCGTTCTTGGCGGTGATCTTGTCGCCCATCACCTGGATCGCCCGTGCCGGCGGGCCGAGGAACACCACCCCGGCCCGTTCGCATGCCGCAGCGAAATCGGCGTTCTCGGAGAGGAATCCGTACCCGGGATGGATCGCCTGCGCCCCGGTGCGCGTCGCCGTCTCGACGACCTTGTCGATGTTCAGGTAGCTGTCTCGGGCCGCGGCCGGCCCCAGCCGCACCGCTTCGTCGGCCTCGAGCACATGCCGCGCAGCGGCGTCGGGATCGCTGTAGACGGCGACCGACCGGATGCCCAGCCGGCGCAGGGTGCGGATCACCCGCACCGCGATCTCGCCGCGGTTGGCCACCAATACCGTTTCGAACACTGCACTCACATCCGGAAGACGCCGTAGCCGACGGGCTCCAACGGCGCCTGCGCGCACACCGAAAGAGCAAGCCCGACAAAGGTTCTGGTGTCGGCCGGGTCGATGATCCCATCGTCCCACAGCCGGGCGGTCGAATAGTAGGGGTTGCCCTGGTCCTCGTACTGCGCCCGGATAGGCGCCTTGAACGCCTCTTCCTCCTCGGCCGACCAGGGCTTGCCGGCCGCGGTGAGCTGCTCACCGCGCACGGTGGCCAGCACCGAGGCGGCCTGCTCGCCGCCCATCACCGAGATCCGGGCGTTGGGCCACATCCACAGGAAGCGCGGCGAGTAGGCCCGCCCGCACATCGAATAATTGCCCGCGCCATAGGATCCGCCGATCACCACGGTCAGCTTGGGCACCCGCGCGCAGGCGACGGCGGTGACCATCTTGGCGCCGTGCTTGGCGATGCCGCCGGCCTCGTAGTCGCGTCCCACCATGAACCCGGCGATGTTCTGCAGGAACAGCAGCGGCACCTTGCGTTTGTCGCAGAGCTCGATGAAATGTGCTCCCTTCAAAGCGGATTCGCTGAACAGCACACCGTTGTTGGCGACGATGCCCACCGGGTGGCCGTGGATGTGGGCGAACCCGGTCACCAGCGTCTTGCCGTAATTGGCCTTGAATTCGCTGAATTCGCCGCCGTCGACCAACCGCACGATCACCTCGTGCACGTCGTAGGGCACCCGCGGGTCGGGCGGCACCACGTCGTAGAGCTCGTTCTGCGCGGCCTTGGGCGGGAGCGGGGTGCGCACCTGCCACGGGCTGGGCTCGCGCGGGCCGAAGGTGGCCGCGATCGAGCGGACGATCCGCAGCGCGTGCTCGTCGTCGTCGGCGAGGTGATCGGTCACCCCCGAGATGCGCGAGTGCAGGTCGCCGCCGCCCAGTTCCTCGGCCGAGACCACCTCGCCGGTCGCCGCCTTGACCAGCGGCGGGCCGCCCAGAAAGATCGTGCCCTGCTCGCGCACGATGACGGCTTCGTCGCTCATCGCCGGCACGTAGGCGCCGCCAGCCGTGCAGGAGCCCAGCACCGCCGCCACTTGCGGAATTCCCTTGGCGCTCATGGTCGCCTGGTTGTAGAAGATGCGGCCGAAATGCTCGCGGTCGGGGAACACCTCGTCTTGGCGCGGCAAGAAGGCGCCGCCGGAGTCGACCAGGTAGATGCACGGCAGCCGGTTCTGCAGCGCCACCTCCTGGGCGCGCAGGTGTTTTTTGACCGTCATCGGGTAATAGGTGCCGCCCTTGACCGTCGCGTCGTTGGCGACGATCACGCACTCGCGCTCGGACACCCGGCCGATCCCGGTGATGATTCCGGCTCCCGGGGATTCGTCGTCGTACATGCCGTCGGCGGCCAGCGGCGAGAGTTCCAGGAACGGGCTACCCGGGTCGAGCAGGCGGTCCACCCGTTCCCGGGGCAGCAGCTTTCCGCGGCTGACGTGGCGTTCGCGGGCGCGCTCGTTGCCGCCCAGCGCGGCCGCGGCCAGCTTGGCATTCAACTCGCCGACCAGCCGGCGGTGCTCGTCGGCGAACGACACCCGGGCAGCCTTCGCGGGTGCGGCCATCACCTTGTCCATCGCCGCAGCAGCCTCCTTGCCGTCGGGCGGTCGGAGCGTTGAGTTAATTCTGATTAACTCGGTGGTCGAGAATACCATCGTCGCCGTTGCCGGTCCAGGGAGCGGGCACCGCGGCACGATACGAGTTAATTGCGAATAACTCGTGCTAGGTTGGGCGGGATCGACACAGACGGAGGTCCGTCATGACAACGTCTGCCTCCGAAAGCCGGGCCGGCGGCGCGCAGCCGCCAAATCGGCGGAGCCAGTTGAAGTCTGACCGCCGGCTCCAGCTACTGTCCGCCGCCGAGCGGCTGTTCGCCGAGCGCGGTTTCCTGGCGGTGCGGCTGGAAGACATCGGCGCCTCGGCCGGCGTCAGCGGTCCGGCCATCTACCGGCACTTCCCCAACAAGGAGTCGCTGCTGGTCGAATTGCTGGTCGGGATCAGCACTCGGCTGCTCGCCGGCGCCCGGCAGGTCCGCGCCCGCAGTGCCGATGCCGCCGCCGCGCTGGACGGCCTGATCGACTTCCACCTCGACTTCGCCCTGAACGAACCCGACCTGATCCGGATCCAGGACCGCGACCTCGCCTACCTGCCCAAGCCGGCCGAGAGGCAGGTGCGCAAGGCGCAACGGCAGTACGTCGAGGTCTGGGTGGGGGTGTTGCGCGAGCTGAACCCCGAGCTGGCCGAGGCCGATGCCCGGCTGACCGCGCACGCCGTGTTCGGCCTGCTCAATTCGACACCGCACAGCATGAAGTCCCAGGATTCCGGGCGCGGCAAGCCGGCCCGCGCCGCCCGATCGCGCGCCATCATGCGGGCCATGACGGTCGCTGCGCTGGCGGCGGGAAACCAGTGCCCGTGAGCCCGCCGTCGTAAGGTGAGTCAGGGCGTCAGCGCCGAGCCCGGGTACCCTGCAAGCCATGAGGTGGACATGAACGATTCACGTCCCACCGAGCGGTTCAGTCCGCCGCAGCCGCGGTACTCGCCGTCCGTCGATCCGGCGTATGCCGACCAGACTCCGTACGCGCCCACCTACGGCCCGACGATGTCACCCTGGGCGCCCGCCGCGAACGAAACCAACCCGACCAAGCAGCTGCCCGCCTACTGGCAGCAGGAGCTTCCCCCGGGCGGCGACCCGCACACCCCGGGCATGGCTCCGCCGCCGGGCGAGCCGAAATCGCCGCGCTGGCTGTGGATCGCCGCGGGCGCGGCGGTGCTGCTGGTGGTCGCCCTGGTGATCGCGCTGGTGCTCGCCAACGACGCGATCAAGACGCAGACCGCCGTGCCGCCGTTGCCGGCCATGCCGGAGCCGAGCCCGGAGACGCCGACGACGTCGACGCACAGGTCGCCCTCGCTCATCCCGGCGCCGATACCGCCCACCAGCGAGCCCGAGCCGCCCACCGCGACGACCGGCCCGGCCGCGATGCAGGACGTCGTCTACACCGTGTCCGGGGAGGGCCGGGCGATCAGCATCATGTACATCGACACCGGCGACCTCATCCAGACCGAATTCAATGTCGCGTTGCCGTGGACCAAGCAGGTCAGCCTGTCCAAGTCCGCCGTGCACCCGGCCAACGTCACGATCGTCAACATCGGTCACAGCGTCACCTGCACCGTGACCGTCAACGGGGTTCAGGTCAGCAGACGCGTCGGCGGGGGGTTGACCATCTGCGACGCCCGCGGCTGAGCGGACATCGCGGCCCGCCGACCGTGGGGCCTATGCACGATTGCCCGCGCGCGGACGGACGTATCCCCCACACTCGGCGCGGCGGCGTCAGGTCGCCATGGCGGCGTCATGCCGCTTCGACGGCGACGGGGGCGCGGCGCGGGACCCGCACCGCCAGCATGGCCAGCAGCCCGGCGGTCAGCACTAGCGAGATCCCGCCGAGGCCGGCGCGCACCGCCCCGAACGCGTCGACGAACACCGAGAACAGCCACGGCGCCACGAACGACACCGCCCGCCCGGTCATGGTGTAGAGGCCGAACGCGACGCCTTCCCTGCCGTGCTTGGCCATCTGCAGCAGCAGGGCGCGCGACGACGATTGCGACGGCCCGATGAACATGCACAGCAGCAGGCCACAGGCCCAGAACGCCACCGGCCCGGACAACGCCATCAGGGTCAGCCCCAGCACGACGATGGCCAGCAGGGACGCGACGATGACGGGCTTGGATCCGACCCGGTGGTCGACGAAACCGCCCAGCACCGCACCCACGGCGGCCACCACGCTGGCCGCCACCCCGAACACCAGCACGTCGGCCTGGGAGATGCCGTAGACGTTGACGCCGAGCACCGCGCCGAAGGCGAAGATCGCCGCCAGTCCGTCCCGGAACAGCGCGCTGGCGAACAGGAAGTACACCAGGTTGCGATCGCGCCGCCATTCCTCGCGGACCTCGGTCCACAGCTTGCGATATCCGCCCAGCATGCTCGTCGGCCGATACCCCTCGGCGGACTCGGTGAGGCGGTGCGCGACGAACAGCAACGGCAGCGCGAACAGCGCCAACCAGGCCGCGGCCACCAGCATCGCCTCTCGGACATAAAGCCCGTCGCGCAACGGAACTCGCAGCAGCCCGCGCGTGGCATCCGGGCCTGAACCCGATCCGGCGATGAAGCCGGTGTAGATCACCAGCAACAGCAGGACGCTGCCGACATAGCCCGCCGCCCAGCCGAACCCGGAGATCCGACCGGCGGTGCGCGGCGTCGAGAGCTGGCGCAGCATGGCGTTGTACGGGACGCTGGCCAGATCGCCGCAGGCCGCCGTCGCCCCCAGCAGCACCAGGCCCGCCCACAGATAGCCGGGCCGATCGCGGATGAAGAACATCGAGCCGGTCAACGTCACCGCTAACGCGGTCAACACGCTCAGCGCCACCCGCCGCCGATGCGGCGACTCCACCCACACGCCGACGGCGGGCGCCAGCAGCGCGACCGTCAACCCGGCGATGGCCGCCGCCCGGCCCAGCCAACTCGCCGGCGTGGTGCTGCCGCCGATGCCCACGCCAACACTGCTGGTCAAATAGACGGCGAAGACGAAGGTGGCCACGATCGCGTTCAGCCCGGTCGAGCCGCAATCCCAGAGCGCCCACGCCACCACCCGCGATCGCACGGGGGCGGCGGCACGCGACTCCGGCTGGCTCATGCCCGGCAACTCTATCGGCGCCGGCGATCGCCTGCCGATCGCCGTTCGCGCGCTGTCTACGATTGGCGCATGCCGATCCCCGCTCCCAGCCCCGAGGCGCGCGCGGTTGTCACCGGAGCGTCGCAGAACATCGGTGAAGCGCTCGCCACCGAACTCGCCGCCCGCGGGCACCATCTGATCGTCACCGCGCGACGGGAGGACCTGCTCAAGGACCTGGCCGCCCGGCTGACCGAGAAGTACCGGGTCACCGTCGAGGTGCGCCCGGCCGATCTGGCCGACGCGGGCGAGCGCGCCACCCTGTGCGACGAGCTGGCCGCGCGGCCCATCTCGGTGTTGTGCGCCAACGCCGGCACCGCAACCTTCGGTCCCGTCGCCACCCTCGACCCGGCCGGCGAGAAGGCCCAGGTGCAGCTGAATGTCCTTGGGGTGCATGACCTTACGCTGGCGGTGCTGCCCGGCATGGTGGAGCGCCGCGCCGGCGGCATCCTGATTTCCGGTTCGGCGGCCGGCAACTCGCCGATCCCCTACAACGCCACCTACGCGGCCACCAAGGCCTTCGTCAACACGTTCAGCGAGTCGCTGCGCGGGGAACTCCGCGGCTCCGGGGTGCATGTGACGCTGTTGGCGCCCGGCCCGGTGCGCACCGACCTGCCCGACGACGCCGAGGCCTCGATCGTCGAGCGGCTGGTGCCCGACTTCTTGTGGATCTCCACCGAGCACACCGCCCGGGTGTCGCTGGATGCGTTGGGCCGCAACAAGATGCGCGTCGTGCCCGGGCTGACGTCCAAGGCCATGTCGGTGGCCAGCGGGTATGCCCCGCGCGCCATCGTGGCGCCCATTGTGGGCAGCTTCTACAAAAAGCTGGGCGGCGGGTAGGCGTTACTTGCGGCGACGGCCTCCGCCGCCGAACTTGAGCCGAATGATCTCCCGGATCCCGGTGTTCACCGCGCTCTGTACGTCGCGGTCGTGCCAGAGCCTTTCCAGCAGGCCCGGGCCTTTGGGCTCCGCGGGTTCCGGCATCGGCGGAACCGGGCCATTCGGCGGGACGGGCGGGTAGTCGGACTGGGCTTGCGGCGACCGCGATCCGGTCGGTGCTTGCGGGCCCGGCGGGGGCTGGGCCGGTTGTTGCACCGTTTGGCCGTACTTCGCTTGCAGCTCACTGCGTTTGGCTGCCTTCGTGATCTCCTCTGTCCCGATCGACGCCATCAGCGAGCGGGGCACCCGCATCCGGGTCCAGGCCACCGGCGTGGGTGCGCCCTTCTCGGAGAGCACGGTCACGACGGCCTCGCCGATTCCCAGCGACGTCAACGCCGACTCCAGGTCGTAGACATCGGTTTTCGGGTAGGTGCGCACGGTCTTGGACAGCGCCTTCTGGTCGTCGGGCGTGAAAGCCCGCAGCGCGTGCTGAATTCGCGCACCCAACTGAGACAGCACGTCGTTGGGAATGTCGGTGGGTAACTGGGTGCAGAAGAACACCCCGACGCCTTGGAGCGGATCAGCTTCACCGTCTGTTCGACCTGTTCCAGGAAGGCCTTGGACGCGTCGGCGAACAGCAGGTGCGCCTCGTCGAAGAAGAAGACCAGCTTGGGTTTGTCGATGTCGCCGACCTCGGGCAGTTGGGTGTACAGGTCGGCGAGCAACCACATCAGGAAGGTGGAGAAGATGACCGGGCGCACCGACTGGCCGGTGAACTCCAGCAGCGAAATGACGCCTTGGCCTTGATCGTTGGTGCGCAGCAAGTCGTTGGGGTCGAGCTTGGGTTCGCCGAAGAAGGTGTCCCCGCCCTCGGCATCGAGGTTCACCAGCGCCCGCAGGATCACGCCCGCCGTCGTCGCCGACACGCCGCCCAGGGACTTCAGATCTTCCTTGCCCTCGTCGCTGGTGAGGTGGCTGATGGCACCGCGTAGATTGTCGGTGGTGACCAGCGGCCAGTTCCGCTCCTTGGCCCAGTGGAAGATCAGCCCAAGCGTCGATTCTTGAGTGGCGTTGAGCCCCAACACTTTCGACAGCAGCACCGGCCCGAAGCTCTCGACCGTCGCGCGGATCGGCACGCCGATTCCGTTGGTGCCCAACGACAGGAACTCCACCGGAAACGCCGTGGCCTGCCAGTCGTCACCGGTGTCCTTGGCGCGCGCGGCGGTTCGGTCGTCGCCCTGCCCCGGCCGCGACAGCCCGGACAGGTCGCCCTTGACGTCGGCCATCAGCACCGGCACGCCCGCGGCGCTGAGCTGCTCGGCGATCAGCTGCAGCGTCTTGGTCTTGCCGGTGCCCGTCGCACCGGCCACCAGGCCGTGCCGGTTCACCGTCGCCAGCGGGATGCGGATCTGCGCCGACGGGTCGGCCGCACCGTCGATGACGACCGTGCCCAATTCCAATGCCTGGCCCGCGACGGCGTAGCCGTCCGCGATCCGCGTCGCCGGTGTTGCCGCTGAATCGGTGCTCATCGTGCTGCGCCCCTCTTCCCCCGGGTGATTCGGCATGCACTTCGCCAACGCTCACCCTACGTCGCGGGCCGATCCGGGGGCGAGGGCCGGCACGGAGGTCGCCGCCCCGCATTAGGGTGAGCGCTGTGCGCGACGAATTGGTGTGGATCGACTGCGAAATGACCGGACTCGATCTCGGTTCGGACAAGCTGATCGAGATCGCGGCCCTGGTCACCGACGCCGAGCTGAACGTGCTCGGCGACGGCGTCGACGTGGTGATCCACGCCGACGACGCCGCGCTAGCGGCGATGGGCGAGGTGGTCACCGAAATGCATTCGCGCTCCGGGCTGATCGATGAGGTGAAGGCGTCCACGGTCGACCTGGCCACCGCCGAGGAGATGGTGCTGGACTACATCCGCACTCACGTCAAGGCCCCCAAGACGGCGCCGCTGGCCGGGAATTCGATTGCCACCGACCGCGCGTTCATCGTGCGCGACATGCCCGCCCTGGACTCCTACCTGCACTACCGCATGATCGATGTGAGCTCCATCAAGGAGCTCTGCCGGCGCTGGTACCCGCGGATCTACTTCGGCCAGCCGGTCAAGGGGCTGACCCACCGGGCCCTGGCCGACATCCACGAATCCATCCGGGAGCTGCAGTTCTACCGGCGCACCGCGTTCGTCGCCCCGCCGGGACCGTCTACCAGCGAAATCGAGGCGGTGGCCGCCGCCCTCGACGAGGGAAAAGACGCACCGGGACCTAGCGATTCGGCCAGCGCACCGCCCACCGGTTAGTATCGACGTCGCCGCGTTCACCCGCACCGGGATCGGATGGCGGCCATGGTGGCTGTAGTTCAGCTGGTAGAGCACCAGGTTGTGATCCTGGGTGTCGCGGGTTCGAGTCCCGTCAGCCACCCCACAGGTCGGCCATGCGTGGCCGTCCACTGCGCGTTCAGGTCGTGCGGAGCCCGCACGACGCTCGTGCACCGGTAACCGGAAAAGTAGTGAACAGACAACGTCCCGCCTGGCCCGCAGCCCCGTGGCGTCGCTCGCCGGGCAAGACGGCCGCCGTCGCCGGGGCGGCGTTATTCCTGGCGGGCTGCGGCGGGTCGACCCCCACGGCAACGACGGTCATCTCGACACCGCCGGCGCAGACCAAAACCGTCACCGTGACCGTCACCCCGCCGCCCCCGCCGGGACCGAAGACCTCGATCGAGACCAACGGGACGTTCATCGTCAACAAGGAGATCGCGGCCGGCACCTACCGCACCGACGGCAAAAGCGGGTGCTATTGGGCGCGGCTGCGCAGCTTCGACACCAACGACATCATCGACAACAACGTCGGCGACGGCGCCCAGGTCGTCCGGATCCTGCCGACCGACGTCGCCTTTATGACCAGAAGCTGCGGGATCTGGCGCAAGATCGACTGACCCGGCGTCAGGTGTTGGCGTTGCCCGCCTTCCACTGCGACCACGGGATGTTCCAGTCGCCCAGCCCCTCGGTGCCGGGCAGTGTCGGCCCCACGGTGTGCACGACCTCGACGATGTCGCCGCTCTTGCTGTGGTCGTAGAACCATTCGGCGTTGCTGGGGCTCACGTTGAGACAGCCATGGCTGGTGTTGGTGTGCCCCTGGGCACCGACCGACCACGGCGCCGAGTGCACGAAGACGCCGCTGTAGGACATCTGCGTGGCCCAGTCGACTTCGGTGCGATATCCGTTGGGCGAGTTGACCGGAACGCCGTAGGTGGAGGAGTCCATGATGATGTGCTTGAACCGCGCCCCGACGATGTAGATGCCGTTGGCCGTCGGGGTGCTGTCCTTGCCCATCGAGGTCGGCATGGTCTTGACCACTTCACCGTTGACCCGCACCGTCACCGTCTTGGTGGTGTCGTCGGCGGTCGAGATCACCTCGTCGCCAATGGTGAAGTGCGTCTTGACGTTGTCCTCGCCGAACATGCCGTCGCCCAGGTCCACCCCGTAGGTGTTGACGGCCACGTCGATGACGGTCCCGGACTTCCAGAAATGCTCTGGGCGCCAACGCACTTCGCGATTGTTGAGCCAGTAGAAGGCGCCCTCCACCGGAGGATTGGTGGTGATGGTGATGGCCTTTTGGGCCGCGGCCCGGTTGGCGATGTTCTCGTCGAAGCGGATCGCCACCGGTTCGCCGACGCCGACCACCTCGCCGTCGGCCGGGCTGACGTAGGGCATGGTCAGGTGCGCGGGGGAACTGGTCTCGAAGGTCATCTGCTTGCTGGCCGCGCCGCCCAGGCCGGTCGCCTTCGCGGTCAGCGTGTAACGCCGGTTGTAGCCGAGCTGCTCGGTGGTCGACCAGCGCAGGCCGTCGGGGCTCAGTTGCCCGCTGATCGACCTGCCGTTCTCGTTGACCATGGTGACCGAGGCCAGCACGCCGTCGGCGACGCTGACGGTCACCGGCGCATCCACCGTCACGCCGACGGCGCCGTCGCTCACCGAGGCGGTGAGCTTAGGCACCAGCAGGTCGGCGAACGGGGTGCCCTTGTCGAAGATGACCTTGGGCGGCGCTGCCGTGTGGCCGCCGCCGCAGGCGACTGCCCCCACAGCAACCAAAGCCATCGCGGCTGCCAGCCACGATCGGCGTCCACGCAAAGGCGTCATCCAGTGACCTTCCATCTCACGTCGCACAGTTGGTCACCGCTGACCACAGGTAGCTGCCGGCATTCTAATGGGTTTCGGGCGTCGTCCCATGCGCATCCGCGCCGGCGGCGGCCGTCCGGTGTCGGCACCGAAATCGACTCGCAATCCGGCGAGTCAGCAAACTAGGCGGGCTGGTGCAGTTGCGCCTCGGCCCGGTCGCGGGTCGCGACGGCCTCGACGCGGGCGAGCTTGATGATGGCCGCCGTCATCACCACCACGGCCACCAGCAGCGCGACCGTCCCGGCCCGGCCGGTGTCCTGCGTCTCGCCCAGCACGACCACGCCCAGCACCGACGCCACCACCGGCTGCGACACCTGCAGGGTAGGCATCGACGCGGTCAACGGCCCGGCCCGAAACGCCGCCTGACTCCACACCACGCCCCCCAGCGCGACCAGGATGCAGGCATACAGCTCCGGGGTCCGGGTCACCACCCCGACGCCCTGCCCCAGCCGCGCCATCACCTCCTTGGTGAGCACCGCGAACACGCCCCACAGCGACCCGGACACGAAGGCGAACAGCACCGCGGCCACGGCGCCGCCCCGGACCCGGCCGGCCACCACGCAGCCGGCCAGCAGCGGCCCCAGCACCAGGGCCACCACCGCCCAGGTGCGCAGCGGCGCCCCGGCGTGGCCGGTCTGCGGATTGCCCACGACGACGACCACGGTCACCGCCGCGGTGAGCAGGGCCGCCCAGACCCATTCGCCCGCGGTCACGGCGCGGTGCGACAGCCGGGCATTGATGGGCAGGGCGAAGAGCACCGAGAACATCAGCAGCGCCTGCACCAGCAACACCGAGCCGCCGCCCAGGGCGGCGGCCTGCAACCCGATGCTCGCCAGCAACAGCACGGCGCCCCACCACCACCGCTGGCTGCGCAGCAGTCCGGCGAACAATTCGACCGGGCCCAACTCGCGGTCGGTGATGCAATGCGCCGCCCGCTGCTGCAACACGTCCCCGGTCGCGACGCACAGCGCGGAGCTCAACGCGAGTAATGCGGCGATGATCTCGGTTCGGGGCACGAGGATTCTCCGTCCGAAAGTTATTTCCCTACAAGCGGATTGGCGTGTCAACCGCGACCCGACGTGGCCCGGCTGGGCCACCTGCGGATCGCAGGTCGCGGCGCGTCGCGGGCCCAGCGCCGCCGCCCCACCCGCACCTCGCCGGCCTCCCCGGTCGCCGACCGTTCGCGCAGCCAGACCATCGGTCGCGGCGCCCACCACGTCCAGCGGCCCAGCAGGTGGATGAACGCCGGGACCAGCACCATGCGCACCAGGGTGGCGTCGACGAGCACGCCGAGGGTCAGGCCCAGGCCCAGCATCCGCATGAACGACACGTGCGCGGGAATCAGCGCCGCGAAGGAAATCGACATCACCACGGCGGCGGTGGTGACCACCCGCCCGATGCCCGCGATGCCCAGCGCGGTGCTCTCGTCGGTTTCGGCGCGCGCCTCCCTGGCGGTCGGCGGTGTCTCGCGGATGGACTGCGAGGCCAGCCAGTACTCATGGATACGGGAAACGAGGAACACCTCGTAATCCATGGCCAGGCCGAAGGCGATGCAGAACAACAGCACCGGGATGTTGGCGTTCAGCGTCCCGTTGGGTGTGGTTCCCAGCGCACCCAGGTGGCCGTCCTGGAAGATCCACACCATCGCGCCGAACGCCGCCGTCAGCGACAACACGTTGCACACCAGCGCCTGCACCGGCAGCACCGCGCTGCCGGTCAGCAGGAAAAGCAGCATGAAGGTGACGACGGCGATCAGGCCGAACACCGTCGGCAGTCGTTTGGTGATCGCCTCGACGCTGTCGCGGTTGATCTGGGCCAGCCCGGTCATCAGCACGGCGCGTCCGCCCGGCCCGGCGACCTGATGCAGCCGGTCGAGCTGGGCGTTCGAGGCCGGTGAATACAGCGGGGCGGTGCTCGACACGGTGAAGAAGGCGCTGCCGTTGGCCAGGCCGGTGGCCGCGGCGGGCGGACCCACCCGGTGTCCGGCCGAGAAGGTGCCGGTCGGCGCGCTGACCGCGGAGACGTCGGGCACCCGGGACAGCTCGGCGGCGTATTTGCGAAGTTCGGTGGGTGTGACGCCGCGGGCGTCGGGGACGACGACGGAGAGCTCGGTGCCCAGACCCGGGAAGTCGTTGTCCAGCATGTCGGCGACCTGGCGCGCCGACGCCGAGCGGGGCAGCACCCGCTCGTCGGGAAATCCCCACTTCACGCCCAGGAACGGCACCCCCAACAACAGCAGCAGCGCGACGACGCTCAGCCCGACCGGCACGGCGCGGCGCAACACGTACTTCGTCGACCGGTACCAGAACTGCTCCACCAGCGGCTTGTGCGCCGGATCCCGGAACGACCGCTGCCCGTGCAGGATGCGATGCATCACCCGGCGAGCGTCCATCGTGTCCAGTCGGGGCCCGAGCAACACGATCGCCGCCGGGGTGATCACCACGGCGGCGATCGCGACGATGATCGCGGTGGCCACGATGGTGTAGGCCGACGACTTCAGGAAGTACATCGGGAACACCGCCATCACCGCCATCGACAGCCCGACGGTGGTGGCCGAGAACAGCACCGTCCGCCCGGCGGTGGCCATGGTCCGGTACAGCGCCCGGTCCCGGTCCTCGGTGCGGGCCAGCTCCTCGCGGTAGCGGGTGATGATCAGCAGGTTGTAGTCGATCGCCAGGGCCAGACCCATGGCGATGGACAGGTCCAGCGCGTAGGTCGACACGTCGGTGGCGAAGCTGATCAGCCGCAGCACCGACATGGTGCCGACGATGGCCAAGGCGCCCAGCACGACCGGCAGCGTCGCGGCCACCACGCCGCCGAGCACCCACACCAGCACGGCGAAGCTCAGCGGGATCGCGATGGACTCCATCAACAGCAGATCCCGCTGGTTCTGGGCGTTGATCTGGGCATACGCCACGGCCATGCCGCCGGCGCGCACGGTGACGCCGTCACGGTCGTGCACCAGCTCACGGGTGAGCGTGCTGGCGTACTTCTGCGCGTCGTTCTCGCCGCCCTTCAGGCCGGCGACGATCATCCCGGACTTGTTGTCCTTGCTGATCAGCTGGGCGGCGGCGGCCGGCGGCGACGTCCAGGCCGACGACACACTCATCACCCACGGCGAATTCTTCAGTTTGTCGGCGATGTCGGTGCCGACCCGGTGCGCCTGGGGGCTGCGGGCGCCGTCGGGGGCGCTCACCACGATCAGCATTTGCTGATCGGTCTGGTTGAACCGGTCCCGCAGGATCTCGGTGGCCCGGGCGGACTCCGACGTCGGATCCTGGAAGCCGCCGCCGGACAGGCTGTTGACCACCGGCAGGCCGAAGATCGCCGCGCCCACCATGACCAGGACCGCGATCCCGATGATGCGGCGCGGCGCGGCGATGGCCAGCCGGGTGATTACTCGCAGCATGGCCATCACCTACCCAAAACCGGGGTGTTTGACCCGCCGAATTGCTCACACCGGCCCGCGTTCGCCCGCACCGTGCCGGCGGGCCGCCCGTGGTTTGACCATCCGGCACTCGGGTATCGGACCTAAAAGCACACTCGGGAGGCGGATTCGAGCTGCACAGCGCCGGTTGGCCTGGGCTACAAGCGGATTGGATGTGCAATGAACACGCACGACGACGGCATCGCCATTCGGCATCCCACCGAGGATGACTGGCAGGCGGTCTTCGAGAACCAGGCCCGCACCTTCGGCGATCCGGTGGGCCCGCAAGACCTCGAGGCGTGGAAACGCCGGGTCCGCCTCGACGACATTCTCATCGCCGAGGACGTCTCCGATCCGAAGAACCCGTTCCTGGTGGGAACCTCCATCATCTACCCGGCGCAGCTGACCGTGCCCGGCGGCGCCAACCTGCGAGCCGCGTGGTTGACGATGATCGCCGTCGCATCAACGCATCAGGGCAAGGGGCTGTGGGCGCAGCTCAGCGCCAAGGGGCTCGGAATCCTGTTGGACCGCGGCTATCCGCTCGTCTGTGGCGTGCCCACCCAGACCGCGATGTACGACGGTTTCGGCGCCGGCGTGTCCAGCTACAGCCACACCTACGCCATCGACCGTCGCTTCGCGAAGCTGCGGGACGCACCCGGCGACGACCGGGCGCGCGAGGTCAACGCCGCAACGGCACGACGTCACCTGCCCGGGCTCTACGAACGATGGTGGGCCGTCACGCCGGGGGCGGTGACCCGGGACAAGGCCTGGTGGGCCGACCACCTGGAAGACCGAACGACCCAGCGCGGCAACGGATCTGCGTTGCACTACACCATCCACCCGGACGGCTTCCTGACCTATCGGGTGGTCGGCTCGCGCCAGCACGCGTTTCGGCCGCCGCTGGGCACGGTGGTGGTCGAGGACTTCTGCCCCATCACCGACGAGGCGCACACCGAGTTGCTGCAGACGCTACTGGTTTTGGAGATGTTCTATCGCGTCGAGATCGATGTGCCGCCCGACGATCCGCTGCCGCTCAAACTCGTCGACCAGCGCGCCGCCGAGACGAAAGGCATCAGCGACTTCCTCTGGGTGCGGATCAACGACGTCCCCGAGGTGTTGGGGGCCCGCGGCTACGCCGCCGACACCGACATCGTGCTCGACGTCACAGACCCGCTGGGGCTGGCCGGGGGGCGGTTCCAGCTGCAGACGCGCGACGGCGCCGGCAAGTGCACGCCGCACGACGGGCCCGCGGACCTCGAGATCGGGCTGGCCGACCTGGCCACCGTGTACATGGGCGCCCACCGGGGCGCCCAGTTGGCCCGGGCCAAGCGCATCACCGAGCTGCGCCAGGGCGCGCTGGGCCGGCTGGACGCCGCCTTCGGCGCCGAGCGGGCCCCGTTCTGCGGCACGGTGCTGTGAGACCGTTCTACGATCGCCCGGAAAGCTTTGGCGGCCAGCCTGTTTCGTTGGTTCGACGGGCGCCGGCCGGGCCGCGTCGGTGAGAGCAAGCCGCGACCGCCCGCCGAACGGCTATCCTGGGTGATGGTTCGGGATTTCGCTCCGCGGCAGAACGCCTGTTATTGTCGCCTACGCGGTCTCGGCCGACCACAAGCGCCGTTAGCTCAGTTGGTAGAGCAGCTGACTCTTAATCAGCGGGTCCGGGGTTCGAAACCCTGACGGCGCACCACCTGCGGAATTTTCGTCTGTTCGGCGGCTCCCGCCGCGACCCCACGGGTTTTCCCGAAGCGCCCCGCGCATACCATCGCAGCGACGGTGATTTCTCAAAAGGGGTCCTGTGAAAACTGAGCTGAAGTGGGTCGAACCCTACCCGGGCCACTTCCACGCCAACATCGATGACCGCAGCGAATACCGGGTTCACGCGGTCTCGACGGGCGGCTTTCGCGCCGAGCGCGTTGACGACGGCTTCGTGCACCACGATCTCGGCCGGGCCGCCAGTGCCGCCGAGGCTCAGGGTATCTGCCAGGACCTGCACACCCGGACCTTGCGGCGCGCGGCGTGGGAGGCCTACATGGCCGAGCACGACCCGCCGGGCTGGGAATAGCCGGCGGCGGCCGGCGCAGCGAATTCCGGAATCCATTTGCCGCCCTATCGCGACGCGAATAGGTAGTTTCTTGCTGGCACCGACCGGCGCCCAAAGGCCGGCCGGGCCCGTGAAATCCGCCGCGTCGAAGGAGCCGCAATGGGATTCATCCGGCCCAATCTGCCCGTCGTCGATGTGGCCGAGTGGAGCGCGCGGCCCCGCGCCGAACGGCTGGTGCCAATGGCACGCCACATCGCCGAGAACGGGTTCGGCACGCCGCTGGTGATGCACGTGATGTACGGCGTGAAGATCGCGCTGTACGTCCTCGGCGGCTGGCTGTTCGCCTGGTCCACCCGGGGCATCGGCGGCTTCACCGAGGTCGGCGCCTGGTGGTCGGAGCCGATCGTGTTCCAGAAGGCCGTGCTATACACGATGCTGTTCGAGGTCGTCGGCCTCGGTTGCTGCTTCGGCCCGCTGGCCGGGCGCTATTTCCCGCCGATGGGTTCCATCCTGTACTGGTTGCGGCCCGGCACAATTCGGTTGCCGCCGTGGCCGAATCGAATCCCGTTGACCCGGTGCAGCACCCGGACGCCGTTGGACGCCGCGCTGTACGGCGCCCTGCTGGTGCTGCTGGTGGGGGCGCTGGTCTCCGACGGCAGCGGGCCGATTCCCGCTCTGGACACGGCAATCGGCGTGCTGCCGCGCTGGCAGACCGCCGCAATTTTGGGCGTGCTGGCCGTGATCGCCCTGCGCGACAAGGTCATCTTCCTGGCCGCGCGCGGCGAGGTGTATGCGCCCCTGGCGCTGGTGTTCCTGTTCGGCGGGGCGGACGTGGTGGTCGGGGCGAAGGTGGCCTTCATGGTGATCTGGCTGGGTGCGGCCACGTCGAAGCTCAACCGGCACTTCCCGTTCGTCATCTCGACGATGCTGGCCAACAACCCGTTCATCCCGTCCGGGCCGCTCAAGCGCTCGATGTTCCGGCGCTATCCCGACGACCTGCGGCCCAGCGCGCTGGCCGGGTTCATCGCGCACTTCTCCACCGCGGTCGAGGGCCTGGTGCCGCTGGTGCTCTTCTGTTCAACCGGGGGCTGGCCGACGGCGCTCGCCGCGTTCGTGATGATCGTGTTCCACCTCAACATCCTGCTGGCCTTCCCGATGGGCGTGCCGCTGGAGTGGAACGTGTTCATGATCTTCGGGGTGCTGTGGCTGTTCGTCGCGCATGCGCCGGTGGGGTTGTCGAGCGTCGCCGACCCGTGGCCGATCGCCCTGCTGTTCGTGGTGATGGCCGGCACCGTCGTCGTCGGCAACCTGTACCCGCGCAAGGTGTCCTTCCTGCCGGGCATGCGCTACTACGCGGGCAACTGGGACACCACGCTGTGGTGCGTGCGGCCGTCGGCCGACGAAAAGATCCGGGTCGGCGCTCGCGCGCTGGGCCCGATGCAGCACCTGCAGCTGGAGCGGCTGTACGGCAGCAAGGAGGAGACCCTGATCCCGCTGCACCTGGCGTTGGCGTTCCGGGGCATGAACACCCACGGGCGCGCGCTGCTCACCCTGGCGCACCGGGCGATGGCCGACTACGACGAGGACGACTACAACCTGTGCGAGGGCGAAGTGCTGTGCGCCATGGTGCTGGGCTGGAACTTCGGCGACGGCCACCTGCACAACGAATGCCTGATCGAGGCGCTGCAGCAGCGCTGCGGGTTCGAGCCGGGCGAGGTGCGGGTGGTGATCCTGGACGCCCAGCCCATCCACCGCCAGACGCAGGAGTACCGGTTGGTCGACGCGGCGACGGGCGAATTCGAGCGCGGCTACTGCAACGTCGACGACATGGCCACCGCGCAGCCGTGGGCCGACGACATTCCGGTGTACGTCCAGACCGGCCGGGTCAGCGATTCCTGACCCGGCGCACCGCCACCACCACGACCAGCGCCCCCACCCCGGCGAGCGACGCCAGCACTACCGGCTTTTGCACGAATCCGATCACCCGGGCCTTGAGGTCGTCGGCGAGGCGGCGCGGGTTGGCCCGCTCGGCGAGGGAGTCGACGGTGGTCGCCAGCTGGTCACGGGCGACGTCGATGTCTCGCTTGATCGCTTCCGGGTCCCGGTCCGCCACTGTGTCCTCCAAGTCGCCCGCTGTCTGGCTCATGCGCCTGCCCGAACTACCCTAGATCAGCTGGCGGCGATCCCCACGCTCCGGTGAACAGAAAGGGACTCACCTTGACCGAGACCACGCGGCTCGCACCGGGCGACAAAGCGCCCGCCTTCAGCCTGCCCGACGCCGACGGCAACACCGTGAAGCTGTCCGACTTCAAGGGCCGCAAGGTGATCGTGTACTTCTATCCGGCCGCGTCGACGCCAGGATGCACCAAGCAGGCGTGCGACTTTCGTGACAGCTTGGCCGAGCTCAACGGCGCCGGCCTGGACGTCGTCGGCATCTCCCCCGACAAGCCCGAGAAGCTGGCCAAGTTCCGCGACGCCGAGAAGCTGACCTTCCCGCTGCTGTCCGACCCGGACCGCAAGGTGCTGACGGCCTACGGCGCCTACGGCGAAAAGCAGATGTACGGCAAGACGGTCACCGGCGTCATCCGCTCCACCTTCGTGGTCGACGAGAAGGGCAGGATCGCCGTCGCCCAGTACAACGTGAAGGCCACCGGTCACGTCGCCAAGCTCCGCCGCGACCTGTCGGTCTAGTCAGCCCGGGTTGGGCAGGTCAGCCAGGTCAGCCAGGTTGGCCAGCAGCAGCGCCTCGCTGATCGCCGCGCGTTCCAGCACGCCCAGATGCAGGCTCTCGTTGATGCTGTGCGCTTGGGTCGCGGGGTCTTCCACGCCGGTGACCAGAATCTTCGCCTCCGGGAAGGCGGCCGCGAATTCGGCGATGAACGGGATGGAGCCGCCCATGCCCATGTCGATCGGCTCGGTGCCCCACGCCTGGCGGAAGGCCGCTCGGGCGGCGTCGTAGACGCTGCCGCTGGCGTCGATCGCGTAGGGTTCGCCGATGTCCCCGCGGGTGACGCTGACCTGTGCGCCCCACGGCGCGTGCTGTTGCAGGTGCGCGGTCAGCGCGTCCAGGTGCGCCGCCGCGTCGCCGCCGGGCGCCACCCGCATGCTGATCTTGGCGCGGGCCCGCGGGATCAGCGTGTTGGACGCCCGCTCGACGGGTGTCGCGTCGATGCCGATCACGGTGATCGCCGGTTTGGCCCAAAGCCGTTGCGGCACTGAGCCCGAGCCGATCTCGGACACGCCTGGCAGCACGCCCGAATCGGCGCGGACCCGCTCGGGCGGATAGTCGGGATAGTTCAGCGTGGCGATGTCTGTCTCATGCAGTCCGGCGACGGCCACGTTGCCGTCGTCGTCGTGCAGGCTGGCCAGCAGGCGCACCAGCACGCTCAGCGCGTCGGGCACCACCCCACCCCACAACCCGGAGTGCAGACCGTGGTCGAGGGTGGCCACCTCGACCACGCAGTCGACCAGGCCGCGCAGCGACACCGTCAACGCCGGGGTGTCGACGCTCCAGTTGTCCGAGTCGGCAATGACGATCACGTCGGCGGCCAGGGTGTCGCGGTGCGCGGCCAGCAACCGCCCCAACGACGGCGAGCCGGATTCCTCTTCGCCCTCGACGAAGACCGTCACCCCCACCGGCGGCCGGCCGCCGTGCGCCCGGAACGCCGCCAAATGTGTTGCGATGCCGGCCTTGTCGTCGGCGCTGCCGCGGCCGTAGAGCCGGCCGTCGCGTTCGGTGGGCTCGAAGGGCGGCGAGACCCATTGCCCGCGGTCGCCTTCGGGCTGCACGTCGTGGTGGGCATACAACAGCACGGTGGGCGCGCCGGGCGGCGCGGGATGGCGGGCGATGACCGCCGGCGCGCCGCCTTCGCTGACGATCCGCACATCGCCGAAACCGGCCTGCGCCAACAAATCTGCCACCGCCCGCGCGCTGCGCTGCACCTCGGACCGTCGCCCGGGGTCGGCCCACACCGATTCGATGCGCACCAGCTCTTCCAGGTCGCGCCGCACCGACGGCAGCACCTCGCGCACCCGCTCCGTTATCTCGCGAGCAGACGCAAAAGCCCCTTCTTCACGGCGTGTCGCGGCGCTATTGTGTCTGCTCGCGCTCAAGGAGTCTCCAGGATCGCCACCGCGGCGGCGGTGTCTTTCTCGTGCGTCAGCGACACGTGAATCGTCACGTCGGCCAGGTGCTTGGCGATGTCACCGCTCAACCGGACCCGCGGGCGCCCCCACATGTCGGTGACCACCTCGATGTCGCGGTGGATGTCCTCGCGCAGCACCGGCCGCTGCGCGAACCGTGAACCCGACCAGGCCTTGATCACGGCCTCCTTGGCGGCCCAGCGGGCCGCCAGGTGACGCGCCGCCGACGAGCTCTTGTCCGAGGCGTCGCGGCGCTCCCCCGGCGTGAACGTCTCGGAGAAGACCGTTCCCGGCTGGTCGACCTGCTCGGCGAATTCGGGAATCGAGACGAGATCGATCCCCACACCGACAATTCCCATGGGTCGCCAGGCTAACGGATCGCCGCCGTCACCCGGCAGAGACCTGGTAGGCGTCGCCGTCACCCAACCGCGAGGCGGGATCGAGCAGCATCGCGGCCTCCTGACGCTTCTCCGGCACGTCATGGTCGAAGCGACGGTCCGGTGGCCGCTGGTACATCGGCGCGCCCCCGGCGATCGCCGAGACCAGCCGCCGCTGACCGGCCAGCAGCCGCGCGTTGGCGCGCTGCTGGTAGTCCGCGCGCTGCTCCGGGTCGAGCGCGGCG
Organism: Mycobacterium sp. MAC_080597_8934; assembly: GCF_000523975.1. Classification (NCBI taxonomy): domain Bacteria; kingdom Bacillati; phylum Actinomycetota; class Actinomycetes; order Mycobacteriales; family Mycobacteriaceae; genus Mycobacterium; species Mycobacterium sp. MAC_080597_8934. The sequence continues at coordinate 130,340 of NZ_JAOS01000006.1, read as the reverse complement.
AGGAACGCCTGCGGGTGCACCAGCGCCACCAAACCCGAAACATGGCCGAAGCCAAGGCTGGTCACCATCCCCGCCTTCAGCGGGAACTTGTCGCCGAGCCGCAAGGTCTCGCGCACCCAGACGAAGTGGGCCGAGCCGGCGAGTTCGTCGTCGACGCAATCCAGGCTGCGGTTGGGCGGGATCACCCCGTCGCGCAGCATCTGGCACAGGCCCATCATCTGGAAGACCGCCGCGCCGCCCTTGGCGTGCCCGGTGAGGCTCTTCTGCGACACCACGAACAGCGGAGCACCCTCCGAGCGCCCCAGCGAGTCGGCGAGCCGCTCGTGCAGTTCGGTCTCGTTGGGATCGTTGGCCAGCGTCGAGGTGTCGTGCTTGGAGATCACCGCGACGTCGTCGGCGCCCACCCCGAGCTTGGCCAGCGCGCGCGCCAACGGCGAATCCTTGCCGCCGCGACCGGCTCCCAGCGCACCCAGCCCCGGCGCCGGGATCGAGGTGTGCACGCCGTCGGCGAACGACTGCGCGTAGGCCACCACCGCCAGCACCGGCAGACCCATCTTCAACGCCAGGTCGCCGCGGGCCAGCAGGATGGTGCCGCCGCCCTGGGCCTCGACGAAGCCGAGCCGGCGCCGGTCGTTGGGCCGGGAGAACTTGGCGTCCGAGATGCCCCGGCCGCGCATCATGCCGGTGTCGGCGGTGGCCGCCATGTCACCGAACCCGATGATGCCCTCCAGCGTCAGGTCGTCGATGCCGCCGGCGACCACCATCTCCGCCTTGCCCAGCCGGATCTTGTCGACGCCTTCCTCCACCGAGACCGCGGCCGTCGCGCACGCGGCCACCGGGTGGATCATGGCGCCGTAGCTGCCGATGTAGGACTGAACCACATGTGCGGCAACGATATTCGGCAGGATCTCCTGGAAGATGTCATTGGGCTTGTTACGGCCCAGCAGGTTGCCGTGATACAGCGTCTGCATCGAGGTGCCGCCGCCCATGCCGGTGCCCATGGTGTTGGCCACCAGGCTCGGGTGCACGTAGCGCATCACCTCGGCCGGGCTGAACCCGGCGCTCAGGAATGCGTCGACCGTCGCCACGATGTTCCAAACCGCTACCCGGTCAATGGAACTCGCCATGTCGGGGCTGATGCCCCAGACCGTCGGGTCGAACCCGGTAGGCAGCTGGCCGCCAACCACCCGCGAAAGCTTGGTCTTTCGCGGCACCCGGATCTCGGTGCCCGCCTTGCGGGTGACCTGCCAGTCGCTGGAGTCGGGCACCGGCCGGATGATCGTGTGTTCGGGATCGAACTCGACGAACGCGCGGGCGTCGGCCTCCGAGGACACCACGAAGGTGAAGTCCTTGTCCAGGAACACCGAGACCAGCAGCGGCGACGCGTGATCGGGGTCGATCGCGCCGTCGTCGACGAACTCGCGGATGCCGCAGCGCGCCACGACGGTGTCGTGGTAGCGCTCGACCAGCTCGGACTCGTCGACCAGCTCACCGGATTCGGTGTCGTACCAACCGGGTTGGGGGTCGTCCTCCCAGCGGATCAGGCCGGTGGTCCAGGCCAGCTCGAGCACCCCCGCCGCCGACAGTTCGTTGTCGACCTCCATCTCGAAGCGGGTGCGCGACGAGCCGTACGGGCCGAGTTCGGCGCCGCCGACGATCACCACCAGATCGGCCGGGTCGACGTCCAGGTCGGCCCACTCCGGCGGCGGTGCCGGGGTGAACCCGCGCGGCGGCGACGGCAGCGCGGCGATGGTGCCCGGCGTCGGGCCGTCGTCGGCGGCCGGCTCCGCGCCGGTGGCCTGCTCGCGGGCCTTGGCGGCCAGCTCGGCCATGTCCAGGTCGGCCTCGCCCAGGCCGCCGGTCAGGTCGGCCTTGATCGGGGCGCTGGCCGCGGCCACCTTCGACTCGACGTCGCAGAGATCCAGCAGCATCGCCGCCATCTCGTCGGTGGAGTAGGTGGTGACGCCGGCCTGTTCGACCGCGTCGACGATGGCGTCGTTGTGGCCCATCAGCCCGGTGCCGCGGGTCCAGCCGATCAGCGCGTGCGCCAGGCTGACCCGGGCCGCCCAGGACGACTCGGCGTGCCAACGACTCACCAGCGCGTCCAGCGCCGACTTGGCCTCACCGTAAGCGCCGTCGCCGCCGAACATTCCGCGGTTGGGCGAGCCGGGCAGCACGACGTGCAGCCGGGAGGCGATGTCGCGCTCGGCACCGATCTTGGACAGCCCGCCGATCAGCCGCTGCACCGCCCACAGCAGCACCTTCATCTCCATCTCGGAGCGAGAGCCGGCCTCGGACAGGTCGCCGGCCACCCGCGGTGCGGCGAACGGGAACAACAGCGTCGGGGTCTGCGCGTCCTTGATGTGGATCGACTGGGGCCCAAGGCTTTCCGTCTGCTCGGTGCCGATCCACTCGACCAGCGCATCGATGTCGGAGTAGGACGCCATATTGGCGGCGACCACCCACAGCGCCGCGCCGTAGCGTGCGTGGTCGCGATACAGGCCCCGGTAGAACGCCAGCCGCTCGTCGTCCAGCTTCGACGTGGTCGCGATGACGGTGGCGCCGCCGTCGAGCAGTCGCGCGACCACCGACGAGGCGATCGAACCTTTGGACGCGCCGGTCACCACGGCGACCTCGTGGCTGTAGCGGCCCGGGTCGGGATTCTCGGCGCCGGCGGCGATGCGGCCGTACAGCGACGCGTGCACGGCGCGGCCCGCGGACAGGGCTTTGCCCTGCCACCAGGTGGCCTGGGTGGCCACGACATGGCCTGCGCCCTCGAACCTTTCGGACAGGTGCAGCCACTGCGAGTCGATGTCGCCCTCGTCGGCGAGCCACAACTTGACCAGGTCTTCGCGGGCGCTGGCCCACCGGTCGTCGAACAGCACGGCCTTCTTGGGGTCGAACACCGGCGCCACCAGACGCGGCCAGTCCGCGCCGAGTTCGGCCGTCACCAGGTCGATCAGCTCGGCGTCGGTGGCCGCTGACGCGGCCGCGGCGCCAGCCGGCTCGTCCAGGCCCAGCTGGTTGAGCACCAGGCGCGCCGCCGAGGCCAGCACGCCGTCGCGGCCGGTGATCTGTTCGGTGAATTCGCCCAGTGCGACGGCGTCGATGGTCGCACCGGCACCGCCACCGCCCGCGGACGGCAGCGCCACCGTGATGCCGCGCCGCGCGGCGACCGCGGCGACCGCGGCGTCGATGGCCTTGTCGACGGCGGCGGCGTCGGCCAGCGCGCCCTCGTGCAGATGACCCAGCGCGCCGCCGCGGACACTGGTGCCCTCGCGGGTGCCCAGCGCCACCTCGACCGTGACGTGCTTGGCCCAGCCCTCGCCGAGCTCCCAGGTCTTCTTGACCCGCTCGGCGATGGCGCCGGGCCGCTTACCCGAGGGCCCCAGCACCGTGCGCAGCTGGTCGTTGATCGCGTCGGAAAGCACTGGGCCGTAAGGCTTGTAGGTGCGCGCCAGCTTGGTCACCTGAGTGCGCAACCCGGCCAGGTCGGCTTCGGCGGCGCCGTCGATGGCGCCCAGGTTCAGCTCCGATCCCAGGTCCACCAGCAGCTGGTTGCGCCGCGACGAGGCGCCGTCGGTGATGGACTCGATGGAGTCCAGTTCCTCGATCTGGTCGATGCGCATCTTGGCCGACAGCGCGATCAGCGCCAGCGTGGCGTCGGCGGCGTCGAACGGGATGTCCTCGGGACGCGGAGCCCCGGACGGAGCCGCGGCCGGAGCCGGGGCGACATCGGACATGGGTGCACCGTCCGATGAGGCCGGAACGGCCGAATCGGAAGCCTCGTCCGCCTCCGGTTCCGGCTCGGGGTCGGTGTCGGTGGCGAACAGCACCGCCGCGTCACGCTCGGCATTGAGCACTTCGACTGTGCTGTGCGCATATTCGGGCAGTTTGAGGGTGTTGGTGGCCAGCCCGGCGACGGTCGGTGCGGACTTCACACCGATCTCGACGAACCGCTCCACGCCCAGACCGCCGGCCGCCTCCTCGGTGAACAGCAGGTCCTGGGTTTCGATCCAGCGCACCGGGCTGGCGAACTGCCAGGCCAGCAGCTCGATCAACACCGTGCGGGCCATCTCGATCCGGCGCTCGGCGAGCCAGGTGTCGTAGTCGGCCAGGATCGGGTCCAGCGGTTCGGCCGGCACCAGGTCGCGGATCTCCTGGATGAAGTCGCGGTCCAGGGTGAATGGCCGCGGCACCAGGTTGGGGATGTAGCGCCCGATGATGATGTCGGGATCCTTGTCGCGCGGCATCACCCGGTCCAGCGAACGCCGGAACTCCGCCACACCGACGCGCAGCACCCGCGAGTGGAAGGGCACGTCGATGCCGGGCACCAAGATGAACGAGCGCTTGCCGCCGGTGATCTCGCGGCGCCGCTCCACCTCTTCCTCGAGCGCCTCCAACCCGCGCACCGTGCCGGCGATCGCGTACTGCGAACCCCGCAGGTTGAAGTTCACGATCTCCAGGAATTCCCCTGTGCGCTCGGCGATTCCGGCGACGAACGCCGGCACCTCGTCGTCCGGCAGGTCGATCTGCGACGGACGGATCGCCGCCAGCCGGTAGTTGGACCGGCCCAGCTCGTCGCGCGGCACGATGTCGTGCATCTTGGAGCCGCGGTGAAACACCGTCTCCAGCAAGGCTTCCAGCTCGTAGATGCCCGTCACGCAGGCCAGCGCGGTGTACTCGCCGACCGAGTGCCCGCAGGCGATCGCGTCCTCGACGAAGGCGCCCTGCTCACGCATCTCGGCGACCTGCGCCGCCGCCACCGTGGCCATCGCGACCTGGGTGAACTGCGTCAGGTACAGCACGCCCTCGGGGTGGTTGTAGTGCACACCGCTGGCGATGATGCTGGTCGGGTTGTCGCGCACCACGTGCAGCACCGAGAAGCCCAGCGTGTCGCGGGTGAACTTGTCGGCCTTGTCCCACACCTTGCGCGCGGCCTTGGACCGGGCCCGCACGTCCATGCCCATGCCCTTGTGCTGAATGCCCTGGCCGGGGAACGCATAGACGGTGCGCGGGGCGGCCAGGCGCGCGGTCGCGGACATCACCAGGTCCGACCCGACGCGGGCGGCCACCTCCAAAACCTCTGCGCCCTGGTCGATTCCGACACGGTCCACGCGGAACGCGACCTCGTCACCGGGACGCACCATGCCCAGGAAGCGGGCGGTCCAGCCGATCAGCCGCGCCGGCGGGCGGGCCTGACCGTCGGTGGCGGTCACCGCGTGCTGGGCGGCGGCGGACAGCCACATGCCGTGCACGATCGGCGTTTCCAGACCGGCCAGCAGCGCGGCGGCCCGGTCGGTGTGGATGGGGTTGTGGTCGCCGGACACCACCGCGAAGGGCCGCATGTCGACCGGCGCGGTGATGGTGACGTCGCGGCGGCGCCGGCGCGGGGTGTCGGTGGCGTTCTCCGACACCGCTCCCCCGGCGCGGGCGGGGTCGGTCAGTTCGGCGGGGCCGGTGCGGCCCAGGATCGCGAAACGCTCGTCGAGGGTGGCGATCACCTGGCCGCCGGCGTCGGCGATGGTGACCGAGACCGGGACGACGCGGCCCATGTCGGTGTCGGCGGCCGCCGAAGCCGTTGCGGTGACGGTCAATTGGGCCAGCGTGGTGGGCAGCTTGCCGACCATGTGCGCGGCGTGGTCCAGGTGCACCAGGCTCAGCAGGCCCTCCACGACCGGGACGCCGGTGTCGGTGGCCGCCGCACCGATCGCCGCGAAGACCGCCGGCCAGCACAGGCCGACCAGCGCGTCGGGCACGGTGGTGAGGCTGGGCGCCAACGGCTCACCGAAGGTGGCCGTGACCCCGGTGTGGTCGGCGACCCGCTCGGGATCCCAGTCCACCGTGACGGTGGCCGCGCCGTCGACGACCTTCGGCAAGAACTCCGGCCCGTCCACGCCGGCGGCGATCGCCAGCACCGCGCGCATCGCCGTGGCCGCGTCGTCGGTGGAGACCACCGGGGTGCCGCCGTCAATGGTGTTGGGCGGCAAGGTGAATGGAATCTCGACCCAGGTGCCCGACACCGGGACGCTGAGGACGACGCGGTCGCCCTCGACCTGCAGCCGCGCCCCGGTGGACGAGTGGGTGGCGCGGCGGCTGTCCGGCCCGTCGTGCACCAGCCAGTCGCCGGGCTCGGCGATGCGGTGCACCGGGTTGATCGCGGTGCGGCCGGCCCACTGCACGTCGGGGGCGTCCAGCACCACGGCCAGCGGTCCCGTCACGTCGGCGCGACCGGTCCGGCGCGACGTGACGGCCGCGGGTTGCACCCCGGCGGCCAGCGCCTCGTCGATGGCGGCCTGCTCGAAGCGGTCCAGCAGTTCCCCGACGGGTTCGTCCATCCGGGTGATGCCGGCCACCGCGGCGGTGCCCGGGATGATGCACACCTGGTCGGCGTCGTAGCGGGCGTCGTGGGCCTGCCACAGCGAGTCGCTGCGCCACCAGCGCCGGACGTCCTTGTCGATGACCGGCACGAAGTTGACCGGCTTGCCGGGCGTCTTGCACAGCGTGACGAAGAACGGGACGTCGGCCGGGTGCAGCTGCACGGATTCGGCGTCGGGGTAGTGCGCCAGCAGGGTGGCGATGGCCTCGGCCGGGTTTTCCAGCAGCCGCGCGCCGTCCTCGGTCGAGCCGTCGAACAGCGTCTCGATGGGACCGAAATCCTTTGCGTGCAAACGTGCTTCGGCGCGTTGCAGCATCTGCTCGAAACGGTCGCGCCAGGTGTCGGCCAGCCACGGGCTGCCCGGTGACGCGGTGTCGGCGGTGGAGTCGCCGTCGCCGATGGCCAGCTCGACATAGCGCTGCAGCCACTGCAGGTAGGTCATCTCCCCGACGTCGCCGAAGTACGGCTTGGCGGTCTTGGCCATCGCGGCGATGATCTCGTCGCGGCGTTCCGCGACGGCCTCGGCGTCACCGGCGACCTCGTCCAGCAGCCGGCCGCACCGCGAGGCGCTGTTGTCGATCTCGTGGATGTCCGCGCCGAGCTGGCTGCGGCTGGATGCCATGCCGCCCACGGCTTTTCCGGCGCCGATCCAGTGCTCGGTGCCCTGGGTTTCGACCAGCATCCGCTTGACCGACGGCGAGGTGGTGGACTCCAGCGTCGCCATCGCCGCGGTGCCGACCAGGATGCCGTCGATCGGCATCAGCGGGAAGCCGTACTTCTCGGCCCACCGACCGGACAGGTACTCGGCCGCCCGCTCGGGGGTGCCGATGCCGCCGCCGACGCAGACGGTGATGTTGGGCCGCGACCGCAGCTCCGAGTAGGTCGCCAGCAGCAGGTCGTCGAGGTCCTCCCAGGAGTGGTGGCCGCCGGCGCGGCCGCCCTCGATGTGCACGATCACCGGCTTGGTGGACACCTCGGTGGCGATGCGGATCACCGAACGGATCTGTTCGACGGTGCCGGGCTTGAACACGATGTTGCTGATGCCGACGTCGCCCAGCTCCTCGATCAGCTCGACGGCCTCCTCCAGCTCGGGGATGCCGGCGCTGATCACCAGGCCGTCGATCGCCGCGCCGGACTGGCGCGCCTTCTGCACCAGCCGCTTGCCGCCGACCTGCAGCTTCCACAGGTACGGGTCCAAGAACAGCGCGTTGAACTGGTAGGTGCGGCCCTCCTCGAGCAGCCCGGACAGCTCCTCGATCCGGGCGGCGAAGATCTCCTCGGTGACCTGCCCGCCGCCGGCCAGCTCGGCCCAGTGCCCGGCGTTGGCCGCGGCGGCCACGATCTTGGCGTCCACCGTGGTCGGGGTCATGCCGGCCAACAGGATCGGCGAGCGGCCCGTCAGGCGGGTGAACTTGGTCGACAGCTTGACCCTGCCGTCGGGCAGCCGAACCAGCGTCGGGGCGTAGCTCGACCAGGCCCGCGCCACCTCGGGGACGGCGCCGACGGTGAACAGGTTGCGCTGTCCCCCGCGGGTCGCGGCGGGCACGATGCCCACGCCGAGGCCGCGGATCACCGGCGCGGTCAGCCGGGTCAGGATGTCGCCGGGGCCCAGGTCCAGAATCCAGCGCGCGCCCGACTCGTGTACGCGGGTGATCTCCTGCACCCAGTCCACCCGGCGCACCAGGATGGCCTCGGTCAGTTCCCGGGCCAGGGCGACGTCCAGGCCGACTTTCTCTGCCCAGCCGCCGACGATATCGATGCCGTCGGCCAGCCGGGGCGTGTGGAAGCCCACCTCGACCTGCACCGGATCGAACACCGGCGCGAAGACGTCGCCGCCGCGCAGCTTGTTCTTGCGCTCGGCCTCTTCCTTCTCCGAGATCTGCCGGCAGTACAGCTCGAAGCGCGACAACTGTTCCGGGGTGCCGGTGATGACGACCGAACGGCGGCCGTTGCGGATGGACAGCACGGGCGGCAGCACGGTGCGTACGTCCTGGGCGAACTCGTCGAGCAGCCGGCTGATCCGCTCGGGGTCGGCGTTGGTGACCGACACCATGGGCGGACGGTCGCCGAGCACCGAGATGCCGCGCCGGCGGGCCACCAGCGTGCCGGCGGCACCGATCAGCTGGGCCAGCGCCAGCAGCTCGACGTCGCGAGCGCCCGCGCCTTTGAGCGCCTCGACGGCCAGCACGCCCTGGGAATGTCCGGCGACGGCCACCGGCGGCGTGGCCGTCAGGTCCATGCCCTGGCGTGCCAGCGCGCGCACGGCCGCGATCTGGGTCAGCAGCACGCCGGGGATGGAGACCGCGGCCGAGGTCAGGTGCTTGTTGGACGGGACCGGGTCCTCGGCGGCCAGCGCGCGCACCCAGGACAGCGGCTCGAAGCCGATCGGGCGCACCACGACGAGCTCTTTCGCCACCGGCTCGAGCAGCAGGTCGACCTCACCGACCAGGGTTGCCAGCTCCGGCTCGATGCCGGCCGACGAGACCAGCTCTTCGAGGGTCTCCAGCCAGGCGCTGCCCTGGCCGCCGAAGGCCACCGCGTAGGGCTCGCCGGCCGCCAGGCGGTCGACCAGAGCATGCGTGTCCCCGGCTGGTGGGTGCTTGACCCCATGCGGGCCCTGCCCGTCGCGGTCGGCGGACACCCGGTCGTGCTCGTGGATCGTCACCTTCTCTGTCTCCCCTGATATGCGTCTTTAGGTCTGAAGTTCGTGTGGCGGTCACCGCCAGAGGGTTGGGGCCTCGTCGGTGCCCGTCGATTCCGCGTCGAATCGCGGCCGGGAAACGGCCGGCCGGTGTGACGTCGGCGGCCGCCCCGGTGGTGCGAAGCGGCGCGGCGGACTTCATCGGCTGCACTAAGAGTGTCATAAGGATCGGCCCCTCGTTTCGCGTGCTGATCGGTTACTGGTGAGTTCTACGCATGGGTAACCGTGTTGTGGGTAACACCGGGTTTCGCCGGCGGCGCGGACGCGGCGAACAAACCTGCTGCGTGCAGGTGGTTACGGTCGAGTAGCTATAACTGCGCAGATCAAAGCAGTTTTGTTATCGAATCGTTATGTAAAAATTTTGCGCCGCGAAGCGCCGTCGAGCCGGCGTCGGCGGCGCCGTGCGGCGATCGCCGGCGGCCGCGCGCCGAGAAAATGAGCGAACGAGTGTTTGCTGGAATTTCTAAGAGTCGGCCTTCCGGCCGGCCCGGCGGCCGCGGTGACGGCTCGCGAGGGCCCGGCGGCGGCTAGACCCACTGCCCGAATTGGGGCTTGAGGATCTCGTTGATGTCCACCCCGACCCCGCCCACGCTGCGTTTGTCGATCTCGACCTGGTGCAGATGGGCGGCCGGATGGGTGAACCCCTTGGGCGATCCCCAGTTGTGCTGCCAGAAATAGGAGCCCAGCCCGTCGTGCAACGCCCAATCGATGGTTTTGGAATTGGCGTACACGCCTGTGCGCTGATGGCCGATCACCGACTCCCACGACCGCAGATACGGCGCGATCTGGCTCTTGTACTGCTCGTAGGACGGGTCGTCGTCGATCGAGGCGTAAATGGGTGCGGTGGCCGGCCCGCCCGCCGCGGCGTGCAGCTGCATGCCGCGCTGCGCGTGCTGCAGGCCGGCGCTGGCGCCGCCCAGCCAGTCCGCGGTGTTGCCCTTGCCGTACTGGTAGCAGGACACGATCTTGAGCCCGTTGGCGTTGAGATCGCGCGCCTCGGCCACCTGGATCGGCTTGCCCAGCATCCAGTTCCCGCCGGGCCGGCGGTCCGACACGTACCGAATCGCCCCCAGGGCGCCGGCCGCCCGCAACTGGCTGCCCGGGATGACACCGGCCGCGTAGTCGAGCAGGGTGCCCAGCGATGCCGACGCCGGCGCGGCGTACGCCGTCGAACCCGCGACGCCCAGGCCCAGCAGGGCCGGCGCCGCGGCCGCGAATTTCAGCAGATCGCGCCGCGAAACGGAGGACACAGGCCATAGGGTACGACATAAACCCCATGTGCCCCGTTGATCACACGAGTCACATTTGTATCACGGCGTCGCATCGGCGGTTTGGGCCCGGTCCGCCGCGGGCAGCACGATGACGCTCACCGCCGCCAGGCCCCGGCGCGCGGTCTGCCGCGCGATCTCCTCGATGAACCGGGCGGCCGCCGGGCTGATCGAGCCCGCCCAGGCCCGAAACCCCTGCACGATCACCGGGTCCTGCCCCAACAGCGGTTGCACGCCTCGCAGCACCGTGACCACGTCGTCGGGCAGCGGGTCGGCCAGCTGCTGCTCGATCCAATTGTGCGCGAGTTCGGTTGCCGCCGATACGCTTTCGCCGAGCGCGATGACGTCGGCGGCCAGCCGGCGCAGCCGGTCGAACAGCACCTGGCGCCCCGGGGTCTCGGCCAGTTGGGCCAGCAGGGTGCTGGCCGCGCTCGGCAGCCTCATCTGCCCGAACAGGGCGGGGACCGGCAGGTCCCACTCGTCGAACAGGTCGGCATACATCGCGGCGACCGGCGCCGGCAGCGGGGCGCTGAGCCGCCCGATCACCCCGATGCTGTCGCGATGCGTGGTCGCCAGCTGGCGCAGCAGGTGCTCGCTGACGTCGGTGCCGTCGGCGGCCGCCCTTGACTGGGCGCAGGATTCGTCCAGGGCGCGGATCAGTTGGTCCAACCGGTCGCGCTGCTGGATCAGCAGTGCGCGGTGCTCGTCGAGCAGATCCGCCAGCGTGCTGTGCCCGCCGTGCAGCAATCGCTGAATGTCGTTGATGCCGACGCCGAGACTGCGCATCAGGTCGATGCGCAACAGGTCGAGCACCTGTTCCACGTCGAAGACGCGGTAGCCGTTGGACAGGTGGTCGGCGTGCAGCAGCCCGATCTTCTCGTAGTGGCGAATACGGCCCGAGGCGATTCCGGTCAGGGCCGTGACGTCGCCGATCAGCAACTGCTCAGCCACTCCTTGACCTTACAACTGTCGCAAGGTCTGTACTGAGCGGATGCAACACGATCAGCTCATCGACCTGACCCGGCGTGCCTTGAAGCTGGCGCGGGACAGGACAACCGATCTCGCCCCCACCGCCCACGTCGTCGACGCGCGTGACTACACCTGCGTGCAGCGGCACCAGCAGGACCGCGCCATGCTGCTGGCCAGCCCACAGTTGGTGGGCTACGTCTCGGAGCTGCCCGCCCCCGGGACGTATTGCACCAAGACGGTGATGGGCCGATCCGTCCTGTTGACCCGAACCTCCGACGGCTCGGTGAAGGCGTTCAACAACGTCTGCCTGCACCGCCAGTCGCAGGTGGCGACCGGATGCGGCACCGCCAGCCGGTTCAGTTGCCCCTACCACGCGTGGACCTACGACAACACCGGCCGGCTGGTCGGACTGCCGGGCCGCGAGGGATTCCCGGACGTGACGCTGCGCTCTGCCGGCCTGACCGAGCTGCCGGCCACCGAGTTCGCCGGATTCCTTTGGGTGTCACTGGATCCGGGAGCGACGCTGGACGTGGCCACCCACCTCGGGCCGCTCGCCGACGAACTCGACTCCTGGGGTATCGGCCGCTGGTCCCCGCTCGGCGAGAAGGTGCTCGACTGCGCGATCAACTGGAAACTCGCGATCGACACGTTCGCCGAGAACTACCATTTCGCCACCGTGCACCGGCAGACCTTCGCCACGATCGCGCGCAGCAACTGCACGGTGTTCGACTCCTACGGGCCGCATCATAGGCTGGTCTTCCCGCTCAACACCATCCTGGAGCTCGACGACATACCCGAGGACCAGTGGAACCCGTTCCACAACATGGTGGTGATCTACGCGCTGTTCCCCAACATCGTGCTGTCGGTGACCATCGCCAACGGCGAGCTGTTCCGCGTCTACCCCGGCGATCGGCCCGGCCGGTCAATCACCGTCCACCAGAACGCAACACCGCAAGACCTTTCCGACGAATCCGTCGCCGCGGGCGTCCAGGCCGTCTTCGACTATGCGCACGCCACCGTGCGCGACGAGGACTACCGGCTGGTCGAGAGCCTGCAAGCCAACCTCGAGTCCGGCGCGCGCGACCACCTGGTGTTCGGCCGCAACGAGCCGGGATTGCAGCACCGCCACATCACCTGGGCCAAGGCGCTGGCGGCCTCAACCGGCTGACTCGGTGGACAGCACCGTCACCAGATCGTCCAATAACGTTGCCAGCGCGCCTGTCTGGGCGGGGCGCACGGCGGCCAGCAGTTCGACCGCCTCGCGCCGACGGCCGGCGGCCACCAACGGGGCCAATCGATCCACCGTCGCCCGCAGGTCGGGATCGGACGGTTCGGTATGCATGACGGTGGTGGCGAGCACCTCGACCAATTCCCAATCGCGGTAGAGCGCCAGGGACCGTTCGTTGAAGGCAAACGCGGTCACCGGTTGTCCCTGCAGGGTCCCGCGGTAACGGTAGGGGCCTTCCATGTATTCGATCGGCAGACCGTGCGCCGGCGCCGCCACCACCGGCTCGCCGGTGATGTCGAGTCCCAATGTGGGACAGGTGATCCGGTGACGATCGGGCAGGTACCGGGCAGGGGCAAGGGGACGCACCAAGGGCCGCATGCTCTCCGGCCAGCGGACGTAGCTGCTGACGGTGACCTCGACGTCCTCGGCGCACTCCGGCGCCATGGCGGAGTCGGGATAGCTGACCGTGATCCCGGTAAACGGTTGCAGGACATTGTTATTCGTGCGGTCGAACTGCCGCCAGATGCTCAGGTCGACGCCGTTGTCGAAGTTGATGGTGCGCCACTCGTGCGACCTGGCCCGTGGGTCTCCGCCGGATCCGCCACCGCCGGCGTATTTCGGGAACCACTGCCGATCGACATGACCGCTGCTGCCCGACACCTGGTGAACCTGCTCGCCCCAGCGCAGGGTGCCCGTCATCGCCATGCCGGTCTGGAAGTAGGAGTAGGTGTCGCGTTGGCCGAAGCAGACGATCTTTCCGTTGTAGGCCGACGCGCCCACCGGAGTCGGTGCGCGCGTTGGCGTTACGGCCAGGTCCAGGCGCATCCGCCGGCCGCAATGGTCCTCGCCGACCAGGCTCACCCGGTAGGTGTAGGGCAGTAAACCGCCGTCGCCGTTGCGGCAGCTGGTCCATGATGCGGTGCCGGCGCCACCGGCGTAGCTGATGTCGAGATAGCCGGCGGCCAGCCCCATCTTGCGTGGCGCCCCCGGCTCGAGATTGGCCGGCGGCATGTCGTAATCCGTATAGGTGCCGTAGTCGCCGGTATCGAGATCGAACAGCGCCATCGTGTAGAAATCGGCGACCACCGTGCCGCCGGGCCGGTTCTTGTTGAAGATGGTCAGGAAGGCGAACGACCGGTCGGCCCCGGCGGCCTCCAGCTGGCCCGCTAGGAACCAGGTGTCCGACTCCTGGTCACGGTGTTCGCCTTCGGCAGCGGGGAATTCGAGCTGGCCGTCTCCGGGCACCAGCTGGAATGGATAACTGCGCCAGTCGCTGTTCATCTCTCGCCTCGCCGTCGCCGATGATCCATCCGCGGCTTCCTGACTTGTCCTTTTTTCGCTATGTTAGCGTCAATAGCAAATTACGGTGCGGATCCGGTCCAGCGCCCATCGCTGCCTCGAGGAGGCGCCCGATGACGAAGAATTCCGACCATCGTTGCTACGACGAACTGTTCATCGGCGGGCAGTGGCGAAAGCCGGCCAATCCGCAGCAGCTCGACGTGATCTCGCCGCACTCCGAGCAGCCGATAGGCCATGCCCAGGCGGCCGGTCCCGAGGACGTCGACGCCGCCGTCGCCGCCGCGCGCCGGGCCTTCGATCACGGCCCATGGCCGCGGATGAGCCATGCCGAGCGGATGGCCAAGGTCGAACAGCTCGCCACGATCTACGCCGCGCACATGGACGAGATGGCCGACCTGATCACCGACGAGATGGGGTCGCCGCGCAGCTTCAGCCGGATGGGTCAGGGAGCGGCCGCCGCGACGCTGATCCACCTCACGCTGGCCGCCGCCCGGGACTTTCCCTGGACCGAACGCCGCCAGGGCGTGCTCGGCGAGGTGCACCTGCACCGGGCCCCGGTCGGGGTGGTGGGCGCGATCGTGCCGTGGAACGTGCCGCAGTTCCTGATCATGCCCAAACTGATCCCGGCGCTCATCGCGGGGTGCACGGTGATCGTGAAACCAGCACCCGAAACCCCTTTGGACGCTTTGTGGTTGGCCGAGATGATCGAGCAGCTGGAGCTGCCGCCGGGTGTGGTGTCGGTGCTTCCCGGCGGCACCGACGTGGGCGAGGCGCTGGTGCGCCACCCGGGAGTGGACAAGGTCGCGTTCACCGGCTCGAGTGCCGTGGGGCGCCGGATCGCCGCCCTGTGCGGGGAGCGGCTCAAGCGGGTGAGCCTCGAGTTGGGCGGCAAGTCGGCGGCGATCATCCTCGACGACGCCGACATCGACAAGACCGTCGCCGGCCTGAAGAGTGCGGGGCTGATGAACAACGGGCAGGCCTGCGTCGCCCAGACCCGCATCCTGGTCAGCGACCGCAAGCACGACGAGGTCGTCGACGCCCTGGCCGCCATGATGGCGGAGCTGAATGTCGGCGATCCGGCCGACGAGTCGACGGACATCGGACCGCTTGTCGCCCAACGCCAACAGCGCCGGGTCCAGGAGTACATCAAGTCCGGCCGCAGTGAGGGGGCCCGCATGGTGCTCGGCGGCGAGGACAGCCCGGCCGGGCGCGGCTGGTATGTGCGGCCGACGCTGTTCGCCGACGCCACCAACGACATGCGTATCGCCCGGGAGGAGATTTTCGGCCCGGTGTTGACGGTGTTGCGTTACCGCGACGAGGACGACGCCATCCGCATCGCCAACGAAACCGATTACGGCCTGGCCGGTTCGGTGTGGACGGCCGACGTCGCCCACGGCCTCGAGGTCGCCGCCGCGGTTCGCACCGGCACGTACGGCATCAACATGTACACCCTGGACATCGGGGCCCCGTTCGGCGGATTCAAGCAATCCGGCATCGGGCGGGAGTTCGGTCCCGAGGGGCTACACGAGTACGTCGAGCTTCAGACGCTCGTGTGCAAGGGGCAGCTGCCGCCGCTGTGAATTAGCGCCGAGCGTGCAACCACTGCGAAAATTCGGCGGATTTTTCGCAACCACTGCACGCTCGGCGCGTCAGGGCAGCTGCACGGTCAGCTCGACCGGGCAGCACAGCGCGCCATGCTGATTGGTCACTTCGATCTCGATGTCGACCAGGCATCTCGGCGGATCCACCGAGGTGTCGCGGCGCTTGGCGACCGCCCGGCCGCGCCCGATCATGGTGTCGCCGGCATATATCGGCCCGGCCAGCCGCATCGCGCGGCGCACCACCCGGCTGCGTGGGCCCGCCCACTCGGTGGCGACCCGGTCGGCGAAGCCGGCCAGGTGCATCGTGTTGACATAGATCGTCGGATTGCCTTGAGCCCGAGCGTAATCCGGATCGAAATGGCCGGGGAAATAGTCCCACGTCGCTCCGGCGTTTTCCACCACCCGCTGGTAGCTGATGTGGTCGACCACTTCCGGCAGCTCGGCGGGGACGCTGAGCCGGCTCCAGTCCACGCCCGCACCGGTCACGACGACGGCCCCGGGGTGAAGCGGAACAACGTGTTCCGCGAGGTGGCGACCACCGTGCCGTCCTGGCGCCGATAGGTCTCCAGCGTCTCGACGAAGTGGCCGACGCCCAGCCGGGTCCGCTTCTCCGGTGACACCGACACCAGCTCGTCGACCACGGTCAGCACGTCGCCCTCGACGATGGGGTGGGGGAACTCGACCTCGTTGGCCGCGTTGATGAACGTGGTGCCCGGCAGCGGCACCCGCAGGGCGATCAATGAGGCGGATGGCCGGCCGTCGGGCTGCCAGGGCGGTGCAATCAGCCAGCCCATCAACAGCGCCGGCGGCGCCAGCAGCCCTCCCCAATGGCGTTGGGCGAACGCGGAATCCCAGTACGAGCGGTTGCCGTCGCGGACCATCGCGGCGAACAGCTGGATGCGCGCGGCGCTGACCGCCGTGCCCGCGGTGCGGGGTTGGCCCTTCGCGCCGACCATGCGCAGCGCGTCTTCATAGGTCCCGAAGGCCAGCCGCCGGCCGAAGTCCTGATCCACGTGCCGGCGCCGCTCACATGACGAGCGGGTGCCGACTCGGTACCGAATCCCACTGCAAGGCACGGGAAGTGAAATACCAGCCGCCCCGCTCGTAGATCAGCTCGTCGCGGAACACCCCGGTGGCCCGCAGCGCCGCGTCACCGAACATGGCCGCGAACAACACGGCGACGCACTGCTGCGTCGCGGTCACCCCGTCGACGTGGATCTCGTGATCGACGGTGACCAGGCGCTGGTCGTCGCCGCCGTCGAACGCGGCGCGCAGATCGGTGAACGCCTCTCCGTCGCGGGTGTAGCTCGCGCCGGAGTGGCGGAAGGTGGCGATCCAGCCATCGCGGTCGCCGTCCGAATAGGCCCGATCGTGCCGGGCGTTCAGGTTCAGGATGGCGGCTCGGCTCGTCGCGGCCTGAAGAAACTGTTCTTGTTGATAGGTCAGGGACATCTGCTTGTGAACCCTCTCCGGGAAACCCGACGGCGAACTGCGCGGTTGACGCTAACTCTACTTAGCGCCGGACGACATAGCCATGCTTCTCCCGATCCCAGACGTTCGTCGTTAATCCTCGGGCGCGCAACAAATCTTTACGTATTCGGCCGATGGCGTTCTTCGGGAGTTCAGGCACCGTTTCCACATATCTCGGCACACAGAAGTACGGCATCCGGTCCGCGCAGAAGTCGAGCAACTCCGCGCAATCCAGGGTGGCGCCCGGCCGCAGGGTCACGACCACCAACACGTCGTCCTCGCCCAGTTCGCCGGGCACGCCGACGGCGGCGGCCTCGGCCACCGCGGGGTGACCCATGACCACCGTCTCCACCTCGACCGAGGAGATGTTCTCGCCGCGCCGGCGCAACGCGTCTTTGATGCGGTCCACGTATGTCAGGTTCTGGTCGCGATCCAGCCGACCGAGATCGCCGGTGCGAAACCATTCCGGGTGCGGCCGCACCGCCAGGTCGTCGCCGATGTACCCCTCGCTCATGACGTGCGGATGTCTGGGGCGACAAGCGATCTCACCCACCGTGTCGGGAGGCAGTGAATTCCCGTGCGCGTCGAGGATTCGCACCTCGAAATCGGGATTCGGCCGGCCCGAGGTGCCCGGGATGCCGGCGTCGGCCAGCGCCTTGACGGCGATCGGAAACGCCTCGGTCATCCCGTACATCGTGACAATGCGGCAGCCGTAACGCTTTTCGATGTCGCGGTAGGACCTCGCATCGATCGGCGCGGCGGAGATGAACCGCAAGGGCAGCCGCGCGTCGCCCGGATCGGCAGGCAGGTTCTGCAGCATCGACACCATCGCCCCGGCTCCGGCGAATCCGACGGCGCCGTGCGCGCGGATGTCGTCCCACACCTCGCGGGGATGAAAAGCCGCCGCCAGCACCGTGGTTGCGCCGACCAGCATGGGTGCCAGCACGCTGGGCGCCGCGCTGAGATGAAACAACGGCATCGCCGTCCACAGCACCTCGCCCTGGCGGAACTCCCAGGCCGCCGCGACGGTCGCCGCGACCGAGAACAGGTAGTGCCAGGTGGTGGCGACCGCCTTGGACGGGCCGGTGGTGCCCGAGGTGTAGAACAAGCAGCCCAGCTCGCCCGCGTCCCCGCGGTCCTCGGCCGGTGCGCGGTCGGCGGCTCGACTCAGCGTCGCCGTCAGCGAATCCCCTTGCACCACAATGCGTGCGGGGCCCTCGAGCGCGGCGGCCGCTCGTTCGGCACGGGACCGATGTTCGGGGTCGGTGAAGATCACCGCGGGCCGGCACAGCCGCAGGGCGTGCAGCAGGAAATCGCCCTTGTGCGCGGCGTTGATCGCCGCGCTGACCGCCCCGATCCGCGCCGCGCCCAGCCAGAAGTAGACCCACTCGGGGCAGGTGCCGGAGAACAGCGCCACCCGGTCGCCGCGCCCAACACCCAAGTCGCTCAACATGTTCGCCGCCGCGCAGGACCGCTGCCGCATCTGCGCGAAGGTCACATCGACACCGGCGATCGACATCATCACCCGGTCCGGATGCTGCTCGGCGCGCCGATCCAGCACGGCGGGCACGGTGAAACGGTCCACGCCGAAGTCGGCCGGTGCCCGCATCAGGCCTTCGCGGCTGCCGGGTCGGGCTCGCCGTCGGCGGTGTAACCGAAATCGGTCGGGGCGGGTTGGGGTCCCGGGTAGAACCGGTGCGCCCAACGGCGAAGCGCCGCATAGTCGTGCGCCTCTTCCGGCGCCAGATTCGGCTTCTCCAGGTACTTCATGTTCTCCCACGTGAAGAAGTCCTGCTTGATGACTTCCTTCTGAAGCGCCAGGAACCGGGCGGCACGTCCGGTGGGCACGTCACCGGTGTCGCCCGGTTCACGCACGGACGCCTGGGTGTAGAAGTAGTCGGTGTAGTCCTCGTCGACCGGCGTCTGACCGGTGACCTGGACGGTGGCCACCAGCTCGCTGGGGAAGCGCACCACGCCCAGGCCCAGCGAGTAGTTGTCGTAGATGATCTTGGCGTCGACCGGCCCGTTCGGCGTCAGCCAGGTCTGCGCCCGGCCCCCGCCGAAATGCGCGTTGACCGTCGCGTGCAGGTGGTAGCCGGACACCTCGAACGACGCGGTGGTGGCCGGATTGGCCGCCTTGTGCACGTACTGGACGTGGTAGGGGTCGGCGGCGTTCTCGATGATCATCTGCGGGTGCACCTTGACCCGGTTGACCATCTGGGTGTGCGGATGCAGCGGGTAGTACTCGCCGGTTTCCAGCTCCGGCAGCACCGGCGGCTGCCAGTACGGGGCCCGGCCGTGCCGCTCGTGCCAGGCCAGCACGAAGCCGTACCACTCCATGCTCGGGTAGGTGCGGATGCGGACGTTGTTCTTGCAGCCGATCTTGCTGTAGGGAATCAGCGCGTTGCTGCCGTCGCCGCGCCACTGCCACCCGTGCCAGGGGCAGACGATGTTCTCGCCCTCCACGGTGCCGCCGACGCCGAGGTTGGCGCCCAAATGCTGACAGTAGGCGTCCATCACGTGCACCCGCCCCGACGCGGTGCGGAACAGCACCAACTCCTCGCCGAAGTAGTGCGCGCGCTTGACCTGGCCGGGGGCCAGGTCGGATCCGAACGCCACGATGAACCAGCCCGTCGGGAACCGGTAGGTCGACAATGCGATGCCGGCCTGCCCGAACTCCCGCTCCGAAGGATCCTCGGCCGAATCGGGGGCCGAATCCGAAACTGTACGCGCCACTTGCACTCCGTATCCCGTCCGGACCAAAGGCTAGCCGGGCGCCGCCCGGCGCTCACCGCGGTTCGACGACCAGGTCTATTTTTACTATTTTAAGCATTGAACGTCAACGCGGCCACCGCCGCGTGCGGCGACGATCCGGCAGAACGGGGTTTGGCGATGACGACGGCAGCGGTCGACCTTTCGGATTTCTCCTTGTGGTGCAACGGCTTTCCCGACGAGCTCTTCACCGAGCTGCGCCGCACCCGGCCGCTTTTTCACCACGACCTCACCCCGGGCGTGGCGGCGACCGTGCACCGGGATTTCTGGGTGGCGACCAAGCACCGGCACGCGGTCCGCCTGCACCGCGACACCGAGTCGTTCACCGCGGCCGACGGCCCGCTCATCCAGCCGGTCGCCATGTTCTCGTCGTCGCCGACGATCATCACCATGGACCCGCCGGAGCTGAACAAGCGCCGCAAGCTCATCTCGAACGCGTTCAATCCGCGGGCGATCGCCAAGCTGGAGGACGGCATCCGGGCGCGTGCGGCGCGGATGATCGACAACCTGCTCGCCCACGGCGGCGGCGACTGGATCGAGGACGTCGCCGACGCGTTGCCGATGACGGTGATCGGCGACATCCTTGGCATCCCCGAGCGGGACCGACCGCGAATCTTCGACCTGTTCGACCGCATCCTCAAGGCGCTGGCACCCGAGGCGCACCCGCGCGGCGGGGTGGAGCTCGAGCTGTTCGCCTCGGTCTTCGACTATGCAATGCAGCTGACCGCCGACAAGCGGCGCAACCCCACCGGCGACATCTGGAGCACGCTCGCGACCGCGGTGATCACCGGGGAAGACGGCGAGGAATTCCGGCTGCCCGCCAATGAACTCGAATTCTTCTTCTTCGTCCTGGCTTTCGCCGGCAGCGACACCACCAAGAACGCCCTGGCCATCGGGCTGCAGGCGTTTCTGGCCAACCCCGGGCAGGTCGAGCGCTATCGCGCCGACGAGGCGCTGCGGCCGACGGCCATCGAGGAGGTGTTGCGCTGGGCGTCGCCGGTGGCGTACTGGACCCGCACCGCCAAGGTCGACGTCGAGATGGACGGCCAACGCATCGCCAAGGGCGAACGGGTGGTCTCGATGCTGCGGTCGGCCAACCGCGACGAGGAGGTCTTCGACGCCCCGTTCACGTTCGACATCGGCCGTCAGCCCAACCCGCACGTGGCGTTCGGCGGCGGCGGGCCGCACCACTGCCTGGGCGCCATGCTCGCACGCGCCGAGCTTCGCGCGGTGTTCGACGAGCTGTTGCTGCGCTGCGACGACATCGAGATCGGTCCGGCCAAGGCCGCCTATCCGAACCTGATCACCAACATGTCGATCTACGACGAGATGCCGATCTCGCTGCGGCGGCGATAGGTCAGTCGATCAGCCGCAACGCGGCCTTGGGACACTGGTCCACCGCGGCGCGCACGTCGATTTCCAGCCGCGGCGGCACCGGCCCGTCGGCGATCTGCACCACGTCGGCGTCCCCCAACTCGAACACGTCGGGCGCGAGCGATTCGCAGAAGCCGTTGGCCTCACAAAGGTTTTCGTCGACCGTCACGCGCATCAGCTACCCTCCACTTCTCTCAGAGGCCCTTGGGTCGGGTCCCGATCACCCCGCCGGCCGCGAGGTGGGTCAGTTCTTCGTCGGTCAGCCCGCACCGATCGCGCAGGATCTCTTCATTGTGCTCGCCCAGCTTCGGCGGGGGCCGCAGCAGCCACTTGTCCTGGCCGGTGAGCAGCGCGAAGGGCGGGCACGGATACAGGCCCACCCCGGTGCTGGGATGGTGCAGCGCTTCGAAGAACCCGCGCGCGAGCAGTTGCGGGTTGTCGGTGACCAGTGACGGCGACACCACCGGCGCGGCGGGAATGCCCGCGCCGGCCAGCAGCTCCACCGTCGAGTCGAGGTCCTGCCGGCCGAACCACTGCGCCAGCCGGGCGTCGATGTCGTCGGCGCGTTGCCGGCGCCCGTCCACGGTAGCCAGATCCGGATCCGCACACCACGCGGGCCGATCCATCACGTCCACCAGCGCCCGCCACTGCGCGTCGTCGCCGACGCTGACCGCGATCCAATCGTCTTTGCCCCGTTCGGCTCCGGCGCAGCGATAGATGTTCTGGATCGCCGCGCCGTGCCCGCGGTTGCCCCGGCGGCTCAGCGTGACGCCGAAGACTTCGGCCTCGATGGCCTGGATCGCGGTGGCGTTGAGCACCGTTTCGAGCATCGGCAGCTCGACCAGTTGTCCGGTGCCGGTGCGTTCGGCGAAATTGAGCGCCGCCAGCACGGCGAACGCGGCGTGCACACCGGCCAGCGGGTCGCACGCTCCGCGCGGTGTCACCGGCGGCCCCTCGGGCAGCCCGGTGATCCAGGCCAGGCCGGCGATCTGTTCCATGGTGGGAGCGAACCCGACCCGGTCCCGCCAGGGGCCCTCGACGCCGAACGCGGGCATCCGGGCGAACACCAGCCGGGGGTTGATGTCGAGCAGCACGTCGGCGGTCAGCCCGAACTGGTCCATCACCCGCGGCGAGAAGTTTTCGATCACCACGTCGGCGTCGGCGACCAGCCGGGTGAACAAACCGCGGCCTTGCTCGGAGCCCAAATCCAGTGTGACCGAACGCTTGTTGGTGTTCATCGCGTGGAACACCCAGCCGTACTCCCACCAGTCGTCCACATCGGTGCGCATGCCACCGGAGTACCGGATGCCGTCGGGGCGCTGGATCGATTCGATCTTGACCACGTCGGCGCCGAACGCGGCCAGCAGATGTGTTGCCGACGGCCCTGCCCAAAACGCGGTGAGGTCGACGATGCGCACCCCGGCCAGCGGCAGCGGCGGCAGCGTCGGGTCCGGAGCGGAACCGGAATCGTCTCGGCGCCAAGGTAATTCACGGTCTGCCTCGCCAACGGCGGGGGTGTCCCCGACGGGCGCGGGCGCACACGCCGACATCAGCCACGGCGGGCGGGGCTGGTGGAAACCCGCGGGATTCTCGACGAACACGTCGCGCTCGCGCACGTATTCCAGATCCCGGATGGTGGAACCGTTACCCAGCGCGGCGATCGGCAGCCGGAAAAGCTGCCCCAATTCCACGATTTCGGCGACGGTGCGTTCGGCCAACCAGGGATGGATCAGTTCGCGGATCAGGTCGCGGTATTGCCACCGGCCGATCTGGAACCGCAACTGTTCGATCTCCTCCAATTGCGGGCATTCGACCATCGCGGCGAAGTCGAGCCACTGCTGACCGGTGACCATGGTGATCCCGACGTAGCCGTCCTTGGCGGGTTCGATCGACGGGACTTCGGTGGTGCGACGGATCGGCGGGACGCGCAGCAGCTGCGAATGCAGCCATTCGCTGCTCTGCATCGCGGTCAACGCCTCCAGCATGGACAGGTCGAGGTGTTCGCCGGGGCCGCCGCGCTCGACGCGGCGGCGCAGCGCCAGCACGCCGAACGCGGCGAACACACCGCCCATGTACTCGCCCAGATCGCCCCCGATGGCGATCGGCGGCCCGGCCGGGTCGCCGCGGAACCCCGGCGAGCCCGCCCACGCCTGCAGCGTGAACTCGGTGGCGGCCCGCTGCGCGAAGGGGCCGGTCCAGCCGAAGTCGGAGATGGTGACGACGATGGCGCGCGGCGACTGCCGCAGCAGTCGGGACGGGTCGATGCCCAGCGCCGCGGCCCGCGACGGGCCGGCGGTGACGACGATGACGTCGGCGCCGGCCAGTTCGGCGCGAAACCGCGCCGCGTCGTCGCCGCCGGAGCCGAACGTCACGCTGCGTTTGCCCGCGTTGAGGTAGCTGAAAAACGGCGCGTCGGCGCCGGGGGCGACGGGCGAACCGCTCGCCGAATACCGGCGCAGCCAATCCCCTTGCGGCGGTTCGATTTTGCGCACCTGCGCGCCGGCGTCGAGCAGCAGCTTGCCGCAGTAGCTGCCGGCTATCCGGTCGCTGATCTCGACGACACGCAAATCCCGTAGCGGTGTCGGCCGGCTGTCGGACCGCTCGCTCAAGTGCACCCGCCCTTCCGATCGTCGCGCGATCAGGGAAGCTATTTATATCATTACTGTTAAAATAGCTAAGCCAGCGAGTTGCTGTTCGTTTCGAGGATCGGATGACCGCCTTGGGAATTGGCCCCGACGCCCGGCGCCGGTTGTCGGCGCCGCGGATCGCCGAAATCGTAGCCGACGAGCTGCGCCGTCAGATCATCAGCGGCGAGCTGGCCGACGGCGATTTGTTGCCGCGCCAGGAGGTCCTGGTCGAGCAATTCAACGTGAGCCTGGTGTCGCTGCGCGAGGCGTTGCGGATTTTGGAGACCGAGGGCCTGGTTTCGGTGCGACGGGGCAACCGCGGCGGCGCCGTCGTGCATGCCCCGGCGAAGACCAGCGCCGCCTACATGCTGGGCCTGCTGCTGCAGAGTGAATCCGTGGCGGTGGCCGACCTGGGTATGGCGCTGCAGGAACTGGAGCCCGCCTGCGCCGCGTTGGCCGCGCGGCGACCCGACCGGGCGGACACGCTGGTGCCCGAGCTGACGAAGATCAACGAGTCGATGGCCACCCACCTCGACGACGGCCGGCTGTTCACCGAAATCGGCCGCCAATTCCACGATCTCGTGGTCCGCGGCTGCGGAAACCACACCATCATCGCGGTGGTCGGCAGCCTGGAGACGCTGTGGACCAGTCACGAACGGCAGTGGGCCGACGAGAGCTCCTCCCGCGGCACCTACCCCTCGCTCGCGCAGCGCCGCGCGGTGCTCAACACCCACGTCAAGCTGACCGAGACCATCGCCGAGGGCAACGTCGACCGCGCCCGCCGGATCGCCGGCCGACATCTGGCCGACACCCAGACCTACGTGCTCTCCGGTCAGCCCGATCAACGGATTCACGCGTTCTCCCCGCAGGCGCTGGCGCGGCCGCGGGACCTCCGGCGCTCCTGAAGGGCGGCCTGCGATCCTCATGCGAACCGCATTGGTCACCGGTGGCAGCGGCGGGATCGGTAAGGGGTGCGCTCGCAAGCTGGTCGAACGCGGCTACGACGTGTTGCTGTGCGCCCGCCGCGAAGCCCCGTTGCGCGCGGCGGCCGAGGAGATCGGTGCCCGCTACATGGTGGCCGATGCCTCCGATCCGATCGGATTCCCCGCTGCCCTAAGCACATTGGAGACGGTCGACCTCGTCGTCCACGCGGCGGGCGCGCTGGGCGGAACCTACGCGCGCAAGCAGACCTTCGAGCAGTGGCGGGCCATCATCTCGGCCAACCTGGATTCGTGCTTTGTGGTGACCTCGGCGGTGCTGCCCAAGATGAAAGCCGGCTCCCGGCTGGTGTTCATCTCGTCCTCGGCGGCGCACGAACCGATGCCGGCCCGCACCGCCTACTCCGCGTCGAAGGCCGGCATGAATGCGTTCGCGCGGGCGCTGGCGCTCGAGGTCGACCGCGACGGGATCAGCGTGCACCTCGTCACGCCGGGCCCGGTGGCCACCGAGATGCTGCAGGACGTGCCGTTCGAGATGTATGCGATCGCGGTGTCCGACGTCGCCGAGGCGGTCGTCTTTCTGGACACCGTCGACCCGTCGGTCGATCTGCCCGAGATCCGGTTGTCCGCCGTCCAGCGCGGCCCGTTCGCCCGCCCGCCGGTGGTGCCCACCGAGGCCCGCCGCCGCGCCCAACGGGGTTGACGCTCACCGGGCCGGAAAGGCCGTGATCACCGATTCGCCGAACTCGCGCAGCGAATCCGGGGCGGCGAAGTCGGCGAACCACACGTAGAACCGCTCGACGCGTTGGGCGGCCAGGCCGCTGAAGTGCCCGATGAGTTCGTCGGCGTCCCCGCAGACCAAACCGGACCCCAAGTTGCCGAAGCGCCGGGTGCTCACCTCGCGCACCTTTTCGGGATCCTGGCCGGCACGGACGAAGCCCACCATCTGCTGAATGGACAGCCGGGCGCTGCCCGCGGCCGGCGCCAGCGCCGGCAACTTGTCGAGCTTGTTGGCCGGCAGATTCCACCAATCCGCATGAGTGCGAACAAGTTCCATCATCCGCGGGCCGCTTCCGCCCAGCACCAGCGGTATCGGATGCGAGCGTCGCGGGGCCTGCGCCTCGCCGCGCCCGTCGTCGCCCCAGTACCGCTTGATGAGTTCGAGGTGCCGCGCGAGCTGGGCCACCCTGGCCTTCGGATCCTGCTGGCCGACATCGAATCTGGCGAATTCGGCCGGCCAGGATCCGGCGCCCAGGCCCAACTCGAATCTGCCCTCCGACGCCTCGGACAGCGTGACCGCCTGTTTGGCCAGCACCGCGGGATGCCGGAACGCGTCGCACAGCACCAGGTGGCCGATCCGCAGCCGCTCGGTCTTGGCCGCCACCCAGGTGGCGATGCCCATTGCCTCCCAGATGTTTTCGTCCCGAAGTCCGGGCGCTTCCAGGTGATCGATGAAGACGATGCCGTCGAAACCACTGGCCTCGGCGCGGCGCGCCCGTTCCGCGATGTCGGCGGCCGACAACCGGACCTGGGGCAGGAACAGATACCACTCGACCATGCGCGCCACCTCAAGCGTGAGATTCGGTGCGATTGCACCCGCCCGGCTAGTTTATTATTTTTACTATGTTAGAGGTCTTATGGATGTCGGACTGAACTCGGAGCAGTTGTCGCTGCGCGACGCCGTGCGCGACATATTACGGACGGAATGTCCGCCCGACGCCGCCCGGCAAGCGATCACCGATCCGGAGCGCTGGCGCGCCCTGTGGAAGACGGTCGTCGACCTGGGCTGGACCGAGCTGGCCGCCGCGAACACCGGCGACTACGGACCGATGGAACTGGTCGTGGTTCTCGAGGAGTGTGGTGCCGCCATCGCGCCGATCCCGTTGTTGTGCAGCGTCGGTCTGGCCGCCGGGCTGTTGCGCGGCAGCGGCCTCGACGCTGTCCTGGCCGACATCGCCGGCGGCGCCGTCGCCACCGTGGCCGTCCACGCCGAAAAGTCCCGGCTGCCCGGGGCGCCGATGACGCTGCGCCAGGGGCGGCTGCGCGGTCGCGCGGTCGCGGTGCCCAACCTGGCCCGCGCGGAGCTTCTCGTCACGCTGGCCCGAACCGACGACGGCGGCACGGTGGCCGCGGTCGCCCGGTGCGGCGACGGGGTCACCGCGCTGCCCGCGGCCGAGTGCACCGATCCCGCCCAGCCGTTGGCCTGGGTGGAGATCGACGCCGAGCCGGTCGCGGTGGCGCCGGTCGACCTCGAGTCGGCGCTGCCGGCGCCGTGGGTGGCGTGCGCCGCCGACCTGGTGGGGGTGGCCGGCGCGGCGCTGCGCCGCTCCGTCGAGCACGCCAAGACGCGCCGCCAATTCGGCAAGCCGATCGGCGCGTTCCAGGGCGTCAAACATGCGCTGGCCGACAACTACGTCAGCGTGGAACGCGCCCGCAGCCTTACCTACGCCGCGGCGGCCCGGCTCGCCGATCCCGGCACGGCGCCCGGCGATGCGTGGACCGCCGCGGCCCTGGCCAAGGCGGCGGCCGGTGAGGCGGCCACCGGTTGCGCGCGCACCGCGGTCCAGGTGCACGGCGCGCTCGGGCAGACCTGGGAGCACGACGCGCATCTCTATGTCCGGCACGCCTGGCAGACCGCCGCCCTGCTGGGCGACAGCCGCGCGCTCTACCACGAGGTGGGCCGCCGGTTCTGCGGAGGCGCGGCGTGACGAGCGGGGTAAGCACTCGATCCGAGGTGGTCGCCGAGTTCGCGGCCTGGCTGGCGGCGTTCCTGCCGAATGACTATTACGAGAACTACCGGCGGTACCGCTGGGACCTCACGCTGCGCCGCGATTACCAGCGGGCCGCGTTCGAGGCCGGGTGGATCCAGCCGACCTGGCCGCGCGAGCACGGCGGCCGGTCGCTGGGCCTGCGCGACGCGATGGAGGTCCGGCTGGAGGCGGCCCTGCGCTCGGCGCCCAAGCTGCCCAACATCGCCGGCCCCAACGTCGCCGCCCCCGGCATCCGCCAGTTCGGCACGCCCGCCCAGATCGAGCGGCTGCTGGTGCCGCTGCTGCGCGGTGACGAGTGGTGGGCGCTGGGCATGTCCGAACCGGAAGCCGGCTCGGACTTCGCCGGTCTGCGCACCCGCGCCGTGCGGGACGGCGACGTGTTCCGGGTCAACGGCCACAAGATCTGGACCACCCAGGCTCACGAGTCGCGCTGGTGCACGCTGTATGCCCGCACCGATCCCGAGGCGCCCAAGCACCGCGGCATCTCCTGCCTCATCCTGGATCTGCATTCGCCCGGGGTGCGGATCGAACCCATCCGGATGGCGTCGATCTCCGACGAAACATTCTGCGAGGTGTTCCTCGACGACGTCGAGGTGCCGACGGAAAACCTGTTGGGGCCGCTGCACGGCGGCTGGGACGTCGCGCTGTCGTCGCTGCACCATGAACGCCAGATGATCTGGATCATGAACTGGGTCGAGATCAACCGCGGACTCGACGCGGTGCGAACCGCCAACGGCGCGGGGCCGGGCCACGACATCCACACCGAGCTCGGTTCCCTGCTGGCCGACGCCGAAGCCCTGCGCGCCACCGGGTATCGGGCCCTGGCCAACGAACTCGCGGGCCGGCCCAGCCCCGAAGCCGACACCATGAAGCTGCTGGGATCGCTTACCCTGCAACGTGTTTGGGAACTCGCGGCGGCCGCCGCGGGCCCCGATTCGGCCACCGACCCCGATCTGCTGTTCGAACGTCAGGACGCGCTGGCCGCGACCATCTACGGCGGAACGTCGGAGGTGCAGCGCAACATCATCGCCGAGCGGCTGCTCGGGCTGCCGAAGGGATGACGACCATGGACTACGACCTCGGCGACGACGCCGCCCAACTGCGAAGCCACCTGCGCGAGCTGGTCGCCAACCACATTCCCGCCGACTTCCTGGGCGCCTGCACGGAGAACCCGCAGGACCTCGCCACCACCGAGACGTTCTGCAAACTGCTGGCCGCCGAGGGGCTGCTGGCGCTTGCGTGGCCGAAAGAGCATGGCGGCGGCGGTGGTTCGGTCTGGCAGCAGACCGTGCTGCGCGAGGAGATGTGGGCCCAGCACGAGCCGCGCGGCCCGCAGTACATGGGCATCAACTGGGTCGGGCCGGCCCTGATGCGGTACGGCACCGAGGAACAGAAGACCAAGCACCTGGCGGCCATCGCCGCCGGCGACGTGATCTGGTGCCAGGGATTCTCCGAGCCGGAGGCCGGCACCGATCTGGTGTCGTTGCGCACCCGCGCCGTCGCCGACGGTGACGGTTGGCGGATCACCGGCCAGAAGGTGTGGACGTCGTACGCGCTGATGGCATCGTGGTGCGTGCTGGCGGCCTGCACCGACCCCGACGCGCCAAAACACAAGCGGCTCACGCTTTTTCTGATACCGATGGACCGGCCCGGGTTCACCGTCCGGCCGATCCCGTCCATGCTGGGGCCGCATCACCTCAACGAGATGTTCCTCGACGACGTCCCGGCGTATCCCGGCGACGTGCTGGGCGAGGTCGGCGACGGGTGGCGGGTGATGCGCGAGGCGCTGGCCTACGAACGGGTGGGGATCGCGCGCTACGCGCGCTGCGAGTCACTGCTGGAGCGGATGCGCGGCCGGCTCGGTGACGAGTGGGAGCAACTGCCCGAATCGATCCGGGCCCGCTGGGTGCGCGCGCTCGTCGACCTGCGGGTCGCCCGGCTGCTGGCCTATCGCGCCGTGTCGCTGCAGGACGACCCGGCCGCCGGGGCAGCGGCCAGCGCCGCCCGCATCGCCACCACCACGTGCGATCAGCAGGTCGCCGAGCTGTTGTTCGACGTGCTGGGCCCGACCGCGCTGGATGCCGGGTCCGGCGCGCCGCTGCACGGGGCCATCGAAGATCATTGGCGTTACGCACAGGCAGCCACCGTCGCATCGGGCACCATCGAGGTGCAGAAGATGTTGGTGGCCCGAGACGTACTGGGAGGGCACCGGTGAAAACCGATCTGCCGCAAGATATCAGCGACTTCGCCACGGTCGCCGCCAAACGGTTCACCCGATTGGGCGGGCCGCCGGCGGCGCTGCGCGCCGAGACCGACGACACCGTGCGAGAGGCGGCCCGCACCGCGCTGGCCGAGGTGGGCGCCTTCGATCTCGACGTGCGCACGGCGCCCGACGATCTGCTGGCCGCCGCGGTGCTGTGCCAGGCCGCGGGGGCCGCCGCGCTGCCCTACCCGCTGGTCGAGGAGCTGCTGGCGATCGACGGCGCGCGACTGACCCTGGTGAACCCCGCCGCCCCCCGCATCGACCACGGCGACCTGGCCGGCGACTGGATCGCCGCCGACATCGACGGCAATCGCTACCGTCCGCGGCCGGGATCGCGGACGGGCGCCAAACTCGGCCCCTTCCTGGTGCCGGCCACCGTGAGCGCCCCGGAGGGGACCGTGCCCGGCGCCGACGTCAATCTGCACCTGGTGCTGGGGGCGTGGCGCATCCTGGGCGCGGTGCAACAGTCGCTGCGCATTGTCACCGACCACGTGCAGGCCCGCATCCAGTTCGGCAAGCCGCTGGCGGACTTTCAGGCCGTCAGGTTCGCCGTCGCCGATGCCGCCGTCATGGTCCGCGGCCTGCACGAACTCGCGAAGTACACCATCTGTCGACCGGAATCGCTGCCGGCGCAAGTCCATTCGGCCGACGCGCTGGTGCTTCGGCTCAAGGCCGCCGACACCGCGCGGCAGGTCATGCGCACCTCCCACCAGTTGCTCGGAGCGTTGGGATTCTGCGACGAGTCCGACGTCAGCGTGCTCGACCGGCACACCCAGCCGCTGATCCGGCTGCCGCTGAGCACCGAGGAACTCGCGCTGCGGCTGATCCCAAGCGTGGCCGACGGCGCCTTCGAGACGCTGTTCAGCGAGCCGGTGTCGGCATGACCGAGTCGGCTCCGGCCGAACTGGCGGCCAACCCGTTAGCCGACGGAATCCCGTTCGGCGCCAAGCTGCAACAGCTCGCCGGGCAACGCGGCGACGACACGGCGGTGACCGTCGTCGCGCTCGACGGCACCGCCACCTCGCTGACGTTCGCCGAGCTCGACGCCCGCGCCAACCAGTGGGGCCGGGCCCTGGCCGCCACCGGCGCCCAAACGGGTTCGCTTGTCGCACTTGCCATTCCCAACTCGCAGCATCTGGTGCTGGCCACGCTGGGGTGCTGGAAGATCGGCGCGGTGCCCGTGCCCATGCATTGGGATCTTCCCGAGTGGGAACGCGACCGGGTGCGCGAGGTGATCAACCCCGCCGTCGTCGTCGACGAAACGAACCGCTGGGGGCTCGAGGCGCGCGCGGCCGGCGAGTCCGAGGCCGCCCTGCCGGTCGCCGTCTCCCCCACCGCCAACGGCATCTGCAGCAGCGGTTCCACCGGGGTGCCCAAGGTGATCCTCAACCTGGCGCCCTCGCTGTGGATCCCGCAGCACGGTGAGCCGTTCCTGTCGAACTGGACGCCGGTGGCCCAGCCGCAGACCATCATGGTGCCCGCACCGATGTATCACACCAACGGCTTCGCCCCGCTGCTCATGCTGCTGGGCGGCGACCATCTGGTGATCCTCGAAAAGTTCGATGCCGCATTGGTTCTCGACGTGATCGAGCGCTTCCGGATCACCAACTTCACCGCCACACCCACCATGCTGGCCCGCATCGCAGCCCGGCCCGATGTCCGGCAGCGCGACCTGTCCAGCATCGTGTTCATTCTGCAGGGGGCCGCGGTGATGCCGCCATCGCTGCTGCACACCTGGTTCGAGCTGCTGTCCCCCGAGCAGATCGTGATGGCCTACGGCATGACCGAAAACCTGGGGCTGACCGCGCTGCGCGGCGACGAGTGGCTCGAACACCCGGGCAGCGTCGGGCGTGGTTTCCGGGACACCGAGATCCGCATCCTCGACTCCCAGCAGCGACCGCTGGGCCCCGGCGAGGACGGCGACGTGTACCTGCGGGCGCCGATGAGCGCGGGGTACCGCTACCTGGGTGGGGCGCCCCCGCTGCCGTCGACCGAGGACGGCTTCCGCTCCGCCGGGGACATCGGCCACCTCGACGAGGACGGCTACCTCTACATCGTCGACCGCCGGGTCGACATGATCATCAGCGGCGGCGCCAACGTGTTTCCGGCCGAAGTCGAGTCCGCCCTGGCCGGCCATCCCGCAATCGCCGACGTCGTCGTGATCGGGCTGGCCGACCCGCAGTGGGGACGCCGGGTGCATGCGGTGGTCCAGCGCGCCGACGGCGCGTCGCTGACCGAGCAGCAGGTGATCGACTACGCCAAGGGCCGGCTGGCCCCCTACAAGGCGCCCAAGACCGTCGAATTCGTCGACGCCATCCCGCGCACGGCGGCGACCAAGGTCAACCGCTCGGCGATGATCGCGGCCCGGGGCGGCTGACCGGCGTCGACGGGCTCCGCGGTTCCGCCGCCCAGCGCGGTAACCTCATTCTCAGAGCGCCGGCAGCGCGCGACGGAAGGGACCAACCGCTCATGGCCGAGCCCAACGAGGACGTCGAGATCACCCGCGGCGACCGCTTCATCAAGACGGCCGTGGCGATACTGGGCGAAACCGGGCGCACCGACTTCACCGTGCAAGAGGTGGTCGCGCGCTCCAAGACGTCGTTGCGCGCCTTCTACCAACACTTCAGCAGCAAGGACGAACTGCTGCTGGCGCTGTTCGACCGGACCATCGCCCAGTCGGCGCAGACCTGGCGCGCCGAGACCGCCGGGCTGGACAGCACCGCGGCGCTGAAGTTGGTGATCGACCGGGTCAGCCAGCAACCGGAATCGAGCACCCAGGACAGCCTCAATCGGGCGTTGACCCTCTACAACCAGCACCTGGCCGAAACACGTCCGCGCGAATACGCCCGGGTGCTCTCCCCGCTGCACCGGCTGATCCGCGACATCGTCGGCCAGGGCATCACCGAGGGAGTGTTCAACCCCGGATTGGACGTCGGGGCGGCGGCCGCCATCGTCATGCAGACCATGATGGGTGCGCAGCGATTGCACTGGCTGGGTGCGGAATTGAACGGCACCCCCGTCGACGCCGGCCAGCTCTACGACTTCTGCAGCCGGGCGCTGGGCATCCGGGACACCGACGAGGACTCGAGCGCGCCGTCGCTGGCGGAGTTGTTCGGGCAGATCGGCATGCGCCCCGGCACCCGCAACGGTCAGTTCGCGATGACCATGCCGGTCAGCCCCGCGGTGGTCAACACCTCCGGGGCGCTGCAGGGCGGCCTGATCGCCACGCTGGTCGACGTGGCGGGCGGGCAGTTCGGGCTGGACTATCTGCGGCCCGGCACCACGATGACCACCGCGGACCTGTTCGTCCGCTACCTGCGGCCGGTGCGGCAGGGTTCGGCCTTCGCGGTGCCCAGGATGCTGCGCTCGGGACGGCGGGCGATGGTGATGCAGGTGGACATCTTCGGCGACGGCGACGACGAGCTGCTCGCCACCGCCACCGTGAACTTCGCCATCATCAACGGCGACACGCCGAGCTCCGGGCTACCCCCGGCCGAATAGCGACGAATAAGGCCGAACGGGCAGGTACACCTTGTTCCGCACAAGTGGTAACGTCATTACCACACAGTGAGAATTACAGCCTTCTGCAAGGAGATCGCCATGCCGTCTCGCGAGCTTCCCTTCCCGGTGTTCGATGCCGACAACCACATGTACGAGCCGCAGGAAGCGCTGACCAAGTTCCTGCCGGACCACCGCAAGCACGTCATCGACTACGTCCAGATCCGCGGCCGGACCAAGATCGTGGTGCGCGGCCACATCAGCGAATACATCCCCAACCCGACGTTCGAAGTGGTGGCCCGTCCCGGCGCCCAGGAGGAGTACTTCCGAAACGGCTCGGGTGGCAAGAGCTACCGCGAAATCCTCGGCGAGCCGATGAAGGCCATTCCGGCCTTCCGCGAACCCGGCGCCCGGCTGGAGGTGATGGACGAACTCGGCATCGACTACGCGCTGATGTTCCCCACCCTGGCTAGCCTGGTCGAGGAGCGCATGAAAGACGACCCGGAGATGACGCACGACGTCATCCACGCGCTCAACCAGTGGATGTACGAGCAGTGGTCGTTCAACTACAAGGACCGCATCTTCGCCACCCCGGTGATCACGTTGCCGATCGTCGACCGCGCGCTCGAGGAGCTCGAGTGGTGCCTCGAGCGCGGCGCCCGCACCGTGCTGGTCCGGCCCGCGCCGGTGCCCGGCTATCGCGGCAGCCGCTCGTTCGGCTTCGAGGAGTTCGACCCGTTCTGGCAGGCCTGTGTGCGGGCCGAGATCCCCGTCTCGATGCACGCCTCGGACAGCGGCTACTCCGAGCTGCTCAACATCTGGGAACCCGGCGACGAGTTCCTGCCGTTCAAGCCCACCGCCTTCCGCAGCCTGGCCATGGGGCACCGGCCCGTCGAGGACGCGTTCGGCGCGTTGATCTGCCACGGCGCGCTGTCCCGCAACCCCGACCTGCGCATCCTGTCCATCGAGAACGGCGCCGACTGGGTGCCGCACCTGTTCAAGGGCCTCAAGGGCGTGTACAAGAAGATGCCGCAGGCGTTCGCCGAGGATCCGATCGAGACGTTCAAGCGGTGCGTCTACGTCAGCCCGTTCTGGGAGGACCGGTTCGCCGAGATCGTCAACATGGTGGGCACCGACCGGGTGGTGTTCGGATCGGACTGGCCGCACCCCGAGGGTTTGAAGGACCCGATCAGCTTCGTCGACGAGCTGGCCGATTTCAGCGACGAGGACAAGGCGAAGATCATGGGCGGCAACCTGATGAAGCTGATGAAGGTGTCCGCGCCGGCCGCCAAGAAGCCCGTCTCGGCCTGATCTCGCGCCCCTGCCGCGGCGCGGCGTGTAACCGAGGCCGCGGCAGGGTATCCGCCGCAGCGTGGCATCCCCCGGCCGGGAACGGATCGACATCACTGACGACCTTGCGTTCGTCGGTGAGCAGATCGAGGCGCTCGAACGACTCGGGGGGCGCGAGGACGTCGATGACGAACGGGTTTACGACCTGAGCATCAGGTGGGGCGCCGCGCTCGCCGGGCGGCTGCCGCGCATGGCGCACTACAGCGCGCTGGGACAACTCGTCGAACAAGACGAGCGCCGATTCCAAGCGTTGTGCGATCGGCTGCGCGAATTGTCGCCCCTGATCGACAGATTCGGCTTGGCCCGGCCCCGACTCCCGGGAGCGGCGGACGCCTCGGCTAACGGCCGGCGGCGCCGCGGCCGCTGGTCAAAAACTCGTTCTCGGACAGCCTGATCGCGGTCCGCGGCGCGGGGCATTGCGGATTGGCACAGGTCAACGCCACCAGGTAGGCGTCGGCCTCCTCGTTCAGAAAGAGGAAACCCAGGTAGAGGGCGTCGCCGACCACGAAATCCGTTGCGCCGCACGCCTCGCAGTGCCCACCCTTGGCCGCGACCTGCTCGCGCACCCGATGGGCGGCCGCCGCGTCCAAGCTGATCAGCTCGGGCCGCACCCCGATGCCGTTGGCCGCCGCGTCGGACATCTCAGATCTCCACGTCCTTGTCGTAGTACACGCGGTCCTCACGCCAACCGCCGGTGCCCATGCCGATCCCGGCGAAGTCGTCGACGAACTCGATCTGGTTGATCCACTTGGCCATCTTGAAACCCACCTGCGTTTCCACCCGCAGCCGCAACGGTGCGCCGTGCTGGATCGGCAGTGGGGCGCCGTTCATTTCATAGGCCAGCAGGGTCTGCGGCTTGTCGGCGAATCCCAGGTCGAGCACTTCGTAGAACTGGCCGCCGCCGTGCGAGGCCGGCTCGTCGGTGCTGTTGTCCTGCATGGTCAGAAAGCAGATGTAACGCGCCTGCGGCAGCGGCCGCACCAGATCGACCAGCTGGCGCAGGTGAACTCCGGTCCACTCCCCGATGCTGGTCCAGCCCTGCACGCAATTGTGCATCACCCGTTGGGTTTCCGGCTCGGCCAGCGAACGCAGCGCGGCAAGGTCGAGGATCACCGGGTTTTCCACCAGTCCGCCCACCCGCAGCCGCCAGTCGACGAAGTTGTGCACCGCCATCACCTTGTATTCCGTGCTGGTGGGCGGCTTTCCGTTGATGCGATGCCGCGGGGTGATCTTGCTCGCCGGGTAGTTCTGCCGCGAATTAAGCGGGCGCAGCAGCATCAGCCGGGCCGCGGTGACCACCCGACCCAGCACCCGCTGCACGGAGCGTGGATGCCGCAGACTCCACAGCGTGGCCGCCACATGGATCCCGACGATCGCGGCGATGATCAGCAGCGAGATCGCCGTCGCCCAGTAGGTGTTGCGCACCGAGCCGAAAATCATTGCGGCGGTGAGCCTTCCCCAGCCCCAGAAGAAGATCATCGACAGGTGGATCACGATGAATACGACAAAGGCGACCAGCCCCAGGAAATGCAGGCTGCGGGCCCATTGCCGACCGCCCCACATCCGCACGTACCACGGGAAGCGCGCCTCGATCGCCGGGGACTGCGCGGCGCCGGTGAGGATCTGGAACGGCGCCAGCACGAACACCACCCCCGCGTACGTCAGCTTCTGCATGGCGTCCAGGGGCTCACCGGGCAGCACCGGCGGCAGATTGAACGTCAGATAGGTGACGATGTCGTTGAACGCCTCGGGGAAGATCGACCAGGAATAGGGCCAGTAGCGGTGCCATTGGCCGGTGGCGAACAGCAGGACGTAATAGGAAAGCCCCACCAGCACCCAGCCGATCACCGCGAAGAAATGCCAGTGCCGGCCCATGCCCAGCTGCGCGTGGCCGGGCAGGGAAATCAACGGGTGATAATCCTCCTCCTCATCGAGGGTGTCGTAGATCCGGTCGCGGGGCATCACCTTTCGGGTAAAGCGCGCCCACTCGGTGCCCGGCTTGCTGTCGTCGTGCCAGTACAACTTCGGGTGGGTGGAAAGTATCTCGATGCCGCTGCGAATTATCAGCGTCACAAACAGCACGTTGAGCCAATGATCGACGCGCAGCCATACCGGATAGTCCAATACCGTCATCGCCTGCGCTTCGTCAGTCGTACCACTGCTGACGCTGCGGATAGGCCACGTTGATGCCCGACAACACCGTGGTATGCACCGCGAGGAAGGCGCCCGCGAACGCGATGCCCAACGTTCCCGGCGCGAAGTCCCATCGGGTGGTCACCCCGATCAGCCCGGGCAGCTGGACCCACCGGGTTACCAGATACGC
This sequence comes from Mycobacterium sp. MAC_080597_8934, assembly GCF_000523975.1. Taxonomy (NCBI): domain Bacteria; kingdom Bacillati; phylum Actinomycetota; class Actinomycetes; order Mycobacteriales; family Mycobacteriaceae; genus Mycobacterium; species Mycobacterium sp. MAC_080597_8934. The sequence continues at coordinate 93,509 of NZ_JAOS01000006.1, read as the reverse complement.
GCAAAGGAACGCCGAGCAGACCAGGCTGCCGAAATACCAACCAGCCTGGGGCACAATCGGTTTGAGAGCGAACACCATGGCGCCGGCCGCCAGCGCGCAGGCCGCGCTCAGCCCCAGCACGTAGGCGGCGAAATATCGCGGCAGACCCGGTTCGGTGGTCAGCACGTAGATGTGCACCAGCACCAGTCCGGTCAGCAGCGCGCCACCCAGCGCGGTCACCGTGCGCGGCAGGTTGAACGCCACCCAGCCGTTGAGGGTGAGTACCCGCGAAGACAGCAGGCGCCGCCGCAATCCCTTCGCGCCCTTCGTGCTTTGCGCCAGCGGATCGGCCACGCCAGCGACATACCCGACCGTCACATCCGCAAACGCGCTTTCAGGGAGTCCACAGCAGCGTTTTTCGGCGGCGTCAATTGCGCTGCGTCGACGAATCGGGCGACGATTAACGGGCCGGTATCAAAGCCGTTGCAATGCCGGGCCGGCAACCATTGCTAATCTGAACAACTACGTGTGCAAATTGGTCAATCGATTGACCCGGTTTTCGCCACGGTCGCACCGGACGGAGACCGCTAGGAGGGCCAAATGGTGGCCGAAAAGGACTGGGACAGAATCGTCGGCGCGGCCGATGACGTGCGCCGCGTCTTCGACAACGTCCCCGCGCTGTTGGTCGGCCTGGAAGGGCCAGACCATCGATTCGTCGCGGTCAACGCCGCCTACCGCGCGCTCAGTCCGCCGGTCGACCCGATCGGGCTGCTCGCCCGCGAGGTGTATCCCGAGCTGGAGAGCCAGCAGATCTTCCAGATGTTCGACCGGGTTTACCAGACCGGTGAGCCGCAGTCGGGAACGGAATGGCGGGTACAGGCCGACTTCGAAGGCGTGGGGAAGGCCCAGGAGCACTTCTTCGATTTCATCGTCACGCCGCGCCGCGGCGACGACGGCTCGATCGAGGGCGTGCAGCTCGCCTTCGTCGACGTCACCGACCGGGTGCGCAACCGGATGGCCGCCGAAGCGCGCCTCGAGGAGCTGTCCGAGCGGTACCGCAACGTGCGCGACTCCGCCACCGTCATGCAGCAGGCGCTGCTGGCGCCGTCGGTGCCGGTGACCCCCGGCGCGGATGTGACCGCGGAGTATCTGGTGGCCGCGCAGGACACCGCGGCCGGCGGCGACTGGTTCGATGCGATCCCGCTCGGGGATCGGTTGGTGCTCATCGTCGGTGACGTCGTCGGCCATGGGGTGGAAGCGGCCGCGGTGATGTCCCAGCTGCGCACCGCGCTGCGGATGCAGATCCTGGCGGGATACCCGATCGCCGAAGCGCTCGAGGCGGTCGACCGCTTCCACAAGCACGTCCCGGGGTCCAGCTCGGCCACCATGTGCGTCGGCTCGCTGGACTTCGGCAGCGGCGAATTCAGTTACTGCACAGCCGGACACCCGCCGCCGCTGCTGGTGACGGCGGACGCGACCGCGCGCTACGTCGAGCCGTCCGGCGCGGGCCCGCTGGGCAGCGGCACCGGCTTTCCGGTCCGCACCGAATTCCTCGACGTGGGCGACTCGATCCTGCTCTACACCGACGGCTTGATCGAACGGCCGGGCCGGCCCTTGGGCGCCAGCACCGCCGAATTCGCGGACCTGGCCGCCAACATCGTCTCCGGTCAGGGCGGCTTCGTCATCGAATCGTCGGTGCGAACGGTCGACCGGCTCTGCGCGGAGACGCTGGAGCTGCTGCTGCGCTCGACCGGCTACAGCGACGACGTGACTCTGCTTGCGGCGCAACGCCGCACACCGCCACCCCCACTGAACTTGACGCTGGACGCGACGATTCACGCCGCGCGCACGGTGCGCACCCGGTTGCGGCAGTGGTTGTCCGACGTCGGCGCCGACGCCGACGACATCTCCGACATCGTGCACGCCATCTCGGAGTTCGTCGAGAACGCGGTCGAGCACGGCTACGCCACCGAGGTTCCCGACGGCGTGGTCGTCGAAGCGATGCTGGCCGGCGACGGCAACCTGCACGCCTCGGTGATCGACCGGGGACGGTGGAAGGATCACCGGGAAGGCGAGACCGGCCGTGGCCGAGGCCTGGCCATGGCCGAGGCCCTGGTGTCAGAGGCGCACGTCAGTCACGGCCCCGAGGGGACGACCGCCAGCGTGACGCACCGGCTTTCGCGCCCGGCCAACTTCGTCGCCGACTCACTGGTCAGCCGGGCCGGCGACCACGGGGTGCGCAGCGCCGAATTCGTCTCCACGGTCACCGAGCCGGGCCGCATCGTCGTCAGCGGCGACGTCGACTCCAACACCGCGTCCACCCTGGACCGGCAGATCGCCGTCGAAAGCCGTTCCGGCGTAGCGCCTTTGACGGTCGATCTGAGCGCGGTCACCCACCTCGCGTCGGCGGGCGTCAGCGCGCTGGCCGCCGCACGGGAGCGGGCGCTGCGCCAAGGCAGCGACTACGTGCTGGTGGCCCCGCCGGGAAGCCCGGCCCACCATGTCCTGTCGCTGGTGCAGATCCCGGTGGTCAGCGGCCTCGCCGAGAACGTCGTCGCCGAAGGTTAGGACCGATCCGAGCGCTGCCCGTGCCGCACCTGGTTGAACGGCACCCCGCGGTCGGCGGCGTATTCGCGGGGGAAGCCCAGCACCCGCTCGCCGATGACGTTGCGCGCCATTTCCGTTGTGCCACCGCCGATGGCGACGGTCTGCCGAGAAAGGTAGCGCAGCCCGGTTTCCAGTCCGGCGCCCGGCTCCCCGACCACACCGGCGCTGCCCGCGATCGCCAGCGCGGTGTCGACGTCGGTAGTGACGGTTTCGGAGTGGAACAGCCGGATCAGCGTTCCGGCGGCCGGCGGCAGTGCGCCGTCCCGGACGCTGCGGTACACGTGGCCGATCAGCTGCTCGGCCACCGCGCGGTGCACCAGGACGCGACCGGCCATCTCCTGCACGCGCGGGTCGTCGGCCTGTCCGGTCTTCTCGGCCAGGCTCACGTAGTCGACCGGGATCGTGTGGCCGCCCTCGCTGCCGCCGCCGCTGGCGAATTCGGAACCCTGCCCCACGGCCCGGCGTTCGTGGTAGAGCTGGCGTGAGGCCACCGCCCAGCCGCCGTTGACCTCCCCGACGACGGCGTCATCCCCCACGTCGACACCGTCCAGGAACTCCTCGCAGAACTCGGTGGAGCCGCTGAGCATGGTGATGCGCCGCAACGTGATTCCGGGATGGTTGATGGGCACCAGGAACATGGTCAGGCCTTCGTGCTTGGGCACGTCCCAGTTGGTGCGGGCCAGGCACAGGCCGTAGTCGGCGGCGAACGCGCTCGTGCTCCAGGTCTTGGCGCCGTTGATGATCCACCGGTCGCCGCGCCGCTCGGCCCGGGTGAGCACACCGGCCAGATCCGACCCGCCGCTGGGTTCGCTCAACAGCTGCACCAGGATTTCCTCGCCGCGCAGTGCCGCGGCGATGTGCTGTTTCTTCTGCTGCTCGCTGCCGGTGTCGAGCAGCGTCGCGCAGCAGATGGTGAAGGTCGGGGTGTTGAGGATCAACGGCATTTCATAGTCGAGGCTTTCGGCGTCGAATGCCTTCTGGTATTCGTAGTCCAGCCCCAGGCCGCCGTACTCGCGGGGAAAGCAGATGCCCGCGAAACCGCCGTCGTACAGCCTCTTCTGCAGTTCGCGGGCCCTGCGCCAGGCCCGCTCGTCGTCGCGCGGGGCCGGTGGTGGGGACTCGCGGTCGATGGCGGGCATGTTGTCGGCCAACCAGGCTCGGGCCCGGGCCGCGAATTGCGCGACGGATTCGGTCGTCATTTCGCCGCACCCCCCGCCTTCTCGAACTGGTAGACGCGCAGGTTGTGTTCCTCCGGCGTGCCGAACATGCCGCGGTACAACGTAACCCGGCGCAGGTACAGGTGCAGGTCGTGTTCCCAGGTGACGCCGATACCGCCGTGCATCTGCACGCAGGCCTGCACGATCTGCCCGGCCATCTCGCCCACATAGGACTTGGCGATGCTGGCCGACAGCCCCGCCTGCGGCGAGCGGGCGGCCACCTCGGCGACCGCCGCCCAGGTGGTGGCCCGGCATGCCTCCAGCCACAGCTTCATGTCGGCGAACTTGTGTTTGAGGGCCTGATACGACGCCAGCGGACGACCGAAGGTGTGCCGGTCCAGCGCCCATTGGGTGGTGAAGTCGAACACCGTCTGCACCACCCCGACCACCTCGGCGCATTGCAGCACCTGGGCGAGCTGGCTTTGTCGCTCGATCAGGGTGGCGGTCTCGGCGGCGGTGCCGACCGCGGCGGACCGCGGCACGACGACACCGTCGAAGTGCACCCGGGCGTACTGCTTGACCAGGTCCACCGACTGCTGGGGCTCGATCCGCACCCCCGGCGCGTCCGTCGGGACCAGGAACTGGCGGATCTGCCCGTCGGCGCCGCAGCGCGCGACCACCAGCAGCAGCGCGCTCTGGGCGCCCGCCTCCACGCGGTCCTTGACGCCGTCGATGCGGTAGCCGGAATCGGTTTCGGTGGCCGTCACCGACGGATTCAGCGGCGCCCAGCCCTGACCCGGCTCATACACCGCCCAGGACGCGACGGTTTCACCGGAGATCAGCGCCTCGATGACGTCACGATGCGTTTCGGCGCCGGAACATTCGGCCAGCGCCGACAGCACGATGCTGACCGGGTACAGCGGGCCGGGCGCGACGGTCTTGCCGAGTTGTTCGGCGACCGTCGCCAGATCGGCCAGGCCGCTCTCCGAGACGCTGCCGCCGCCCAACTCCTCGGGAACCAGCAGGCCCGTCCAGCCGAGCTCGGCGGCGCGCCGCCACCAGCCGGGGTCGAACGCGGTGCCGGCGGCATGCAGCTCCCGCACCCGCCGCAGCGGCGCCTCCTTTTCCAGGAAAGCTTGGGTGGTCGAGGTGAAGAGGATCTTTTCCGGGGAGTCGACGGTGCTCATGGTGCCGAGGGGATCCTTCGTGACATTCGATCGCTGCGGGTGCAACGGAATCGGTTTGAGTGTTTGATCATCCGCCCGATCGGTCCTCGGTTGGCTGCCGATTCCGATGTTAGCAACGCGCACTACGGTAAGAGATACCGGAGTTCAGTCGGTAAGCGGCGGCCCGCGCCGCCGCTCCGGCTGCGGCGGCCGCCGGCAGACACCCGGCCCGTCCTACATGGCAAACACGCGGCGTAACGCCTGCGCGTGCAGCGCCCGGTTCTCTTGGGCAACAATCCAATCCGGGACCATCGAGTCGAAACCGTTGAAGGTTGCTGCGATCACATGCAATTCGGTGTGCACGTAGGCGTGCAGCAGCCGATTGGCATAGTCGATGGCCTCGTCGCGGCACGGATCGATCTCCGAGCAGCTGATGAACGTGGGCGGCAGGCCCTCGAGGTTGGCCCGGTGGGCGGGGACGTGCTGACCGCTGGCGCTGGCGTGACCGAGGTAGTGGTTCCAGGCCCGGCTCACGGCCGGACCGTTCAGACCCGGCGTGCGCTGGAATTCGCGACGCGACGGCGTGGCGTCGGAATCCAGCATCGGCTGGTGCAGGATCTGCATCAGGATCGTCGGCCCCTCCTGGTCGAACATGCGCTGGGTCAGGCCCGCCACCAGGGCCGCGCCGGCGTCCCGGCCCATCACGGCGATGCGGTTGGCGTCGGCGTTTAGCGCCGCGCTGTTGTCGACGACGTACCGGAAGGCGGCTTCGACGTCGTCCAGCGCCGCGGGACAGGGATTTTCGGGCGCCAGCCGGTAGTCGACCGACACCACCAGACACCCGCCGTCACGGGCCAGCTCCACGCAGTGCGCGTGGTCGGTGGCGAGGTTGCCGGTGACGAACGCGCCGCCGTGGGCGTACACCAGCAGCGGCGCCGCGGATTCGGTGTGGCCGCGATACAAGCGAAGCTCCAGCGGCTGACCGTCCGGCCCGGCGATCGACACCGAATCGATCGCCACGCCGCGGGTGTCGGCGGATGCGGCGCGCTGGGCGGCCAACCGGTTGGCGTGTTCCCGCTCGGCGGCCAGGGTTTCGGCGCGGAACTCCACCACCCCCAACTGGGCGGCGGTATCCCGCAGCACCGGGTCGATGCGGGTAAGGCCTTGCGGCCGGGCCAGGTTCGTCTGTGTCATACCTACTCGTTTTCGTCGGCTGATCAGCGGGCTCGTCGACGGTCCCGGCGGACGGTGGTGCCGGACACCACCTTCAAAGTAGACCTGCGCTTTTGGGCGGGCGGAAAGGAGGGGCGACTCCCGGTGGGCCGGGGATCGCGGTTCGCCGACCGGAGGCCGCGGGCGGCGAACAGGCTGCGGCCATTGGGCTTCGTTGCTATTTATACTATGATAGCGATATTCCGCTCGGTACCGACCCGCCGTGGACCCGCGCGCGGCCCGCGCCACCGGTCCGTTTTCGCGTAAGGAGCGCTATGCCGCTGAGCACTGGCCCGACCGGTCAACCCGTCGTACCGACGCTCGACTTCACCGGCGAGACCAGCCCGTACCCGTTCTTCGAACACATGCGGCGCACCGACCCGGTCTGGCACGGCTCGCTGGCCGACGCCAGCCAGCTGCCCGAGGAACTGCGCCCCGAGGACGAGTGGGTGCTGTTCGACTACGAGAGCGTGTCGCAGGCCTTCCGCGACGACCGGATCTTCAGCTCGCACAAGTACGACGAGACCATCGGCCTGGTGATGGGCCACACCATCCTCGCGATGGGCGGCCGGGAACACCACGACCACCGCAACTTGGTGGCCAAGGCCTTTCGCGCCACCGCGCTGGAGCGCTGGGAGCCGTCGGTCATCGGGCCGGTCTGCGAGCAACTGGTCGACGAGATCAAGAACGACGGCCACGCCGATTTGGTGAAGGCGGTGACATTCGAGTTCCCCACGCGGATCATCTCGACGCTGCTCGGTCTGCCCGCCGAGGATCTCGACCTGTTCCGCCGGCTGTCGCTGGACCTGATCTCCATCCCCACCGACATCGAGGCCGGCCTGAACGCCGCGACCGAGCTCTACGACTACTTCCTCAAACAGGTCGAGCAGCGCCGGCGCAAACCCACCGACGACATCATCGGCGACCTGGTGGCCGCGGAGATCGACGGCGAAAAGCTCACCGATGAGGCCATCATCGCGTTCCTGCGGTTGCTGCTGCCCGCCGGGCTGGAGACCACCTACCGCTCCTCGGGCAACCTGCTGTACCTGTTGCTGACCCACCCCGAGCAGTTGGCGATGGTCTATCGGGACCGGTCGTTGATACCGATGGCGATCGAGGAGGCCCTGCGGTTCGAGACACCGCTGACCATGGTCACCCGGACCACCACCGAGGAGGTCGAAATCGGCGGCAAGACCATCCCGGCCAACGCCCAGATCGACATGTGCATGGGCTCGGCCAATCGCGACGAGACCCGCTGGACCGATCCCAACGCCTTCGACATCCGCCGGCCCCGCCAGGCCCACATCGCCTTCGCCGGGGGCATCCACATGTGCCTGGGCATGCATTTGGCGCGACTGGAAACCCGGGTGATGTTGAACAGCCTGTTCGACCGGGTGCGGGATTTGGCGTTCGTGCCCGACGACGGAACCGGCGAGGAGTCCAAGATCGTCGGGCTCACCTTCCGCTCCCCCAACAAGCTTCCCGTCACGTTCGCGCCCGCCGCATGAAAAGCCGGGCAGCGATCCTGCATGACGTCGGCGGCCCTTGGTCGGTCGAGGAGTTCGAGCTGGACCCGCCGCGCGCCGGGGAGGTCCTGGTGCAGATGGCCGCCGCCGGTTTGTGCCACTCCGACGACCACATCCTCAAGGGCGACATGTCGGCGCCCAACGAGGTGATGCGATCGCTGGGGCTGCCCACCATGTTCCCCACCATCGGCGGCCACGAGGGTTCGGGCATCGTGCGCGAGGTGGGTGAGGGCGTCACCGATTTCGCGCCGGGCGATCACGTGGTGATGTCGTTCGTCGCCGTGTGCGGCCAATGCCGTTGGTGCGCAAGCGGAATGGAGTACCTCTGCGACGTGGGCATCGGCACCATGATCCCTGGGATGCCCACCGACGGCACCTTCCGCCACCACACGGCCGGCGGCGGCAACCTCGGCCACATCGCGAAGATCGGCGCCTTCGCCGAACACACTGTGGTGTCGACGAATTCGCTGGTGAAGATCGAGCAGCAGTTGCCGCTGGCGCCGAGCGCGCTGCTGTCCTGCGCCATCCCGACCGGCTACGGCTCGGCCGCCAACCGGGCCGGGGTGTGCGGCGGGGACGCCGTGGTGGTGATCGGCGCCGGCGGCATCGGCACCGGAGCCATCCAGGGCGCCCGGATCAGCGGTGCCGCGCAGATCGTCGCGGTCGACCCGGTGGAGTTCAAGCAGAAGTCGGCGCTGCGGTTCGGCGCCACGCACAGCGTGGCGACCATCGCCGAGGCCCTGGACCTGGTGCGGGACTTGACTTATGGGGTGATGGCCGACGCGGTGGTGGTCTCGCCGTCGTTGATCACCGCCGACGACGTGCGCGACGCGCTGAAGCTGACCCGCAAGGGCGGAACCTGTGTGCTCACCGGCATGACGTCGCAGTTGACCCGGTCGGTCAACATCGAGCTGCAGGACTTCATCCTGATGAACAAGACACTGGCGGGCACCATCTTCGGCTCGTGCAACCCCAGGGCCGACATCGCCCGGCTGGCCAGGCTCTATCAGACCGGTCAGCTGCAGCTCGACGAGATGATCACCAAGCGCTATCGTCTGGACGAGGTCAACGACGCCTACGACGACCTGCTCAACGGCAAAATCGTGCGGGGCATCATCGATTTCGGGATCGCCTGAGCGCGGCCTAAATCTTGATCGCGGGGAACAGCCTGCTGAGGTTCCACAGCCGGTCTCTGCGCGCCGACAGACACGAGATCGCCAGTGCGACGGCCGTTATCGCGGCCAGCACGATGATCGCCTGCCACAGTCGGGCGTCGATGCCGCCGAGGATGAGCTGCCGGAGTCCGTTGACACCGTACGTCATCGGGTCGAAGCGGTGCAGGACCTGGAACGGCCGAGACGTGGTTTCCACGGGATACATCCCGCCCGCGCTGACGAGCTGCAGCATGAGCAGGGCCATGATCAGCACCCGGCCCACCGCCGGACCGACAAGAGCGTTGATCGCCTGCGTCGCGGCCACGAACGCGGCGGAAATCAGCACCATGAACCCCAGCATCGCCACCGGGTGGACGGCGTGCATGCCGAGGGCGAACCGGACCACACAGTAGAGAACGACGGCCTGGAACAGCGCGATCGCAGCGGCGGGCAGGTAGCTGGCGAGCACCACGCGGATCGCGATCACCTCCGCGGCGATCGCACGATATTGCAAGGGCCGCAACACCATCCACAGCACCAAGGCGCCGAAGAACAGGGCGAGGGTGAGGAAGAACGGGGCCATACCGGTGCCGAAGTTGGGCGCGGCGTTCTCATGGGAAGCCTCGAGTTGCACCGGGCCGCCGATGGTGTCGGCGACCGCTTCCTTTTGCTGGGTGGTCCAGTTCGGCACCTGCCTGGCGCCCTCGGCGAGTTTCGTCGCCAGCTCGGCCGATCCCGCTTTGAGTTGGCCGGCGCCGTCGTCGAGCTTGGCGATGCCGCCGGCCAATTCGGCGTTACCGGTGGCGACTTGCTGCGCCCCGTCGCGCAGCTGGGTGAGCTTGTTGGTCAGCTCCTGGCCCTTGCCGCCGAGCTGATCGAGCGCCGACGCGAGCGGACTGCCCGGGGTCCGCAACCCCGAAGTCATGGCGATCGCCGCGTTCTGCGCATCGGTGAGCTGCTGGCGGATCTGGGGCGTGAACTGGTGACCCCGGAGTTGATCCTGGATGCCGCGCAGGTTGTTCGCCAGCGGATCCGCTCGCGCGGAGAGCTGGTCGATCACCGACGTCAGCGAGCTCGCGGCGGCGTCCTGCGCCGCGGCGATGGCGCCGAGCTGATCGTTGGCCTGCGCGAGCGCGGTGGCGCCCTGCTGCAATTGCTCTGTGCTGCCGCCGATCTGCGATACCGCCTTGGTCACCGCGAGCAGCGGGTCGGTGGCCTGGTTGATTCCGTCGGACAGTTGCTTGGCGCCGGCGGCGAGCGTCGCCGAGCCGGTCCGCGCGCTGTCCAGGCCGGCTGCCAGCTGACCGGCGCCGTCGTCGAGTCGGGCCGCCCCGTCTGCGGCCTGCTTGATACCCGATCCGGACGAAACCACCACCGACAGCATCTGATTGACGGCCTGTCCCGAGATCCGGCTGGAGACGGCGTTGAGTACCTGCTCGATGGCGGTACGACCGATGCTCGTCGAGATGTAGTTGTTGGCGTCGTTGTAGACGGCAATCAGGTTGGCCTTCTTGGGCTGCCCGGTCACCGGCGACGCGATCGCCGCGCTGAAGTCCGGCGGCAGCTCGACCATGAAGTAGTACTTGCCGTGGTCGACTCCGTTGCGTGCCTCCGGTAAGTCCACGACGTGCCAGTCCAGGCTGCCGTCGGCGGTCAGACTCTTGGCGATCTCCGCACCGGCGTTGAACTGCTGGCCGGACACGACGGCGCCCCGGTCGGAGTTGACCAGCGCCACCGGCATCTTGTTGGTGTGGCCGAAGGGATCCCAGAAGGCCCACAGGTACAGCGCCCCGTACACCAGGGGAAGCAGCATCAGCACGACGATGGCCGCGCGCGTCAATCGGCTACGCCGGAAGCGTTTGATCTCTGAGCCAAAGGCGAGTCCAGCCAGCATCTTTCAGTCCTCCCCGGTCGGGATGCGGTGATCGTGGAGTTCGTGGTCGGGCGCGTCGGCGCCGAGCGGGTTGGTCACCCCGACGACGACGGTGCGCTGCCTCGCGATCGCGCCGAGCCGCTCGGCCGCGATCGCTCGTCGGGAGTTGTCACGAACCTGTTCGAGGTCGCCGACCACCAGAATCGGACGGTTCGACAGCAACGCCAGCGTGATCCGCAGCAGGAACAGTTCGAGGTCCGACAGTTCGACGACGTAGGTGTTGTCGGATGGCGGGGCCATGTCGCCGAAGACCTCGGTGAGCTCGGCCGGGCGCGATTGCAGCGGCACCGACGAGTACCAGGGCGCCAGCCACCGGCGTTGCTCGGCGAGCACGGTCCCCACGGTCACCGAATCCTCCAGATCGTCGATGCCTTCGAACGCCGCGATGGAGCAGTGCCGGCGGATCGCGCGCGGAGTTGTTTCGCCGAGGACGGTGAGCGTGCCGTGGCTGGGCTTGAACCGTCCCGCGAGCGTCAACAGCAGTGTGGTCTGCCCCGGTCCGCCGGGCATCTGAATCGCGTGAAAGCCCGGCGTCAGGGCCAGGTCGACCCCCGAGAACAGGGGCCCGTGCTCGCCGTCGACCCCCAATCCGGCGGCGGTGATCACCGGTGCGACGTCGTCCGGTTCGTTGTTGGCATCCATGGTGTGGCTTTCCCTCATCACCGTCAGACCGGTATCGATTCCAGCAGCGCGGTGATTAGCTGGGCGAGCAGGTCGGGGTTGATGGTTCCCGGGCGCAGCACCTCTTCCATCGCCACGCCCAGGTTGAGGGTGACGACGAGCTGGGCGATGTCGGTCAGCCGCCGGTCGCCCGGCACCGTGTCGGTCGACTCGACGATGTGCAGGGCCTGGTCGGCCGCGGCGCGGCGGCGCTCGATCAGGCGTTCCCGAAGCTGCGGATCGCGCTGGGCGCGCAGCCAGTACTCGACGAGCAGCACGTAGTAGTCGGAATGGTCGCGGACCGAGTCGAGCACCGACCGGCTCACCTCGCGCGCGGCCGCGGTGGTGTCGCCGGCGCTGCGGTCCAGCGCTATCGCGATCTGCTGCCCGCGCAGCTCGAACTCGCGGTCGAGCAGGGCCAGGAACAGCTCGTCCTTGGACTCGAAGTTGGAATAGACCGCTCCCTTGGTGAACCCCGCGGCCTGACCGATCGCGTCGATGGTGGCCCCGGCGAAGCCCTCGGCCGCGAACACCTTCGCCGCCGCATCCAGGATCCGGTCGCGAACCTCGCCGCGGGTGGGGCGGCTGCGAAGCGGTTTGACGGGCGACATGCCCAGCAGCATACCGGCCAGTATCGGACAGATACCAGCGAGTATCGAAGATCACCCGGGCGGTCCTCCGCCGACCCCGGGAGTTCGTCAGCCGAGCCTGGCCGCGGTGCGCTCCCACAGTTCGGCGGCCAATCGCGGATCGTCCGCCAGGCGAGTGGTTTTGCCGATCTTGCGCTTGGCGTAGTACGCGCCGGACGTCCACTCCGAATCGGGCGGGCTCGACGCCAGCCGCACCAAGGGGTCGGCGCCCTGGTCCGGGCTCGAGATGAACAGCGCCGCCGGGGTGTACCGCTGCATGAACACCAGAAATCGCGAACCCGAGGCGATGCCGATGTTGGAGTTGACGTTGCCGGGATGCACGGCCGCAACGGAAAGGCCGCGCGCGTGGTAGCGCCGGTGTAATTCCTTGGTGAACAACACGATTGCCAGCTTCGAGTACGCGTAAGCGACGGCGGGCCTGCGGTTGGCGGTGTTCTCCAGGTCGTCGACGGTGGCACGGAGGATCAGCTTGTGCGAGGAGCTGGTCGTGTTGACGACCGTGGCCCGGGACTCCAGCAGCACATCCAGCAACTGGGTGGTCAACAGGAACGGCGCCAGGTAGTTGACCTGATAGGTGCGTTCGTAGCCGTCGGCCGTCAGCTCGATCCTGCTGGCCACCCCGCCCGCGTTGTTGAGCAACACGTCGATGCGCGGGTATTGCGCACGCATCTTGTCCGCCAGCGCCCGCACCTGGGACAGGTCGGCGTAATCGACGACGAAGTGATCGGCGCCCAATTCGGCGGCCACCACGGCGGTCTTGGTTTGGGAGCGGCCGACCACGACGATCCGGTCGCCGGCGCGGCTGAGGCGACGAGCCGCGGCCGCGCCGATGCCGTCGCTGGCGCCCGTGATGACAATCGTCCTGCGCGTCATTGCCAGACCTCCACGGGGAGTGTAGCGATCACGCAGAGGTGGCGGCCTGACCCCGGCTCAGGCCAGCGAATACCGCACCGGCAGGTGCTTGAGGCCGCCGACGAAGGTGGTGGCCACTAGCTCCGGATCACCGGTCAGCTCAATGGATTTCAGCCGGGGAAGCAGCTCGGTGAAGAAACTGTTGACCTCCATGCGGGCCAGCGCCGCACCCATGCAGAAGTGCACGCCGTAGCCGAAGGCCAGATGCTTGTTGGGGTCGCGCCCGACGTCGAAGCGGAACGGCTCGTCGAACACGTCCTCGTCGCGGTTCGCCGAGACGTAGGACAGCAGCACGGATTCGCCCGCGGCGATGGGCACTCCACGCACCACGGTGTCTTTGGCGGCGGTGCGCATGAACTCCTTGACCGGGGTGACCCAGCGGATCATCTCCTCGGTGGCCAGCGGCATCAGGTCGAGGTTGTCGCGCAGCCGCTGCAGCTGGTCGGGGTTCTCGATGAGTGCCTGCAGGCCACCGGAGATGGTGGCGCTGGTGGTGTCGTGGCCGGCGGTGGCGACGATCAGGTAGTAGGAGACGGTGTCGATGTCCGAGAGCGGTTCGCCGTCAACCCGGGCGTTGGCGATCGCCGACGCGAGATCCTCGGTCGGATGCTCGCGGCGCGCGGCGGTGACACCGTTGAAGTAGCCGAACATGTCCAGCAGCGCCGGCAGCTGATCCTCGTTGGAGCTGCCGCGCTTGAATTCCGAGTCGTCGCTGCCGAACAGCTCCTGGGTCAGTTTGAGCATCCGGGGGAAGTCGGCCTCCGGCAGGCCCAGCAGCGACATGATCACGTAGAGGGGGTAATTGACCGCGACCTCCTGGACGAAGTCGCATTCCGGTCCGGCCGCCAGCATCTTGTCGACGTAGATCTTGGCCAGCTCGTCGACGCGAACCTTCAACGCCCGCATCGCCTTTGGCCGGAACCAGTCCGAGCCGATGGCGCGCACCACCCGGTGCTGGGGGTCGTCCATGTGGATCAGGGTGCGCACCCCCGCGGCGGCCTGCATCTCGTCGCCCTCGGCGGTCGTCAGCACCGGGCGCGGCCAGTTGGTGAACAGCATGTTCTCCCGCTCGATGTCCATGACGTCGGCGTGTTTGGTGATCGCCCAGAACGGCTTGTAGTTCGGCACCTCCACCCAGGACACCGGGGCGTTGGCGCGCAGGTGGGTCAGTGCCGCATGCAGTCGCTGCTCGTCGGTGTAGGCCATCGGATCGGCCAGCAACTTGGCGGCCTCGTCCATCGTGGTTGTGCTCACTGGTGCAACTCCTCGATCCGGGATGCTCGGTGCCGCCGACCTCGAGACGGCCGGGGTCAGGCATGCGGGTAACTTTACAGTAAGCAATCCAGTATGTGACCCTGCAGATCTGCGGCCCGCCCCCGACTGGTCGCGCGACGAATCCTCCATGAGGTAGGACATAGGCATGCCGAAAGCCCAGGACTGGGAAGAAACGCTCGCCGATCTCCAGCGGCGCCGTCAGCACGCGTTCGACATGGGCGGCCCGGAGCGGCTGGACAAGCACCGCAACAAGGGCAAACTCGACGCCCGCGCCCGCATCGAATACCTGCTCGACCCGGGCACGTTCCGTGAACTCGGCACCCTGGTCGGTGGCGAGATCGCCGCCGATGGCCTGGTGGTCGGCTCCGGCGAGATCAACGGCACGCCGGTGATGCTGGGCGCCGAGGATTTCACCACCCTGGCGGGCAGCATCGGGCCCGGCGGCAACTCGAAGCGCTACCGCATCGCCGAACTGGCGTTGCGGGACAAGATTCCGTTGGTCATGCTGCTCGAGGGCGCGGGCTTTCGCCCCACCGGCGGGCATTACGGCCGCACCCCGACCGACCTGCTGGCCCAGGCGCAGTGCTCTGGTCGCGTCCCGACCGTCGCCGCCGTGCTCGGCCCGTCGGCCGGACACGGCGCGCTGGTGGCCCCGGTCTGCGACTTCCGGATCATGAGCAGGCAGGGGGCGATCTTCACCGCCGGGCCTCCCGTCGTCAAAGAGTCCACCGGAGAAGACATTTCGAAAGAGGACCTGGGCGGGCCGGATGTCGCGCTGCCCAGCGGCGTGATCCACAACGTCGCCGAAAACGACGAAGCGGTGCTCGACGACGTCCGCCGCTACCTGTCCTACTTCCCGCCCAGCGCCTGGTCGTACCCGCCGTCGCTGCCCGCCGGCGACGCCGCCATGCCGCGGCCGACGCCGGAGCTGCTCGACATCGTCTCCCGGGACAACCGCCGCGTCTACGACATGCGCGCCGTGCTCGACGTGGTGTTCGACAGCCCCGACTGGTTCGAGGTGCAACCCCAGTTCGGCAAGGCGATCATCTGCGCGCTCGCCCACCTCGGCGGCCACCCCGTCGCGGTGGTGGCCAACCAGCCTCAGGTGCTGGCCGGCTCCATCGACGCCGACGCCGCCGACAAGGCGGCACACTTCATCATGGTGGCCGACTCGTTCCACCTGCCGATCGTCTTCCTCGCCGATAACCCGGGCATGCTGCCCGGCAGCCGGTCCGAACGCAGCGGTGTGCTGCGCGCCGGCGCGCGGATGTTCGCCGCCCAGACCGCGGCGACCACGTTGAAGCTGCACGTCACGCTGCGCAAGGCGTACGGGTTCGGGTCGATGGTCATGTCGCTGTTGGGATTCGACCATCAGGTCGCGACGTTCGCCTACCCGGGTGCAACCATGGGCGCGATGAGCGCGGCGGCGCTGAGCCGCGCCTCGCACGCCGGTGAGGACCTCTCCACCAAGCTGCGCAACGCCGAGCTGCAGGCCTCCTACCGGTCGGCCGAGCACATGGGGTTCGACGAACTCATCGACCCGCGTGAGACGCGGGACGCGTTGCTGGCGTCGTTGCGGCGCGGCCTGTCCAGCCGGCAGGCCGCCGCCGAACCGGTGAGCCGGACCGTCATCATGCCCTGAACCGGTACGCCGCGAGAGTGCAACTACCGACGGCACCTCTCGGGAAACGCGTCGCTAGTTGCACTTTCGCGGTCAGCCGGCTCGGTAGGCGGCGACGATCGGCTCGAGCTCGTCGGGTGTGGCGCCGTGCAGGATGACCGCGTCGGCGCCGTAGTCGAATTCCTGGCGGATGCGGGCCACACACTGCTGCGCAGACCCGGTGGCCGAGGGTTCCAGCCATTCGTCGGGGATCAGCGTCGCGATGTGCTCGATCTGCTCCGGGGTGGCCTTGTGGTCGATCCCGCCGGCGATCGACGTCACCACCGGGTCGTCGCGGAACCGTTGCAGCACAGCGGAATCCCAGTCGTTGGTGCGCACCAGCAGGTCTCCGTAGCCCTGCAGGTAGGTGGCCAGCCGGGCGACCGTCTTCTTCAGCCGCAGCTGTTCGGGCAGATGGTCGCCGACGGTGGCGAAGCACGACCACACCCGCACGCTGTCGGGGTCGCGGCCCGCCTTCTCCGCGGCCGACTTGACGGTCTTGACGCTGCGCTGCAAGGTCTCCGGGGTGAAGTAGGTGTGCAGTATGACGTCGTCGAATACCCGCCCGCCGAGCGCGAGCGTGTTGGGCCCGAACGCCACCAGGGCCAGCCGGATGTCCTCGTTGAAGTCCGGATCGAGAAACAGGATGGGGTACTTACCCATCGGTCCGTCGTGGTTGAAGATCAGCTCGCCGTGCCACAGGCGGCGCATCACCCCGGCCCAGTCCTCCATCTGCGCGGTCGTCACCGCCGGTATGCCGAACGCCCCATAGATCGCGGCGATCCCCCGTCCCACGCCGAGGGTGAACCGGCCGCCGGACAGTCGATGCATCGTGGTCGCCCACGACCCGGTGATCAGCGGATGACGGGTGTTGTGATTGGTTGCGGCGGTGGCGATCTGCATCCGGTGGGTGACCGCGCACGCCGCCCCGACCAGAGACGACGCCTCTTTGACGTTCCACCGCTCGGAGATGAAGGCGGTGCCGAAGCCGAGTTCCTCGCCGCGGCGGGCCTCGTCCATCAGGGTCGCGGGGCCCTCACCTCCTGCCCCGGCCAGCAGATAGAAGCCCAACTCGTCAAGCACCCGGTCGCTCAATTCCAAACCCCTTGCTGGTAGCCGCAGTTCCAAACCTCGGTGATCTTGCCATCGACGACCCGGAAAACCTCGATGCCGGCGATGTTGGTTTCCGCGCCGTCCTTGGTCCTGATCGTCGAGTCGTAGACGATCGCCACGTGCTCGCCGTCGTCGCCCTCGACGACGACGTTGAGGTCGAAGTGCAGCGAGTCGGCCATCTCCCACATGTCCACCACCCGCTGTACCGCCTCGGCGTGTGTCAGCGTGTGCGCCGCGCCGACCTCATGCCGGATAACCGTGTCGCCCAACAACTCCCGGGCCAGTTCGATGTTGCGTTCGTTCCACACCACCAGGTTGTACAGCTCGACCACGGTGCGAGCGGTCCAGGTGGGCCGCATCAGGCAAGCACCGCGTCGCGCAGGAACCGGTCGGTGATGCGCTGTACCCGCCGGGAGAAGATGTGCCCGACGTGGCTGCCGTCGTACCAGTACAACTGGCCGGCCCAGCGGTCCTGTAAGGCGTTCGCGGGCTCGCGCATCGCCATCCGGTCGTGCCAGGCCCCCACGATGAGCCGGCGCTCCGGCGGCGGCGCCGGGGTCACCGCCAGCGGGTCGATCACCGAGGTGAGCCGGGTGACCACCGGGGATTGCAGCAGTTCGCGGAATCCGTCCCGGGCCGGCCCCCAGCGCTGCAGGTGCCGGGCGATCATCGCGTTGAGTCCCAGGATGGGCGTGTACAGCGCGACGGCGTCGACCTGCCTCTCCAGGTGGGAGACCAGTGCGGCCACCGGGCTGCCCATCGAAATGCCCGCCACCACAAGGGTGCTGGCCTGCGACCGGGCCCAGCGCACCACGGCGCGCACCTCCGACACCGCGCGCATCATGCCCGCGACGTTGCCCAGCGGATCCATGTCGGGGTAGACCGGCCACTGCCGGCGCCGGCACCCGTGTCCGGGCTGTACCGGCATCGCGATGTTGAACCCCAGCTCGCGATGTATTCGGCCGATGCCGGACAGCAGCAGGTCTTCGGTGCCGCCCTGGCCGGCGCCGTGCACCCAGACCAGCCAGGGTCTGGGCCCGTCACGGTGCCGGCGCAGGTGCACCACCGCCCGGGCCGGGCCGCCCAAGCCGTCGGCCACCAGCGTCGCCGGCAGCGCGGGGTCGTGCTCGAAGGCCATCCGTTCGTAGTCGAGACCGGCGATGCTGCGCCGCCGAATCGAGGTCGGCCGCAACGGGTTCGGCGCGGCGTGCGCGCCGTCGATGCCCAGCGCGGCGAGTTCCTCGGCGGCAGCGGCGCAGGCGTCGACCGGGCGCAGCGCCGCCGGGCTGCCACCCAGCAGCGAAAAGGCGCTCAGCACAAGCTCGTCCAGCATGACCTCACCGAACTGGCGTGCACCGCGGGGCGACAGCGGAGCCCAACCGGTCGACTCCTGCAGGCCCGCCACCGTCCGCGGCACCAGCATGGCCAGTTCCCGGGCGGCGTCTCTGGCCAGGCTGAGCCCGCTCAATGCCTTCGCCATCCGCTCACCTTCAACTAAGCCAGCTTGAAACCGGTGTAGCCGCCGGCCGCGATTTCGTCGCACCTGCGCCGGTATTCGGGGATCCCGCCGGTATAGCCCATGTACATCCGTTTCTTGCCGGGCACGTTGCCACCGTTGTACCAGGAGTTGCACGACGGGTGGACCAGAACCGTGGGCGCGACGAGCGCGGTGGTGTGCTCGATCCACTCCTGCTGGGCGGTGCTCAGCGCCTCGATGGTGCGAATGTGGTTGGCGCGCAGGTATGCGATGCAGTCGCCGATCCATTCCACGTGCTGTTCGAGGGCGGCGACGAAGTTGGTGGCGGCACTGGGGCTGCCCGGGCCCTGGACGGTGAACAGGTTCGGAAAGCCGGCGACCGCCAGGCCCAGATACGACAGCGGCCCCTGGGTGGCCCAGAACTCGGCCAGCCCGATGCCGCCGCGGCCCCGGATGTCGATCCGGCTGAGCGCACCGGTCATGGCGTCGAAGCCGGTGGCGTAGACGATGACGTCGAGCTCGTGGAATCGGTCGTCGGTGCGAATGCCGGCCGGGGTGACCTCCCGGATCGGCGCCTTGCGCAGGTCGACGAGGGTGACGTTGTCGCGATTGAAGGTCTCGTAGTAGCCCTGGTCGATGATCGGCCGCTTGCAGGCGAAGGGATGCACCGGCACCAACGACGCCGCGGTCTCGGGGTCTTTGACGATCCGCGCGACCGCCTCGCCGTACAGTTCGGCGGCCATCCGGTTGGCTTCGATGTCGAAGAAGACGTCACCCCAGTTCAACGCCCCCAGGACGCCGTGCTCCTCGATGGCGCGCAGTTGTTCTTCGCGGGTGGCCGATTTCAGCGGCGGCCGCCCGAGCATTTCCAGCAGGACGGAAAAGGCGCTCAGCCGGGCCGCGCCGATCGGGTGGGCGCGTTGAGCGGCGCGGATTTCGCCGTAGCGCGCCTTCATCTCGTCCAGCTCGCCGGGTTGGAATCGGTGCACCCGCCAGGGCAGGGTGTATGCGGGTGAACGCTGAAACACCGAGAGGTGCAACGCTTCTCGGGCAACCACGGGGATGAGCTGGACACCGGTCGAGCCGGTGCCGATGACGCCGACGCGCTTGCCGGTCAGGTCGACGCCCGCGGCCGGCCAGCGGCTGGTGAACAGCGACGTCCCGGCGAAGGTGTCCATCCCGGGGATGTCGGGCTGCAGCGGCACGGACAGGATGCCGGAGGCGGCGACCACGAACGGAACGCGGAAGGTGTCGCCGGACCGGGTGCGCACCGACCACCTCGCGGCGTCTTCGTCGAAGGTCATCGCGACGACCTCGGCGCCGAATTGGATGTCGCGGCGCAGGTCGAGCCGGTCGGCGACGTAGTTGAGGTAGGCCAAGATCTCGGGCTGCGCCGGCATCGACTCCGTCCACACCCACTCCTGCTGGATCTCCTCGGAGAAGCTGTAGGAGTATTCGATGCTCTCGATGTCGCACCGTGCGCCCGGATAGCGGTTGAAAAGCCAGGTGCCACCGACGTTTTCGGCCATCTCCAGCACCCGGGCGGGGATGCCGAGTTGGCGCAGCCGGTGCAGCATGTACAGCCCGGAGAATCCCGCGCCGATGACGAGTACGTCGAACGGGGTGTCGGCTTCGGTCATCCTCACCGCCCTGGCTGGTCAGCCGCTGTCGTCATGTCACTCCTTGCCGCGCGACGGCCGGACTGCTGAAATCTATACTGTAATGGACTTAGTATCAACGTATCGGAGGCGCTGGCGTGAAAGTCCCCTTCACCTGGAAGGTCACCGGCTGGTTCATGGTCGGCTGGTCACCGGAGTTCCCCATCGGAGAGGTGCGCCCGTTGCACTATTTCGGCGAGGACCTGGTGGCCTACCGCGACGAGTCCGGCGAACTGCACATCTTGGAGGCGCACTGCAAACACCTGGGCGCCCATCTCGGGCACGGTGGCACGGTGGTCGGCGACTGCGTGCAGTGCCCCTTCCACGGCTGGCGCTGGGGGCCCGACGGCACCAACCGCTACATCCCCTACCAACCCGATCGGCCCAACCGCGGGTTGCGGCTGAAGGTGTACCCGGTGCGCGAGCAGTACGACTGCGTGTTCGTCTGGCACCAGCCGCACGGCAAGGAGCCGCAGTGGGAGATGCCGGACATCTTCGGTAAGTTCCCGCAATTCGAGACCGACCCGGCGGCCTACTACCGGGCCTACCCCGAGTTTTCCCGGCGCGCCGAGCGTGAGCCGGTGCATCCGCAGATCGTGGCCGAAAACGCGCCCGACAGCGCCCATTTCGAGTACGTGCACCACGCCACGGTGACGCCGCGGGTGCTGGACTGGAAGATCGTCGAGCAGGAATGGCAGTTCGTCGCCGGCTGGCCCGATGCCAACAGCGACGACCCCGAGGCCCTCGCGCTGCGCTTCCACAGCCACCTGTTCGGCCTGGGCGGGGCGATCAGCGTCTTCGAAGGCGCGCAGAACCATCGGCTGATCTTCACCTGCACACCGGTCGACGACGAGTGCTCGGACCTGTTCTATTCGATCTGGTGGCCCCGCCTCCCCGGCGACACCGCCGACGTGCCCGAGGGCAAGCTGCGCGAGGTCATCGAAAAGCAGTTCCTGTCCACCGTCTTCGACGATCTGCAGATCTGGCGCTACCAGAAATACGTCGAGCACCCGCCGCTGTCCAAGGTCGACGCCAAAGGCTATATGGCACTGCGCAAATGGGCCACCCAATTCTATGAGTTGCCGCCGGCCGGAACGTCGTCAC
Source organism: Mycobacterium sp. MAC_080597_8934 (assembly GCF_000523975.1). Classification (NCBI taxonomy): domain Bacteria; kingdom Bacillati; phylum Actinomycetota; class Actinomycetes; order Mycobacteriales; family Mycobacteriaceae; genus Mycobacterium; species Mycobacterium sp. MAC_080597_8934. The sequence continues at coordinate 72,266 of NZ_JAOS01000006.1, read as the reverse complement.
CGGCATGACGGACCTGGCAGAGCTGGTGGCGCCGGCGCACACCGCCGTCATCACGCAAGAAGTCCAGGGCGCGGTCGTCGGTCCCGACGCCGGCCTGGGCGCGCTGGCCGCGGAAGCCCGCCGGGTCGCGCTGCCGAACATCGTGCGGCTGTTGCCGCCGGCCCGCGCAGCCGGTGTGCGAATCGTGCACTGCCTGGTGCAGCGGCGCCCGGACGGACTGGGCTCCAATCACAACGCCAAGATCTTCGCGCTGGGTCGCCGCTCCGGGCAAGGCCGGGTGGACATCTCCCCCGGCACCCCGGGGGCCACGCTGTTGCCCGAATTAGGCTCCGCGCCAAGCGATTTGGTGCTGAGCCGGTGGCATGGCGTGGGCCCGATGGGCGGTACCGACCTCGACGCGGTGTTGCGCAACCTGGGCGTGTCCACCCTGGTGGTGGTCGGCGTCTCGTTGAACATCGCGATTCCCAACGTCGTCATGGATGCGGTCAACGCCGCCTACCGCGTCGTCGTCCCGCGCGACGCCGTCGCCGGCGTCCCCGCCGAGTACGGCGAGGCGGTCATCGCGAACACGTTGTCGCTGCTGGCCACCATCACCACCACCGACGAGCTGCTGCGCGCCTGGAGCCGGCCATGACCGACACCGCACCCGGCACGCTGGACGGGTCTGCCGGCGGATTCCCCGAGATCAAGCCCGCCGAGTCGGCGCCGCCGGGTCTGGGCCGGCTGGTCGCCGCGCTGCGCCGGCTGCAGGACCTGACCGTCGCCACCAACCCGGCGGATCCGCTGTGGACCGTCGCCGCCCGGCACGTCGAGGACGCCTGCGCGGTGCTGGACGGCCACCAGGTTCCCGAAGGCGTGTCGCCGGCCGGGCGGGTCATCGAACTGCCCGGCCTCGGCCACCCGCTGCTGCCGCCGTGGACCGTCGTCGACTCCGGCGCGCACGGCGTCACCATGCAGGGGCATTTCACCCGATCGCACGTGGGCGGCAACAACGCCGTGCACGGCGGCATGATCCCGCTCTACTACGACTGGCTGTTCGGCATGGTGGTGTCCGGCGCGAACTGTCCACCCACGCGCACCGCCTTCCTACACGTGGATTACCGCAACGTCACCCCGATCGACGCGCCGCTGACGGCGCACGGCCGCATCACCGACGTCGACGGCCGCAAGATCTTCATCTCCGCTAGCATGACGGCGGCCGACGGCACGCTGCTCAGTGAGGCCACCGGCCTGATGGTCCGCCTGCTACCCCACCAGCCGTGAGAGGCAAAATGTCCGACACCACAACAGCATTCACGGTACCGGCGGTCGCGAAGGCCGTCGCGGCCGCGATTCCCGACCGCGAGCTGATCATCCAGGGCGACCGTCGCTACAGCTACCGGCAGGTGATCGAACGGTCGAACCGGCTCGCCGCGTATCTGCACTCCCAGGGTCTGGGATGCCACACCGAGCGCGAGGCGCTGGCCGGCCACGAGGTGGGCCAGGACCTGCTCGGCCTCTACGCGTACAACGGGAACGAATTCGTCGAAGCGCTGCTGGGCGCCTTCGCGGCGCGCGTCGCCCCGTTCAACGTCAACTTCCGCTACGTCAAAAGCGAACTGCACTACCTGCTCGCGGACTCCGAGGCGACCGCGCTGATCTACCACGCGGCGTTCGCGCCCCGGGTGGCCGAGATCCTGCCCGACCTGCCGCGGCTTCGGGTGCTCATCCAGATCGCCGACGAGTCGGGCAACGAATTACTCGACGGCGCAGTGGATTACGAGGACGCGCTGGCGTCGGTGTCCGCGGAGCCACCGCCGGTGCGGCACTGTCCGGACGACCTGTACGTGCTGTACACCGGCGGCACCACGGGAATGCCCAAGGGCGTGTTGTGGCGTCAGCACGACATCTTCATGACGTCCTTCGGGGGGCGCAACCTGATGACCGGCGAGCCCTCGTCGTCGATCGACGAGATCGTGCAGCGCGCCGCGTCGGGGCCGGGAACCAAGCTGATGATCCTGCCGCCGCTGATCCACGGCGCGGCCCAGTGGAGCGTGATGACGGCGATCACGACCGGCCAGACGGTCGTCTTCCCCACTGTCGTCGACCATTTGGACGCCGAGGACGTGGTGCGCACCATCGAGCGGGAAAAGGTCATGGTGGTGACGGTGGTGGGTGACGCGATGGCGCGCCCGTTGGTCGCGGCCATCGAGAAGGGGATCGCCGACGTGTCGTCGCTGGCCGTGGTGGCCAACGGCGGCGCGTTGCTGACCCCGTTCGTCAAGCAGCGCTTGATCGAGGTACTGCCGAACGCGGTGGTCGTCGACGGCGTCGGGTCGTCGGAGACCGGGGCGCAGATGCACCACATGTCGACGCCCGGGGCGGTGGCGACCGGCACCTTCAACGCCGGCCCGGACACCTTCGTGGCGGCCGAGGACCTGTCGGCGATCCTGCCGCCCGGGCACGAGGGGATGGGCTGGTTGGCCCAGCGCGGCTATGTCCCGCTCGGGTACAAGGGCGATGCCGCCAAGACCGCCAAGACCTTTCCGGTCATCGACGGGGTGCGCTACGCGGTGCCGGGCGACCGGGCACGCCACCACGCCGACGGCCATATCGAGCTGCTGGGCCGCGACTCCGTGTGCATCAATTCCGGCGGCGAGAAGATTTTCGTCGAGGAGGTCGAGACGGCCATCGCGTCGCATCCCGCGGTGGCCGACGTGGTGGTGGCCGGACGGCCGAGTGAACGGTGGGGCCAGGAAGTCGTCGCGGTGGTCGCGCTGTCCGACGGCGCCGCCGTCGACGCCGGAGAATTGATCGCCCACGCATCGAATTCGCTGGCGCGCTACAAGCTTCCCAAGGCGATCGTGTTCCGTCCGGTGATCGAGCGCAGCCCGTCGGGCAAGGCCGATTACCGGTGGGCGCGCGAGCAGGCGGTGGACGGATGAAACCCGCTGGGGCCGAGCGCTTTTAGGCTAGGAGCACACCGATGAAGTACCAAGGGCGGGTCGTGGTGGTCACAGGCGCCGGCTCGGGCATCGGCCGGGCGCTGACGCAGGCGCTCACCGCGGGCGGCGCGCATGTCGCGGCGTCCGACATCGACGACAACGGCCTGGCCGAAACCCAGGCGTCGTGCGGGCCCGGACAGGTCACGCCGTATCGCATCGACGTGGCGGACCGGGATGCGGTGCTGGGCTTCGCCGATGAGGTGCGCCGCAAGCACGGACCCGCCTCGATGGTGTTCAACAACGCCGGCGTCGACCTGTTCGCCAGCGTGGCCGACATGTCCTGGGAGGACTTCGACTGGCTGATGGGCATCAACGTCGGCGGTGTGGTCAACGGGACCAAAGCCTTTCTGCCGCAACTCATCGAAGCCGGCTCCGACCGGCGGCCGTCGCGGTTGGTCAACCTGTCCAGCGCCTTCGGTCTCATCGCGGTCCCCTACCAAGGGGCCTACAGCACGTCGAAGTTCGCGGTGCGCGGTTTCACGGAGGCCCTGCGCCAGGAGATGATCATCGAACGCCATCCGGTGACGGTGCACTGCGTGCACCCCGGAGTCGTGCGTACCAACTTCGGCGCCAACATGCGCACCTCGGACACCGAGGATCCCGACCTGGCCGCCCAGCTCTTCGACCGGGCGGCGCTCACCACCCCCGCCAGGGCCGCCCGGCTCATCCTGCGCGGCGCCGAGAAGAACCGGGCCCGGATCCTGATCGGGGCCGACGGACGGGCGATGGCGGCGCTGCCCCGGCTGCTCGGCGTGGCTTATGCGGGCCTGCTGGCGCGTGCCGCGCGGTTGACCGACTCCCGCGCGGCCCACTCCGGACGCTGACCACACCTGCGGCGCCGCAGCCGGTGGCGATCGGGGCATGGCCCCGCCATATTGTCTACTGTAATAATTACAGTATGATCTTACGAAGAAGTGTTCGATCGTGCTGAGATCAAGATGCTGGAGATCAGGTGACGACCAACGTTCCCACCGCCGCCGGAGGCGAGACCGTCAGCCTGCGTGACCCCTACCCGTTCTTCGCCCGCAAACGCCGCGAGGCCGGCGTGTTCGCCGGCACGGTGATGGACTACTCCAAGACGCCGGAGTCCCTGATGCCCAAGCAGGAATACTCCGCGGTGTCCTTCGACGCGGTCAACACCGTGTTCCGCGACGGCCGGGTGTTCAGTTCCAAGCCGTACGACAAGACCATCGGGCTGTTCATGGGGCCGACGATCCTGGCGATGGAGGGCAAGAAGCACCGGGACCACCGCAACCTGGTGTCTGCGGCGTTCAAGTCCAAGGCGCTGGCCCGGTGGGAGCCCACCATCGTGCGCCCGATCTGCAACGCGCTGATCGACGAGTTCATCGATGCCGGAACCGCCGACCTGGTAAGGCAATTCACCTTCGAGTTCCCCACCCGGGTGATCGCCCGGCTGCTCGGGCTGCCCGATGAAGACCTGCCGATGTTCCACACCCGCGCGGTGCAGTTGATCAGCTACCACGTCGACTACGAACGGGCCTTCGAGGCGTCGGCGGCGCTCAAGGACTACTTCCTCGAGCAGATCGAACAACGTAAGTCCCAGCCCACCGAGGACATTATCGGCGACCTGGTCACCGCGGAGATCGACGGCGAAAAGCTCAGCGACGAGGCCATCTACTCGTTCCTGCGGCTGCTGTTGCCGGCCGGGCTGGAAACCACCTACCGGTCGTCGGGAAACCTGCTGTATCTGCTGCTGACCCACCCGGACCAGTTCGCCGCGCTGCAGGCCGATCGCGAGCTGCTGGCGCCGGCGATCGAGGAGGGGTTGCGCTTCGAGACGCCGCTGACCACCGTGCAGCGGTTCACCACCGAAGACACCGAACTGCAAGGCGTGCGGATTCCGGCGCGTTCGGTGATCGGCGTGTGCATCGGTTCGGCGAACCGCGACGAGCGGCGCTGGGAGCGTTCCGAGGAATTCGACATCTTCCGTAAACACGTGCCGCACATCTCCTTCGCCGCCGGCGAGCACACCTGCCTGGGCCTGCATCTGGCGCGGCTGGAGACGCGCGTCGCGATGGAATGCCTGCTGAATCGGCTGACCAACGTCACCCTGCTCAGCGACGACGACCCGCACATCCACGGTCAGCCGTTTCGGTCTCCGACGGCACTTCCGGTTACCTTCGACGCCAAGTAGGGTCCCGGGAATGGTGAAGGTAATGCAGGGCTTTCGGGTCCTCGAGGTTGCGCAGTTCACGTTCGTCCCGGCCGCCGGCGCGATCCTGGCGGACTGGGGAGCCGACGTCATCAAGGTCGAGCACCCGGTGCGCGGCGACACCCAGCGCGGCTTCGTGAACATGGGTGGCATCCAGGTTGATCCGGAGCGTCACCCGCTGATGGAGCACCCCAACCGGGGCAAGCGCAGCGTCGGGGTCGACGTGTCCACGCCGGGCGGCCAGGAGGTGATCTACGAACTGGCCAAGACTTCCGATGTGTTCCTCACCAATTACATGCCCGCGCAGCGTCGCAAGCACAAGTTCGACGTGGAGCACATCCGGGCGGTCAACCCGAACATCGTGTACGCCCGCGGTTCGGCGTACGGGGACAAGGGCGCCGAGCGTGACGTCGGCGGTTACGACGGGACGGCGTTCTGGACGCGCAGCGGGATCGGCTACGCGCTGACGCCGGAGGAGTTGGGCGGCGCACTGGGACAAGGCATTCCCGCATTCGGCGATTCCATCGGCGGCATGTTCATCGCCGGCGGGATCTCGGCGGCGTTGCTGCACCGTGAACGCACCGGCGAGGCCGTCGAGCTCGACGTGTCGCTGCTGAGCACGGCATGGTGGGCGGCGGGCGCCAGCGTGACGCAGGGCATGGAGACCGGCGAAGTGATGCGCACCCCGATGCCGGGTGCCGGGGCGCCGTCGGTGAATCCGTTCATGGGCAACTATGAGACTTCCGACGGCGGCACCATCAACCTGTGCATCATCAGCCCGACCGGGCTGATCCGCGACACGTTCGAGCACCTCGGCATCCCCGAGGCGGCCGACGATCCCCGGTTCTGTGATGTGCTGCCGCTGATCCAGAACGCCGACGCGGCCGCCGAGCTGATCGCAAAGGCGTTCGCCGCCAAGCCCTTTGACTATTGGCGCCAGCATCTGAAGACGATGAAGGGCCAGTGGGCACCGTTCCAGAGCCTGCTCGACCTGATCGACGACGAGCAGGCCATTGCCAACGACATGATCGCGGAGGTCGAACTCGCCGGCGGCGGAAAGCCTTTCCGCGTGGTGCGCGGTCCGGTGCAGTTCAATCACGAGCCGCTCGCCACGACGAGGGCACCCCAGGCCAGTGAGCACACCGAGCTGGTGCTGATGGAGTTGGGGATGGACTGGGACCGCATCGAGGAGCTCAAGAATGCAGGAGCCATTGCGTGAGTGCGAGTCGCGCCGCGACGATGCAGAGCGAAGCGATGAGGAGGAGCGGCGCCAATGAATGACGTCGCCATCATCGGCGTCGGCCTGCACCCGTTCGGCCGCTTCGAGGGCAAGTCCGCGATGGAGATGGCCGTCGACGCCATCCAGCTCGCGGTGGCCGACGCGGGTGTCGAATGGAAGGACATCCAGGCCGCCACCGGGGGCAGCTGGACGGTGGCCAACCCGGACGCGATCGTCGGCATGGTGGGGCTTTCGGGCATTCCGTTCACCAACGTGTTCAATGCCTGCGCGACCGCGGCCAGTGCCGCCAAGGCGTGCGCCGACGGAATCCGGCTCGGTGACTACGACATCGGCATCGCCATCGGCCTGGACAAGCACCCGCGGGGTGCGTTCACCGAGGACCCGGCCCTGGTGGGGATGCCGCGCTGGTATGCCGAGAATGGGCAGTACCTCACCACACAGTTCTTCGGCATGAAGGCCAACCGCTACCTGCACCAGCACGGCATCTCGCAGCGGACCCTGGCCAAGGTCGCGGCCAAGAACTTCCGCAACGGCGCCCGCAACCCGAATGCCTTCCGGCGCAAGCCGATCCCGGAGGATGAGATCCTCAACTCGCCGATGCTGAACTACCCGCTCACCCAGTACATGTTCTGCGCGCCCGACGAGGGCGCGGCGGCGGTGGTGATGTGCCGGGCCGACATCGCGCACCGGTACAGCGCCAAGCCCGTCTATCTGCGCGCGGTCGAGGTGCGCACCCGCCGCTACGGCGCCTACGAGGTGAACACCACCTTCGCCCCGGTCGACGAGGATGTGGCGCCCACCGTGTACGCGGCGCGGGCCGCGTTCGAAAAGGCCGGTGTGGCACCGCAAGACGTCGACGTGATCCAGCTGCAGGACACCGACGCCGGGGCGGAGATCATCCACATGGCGGAGTGCGGGTTCTGCGCCGACGGCGAGCAGGAGAAGCTGCTCGCCGACGGAGTCACCGAGATCACCGGCGCGATGCCGATCAACACCGACGGCGGGCTGATCGCCAACGGCGAACCGATCGGCGCGTCCGGCCTGCGCCAAATCCACGAGCTGGTGCGGCAATTGCGTGGCGAAGCCGGCGATCGGCAGGTGGCCGGTGAGCCGCGCGTCGGGTTCGCTCAGCTCTACGGTGCCCCGGGTACCGCGGCGGCCACCATCCTCACCACCTGACCGTCGCCGAGCGTGCACCCAGCGCGAAAAAGTGCGCGGAATTTCGCGGCCAGTGCACGTTCGGCGCGCAGGAGGCGCGGCAGGAGGCGCGGCAGGAGGCGCGCCGGCACCCGCCGTCAGCTGGCGCGCTGGGCCACCGGCGCGTAGGCCGGCTTGCCCAGGCCGAGCATGTACTGCGCGATCATGTTGCGGAACACCTCGAGGGTGCCGCCGTAGATGCCGACCAGCGGGGCGAACCGGAAGACGTATTCGGAGGCGCCGTCGTCGGCCGCGCCGTCGGTGCCGACCGGCAGCGCGGACGCCGTGCCCAGGATGTCCATCAGGTCCGGGGAGATGTCGCGCATCGTCTGGGCGAGGGCGACGCGTCCGTAGATGCTGGGCGCGCTCAGCGCCGCCTCCATCCGCGCGGCGTTGCGGCCCAACCGATACGCGATCGCCGAATCGTCAATGAGCCTGCGCCCGTGCGGGTCTGGCAGCGTGACCTTGGCCGCGACCTTGTCCAGGGCGTCGGCCATGAACCCGGCCTGGTGCATCATGATCGACACGTCCTGCAGCCCGTCCGGGGCCGCCGCCACCGCCCCGTGCTCGACGTTGAGCGGCTCGCGCAACACGGTCCAGCCGGCGTTCACGTCGCCCAGCCGATACTTGTCGTCGACCCGCACGTCGCTGTAGTAGACGATGTTGGTGCGGTCCCCGTCGACGGTGCGGATGCCCTGGATGTCGATGCCCGGCGAGTCCAGCGGCACCAGGAACATGGTCAGGCTCTTGTGCTTCGGCGCATCGGGGTCGGTGTTGGTGATCAGGAAAACGTATTGGCAGTTGTGCGCCCCGGTGGTGAACATCTTGGAGCCGTTGATGATCCAGCCGTTGCCGTCCCGGACCGCCCTGGTCTTGCAGGTGGCCACATCGGATCCGCCCTCGGGTTCGGTATAGCCCAGGCACAGCCGCACGTGCCCGCTGAACACGCCGGGCAGCACTTCCCGCTGTAACTCCTCGGACCCGAACTTGGCCACCGAGCGGGCCACCATGGCGGTGGTCCCCCAGGTCACCCAGGGCACGTGGGCGCGTCGTTTCTCCAGCTCCCAGATGCGACGTTGCACCCGGCTGAAACCGCCCTCGGCCTCGGGCTTCCATTCGCGTTCCAGATAGCCGGCCGCACCCAACGCCAGGTGCACGCCCTCGTCGAAGTTGTCGCCGGTTTCCCGGTCCCGGCGCCTGACCTCGTCGGTCACATGGGTGCGCAGGAACTCGCGAGCCTCGTCCAGGAATCGCTGGTCCTCGTCGGACAGCGTGACACGTGAGAAGTCCACCTATGCGCCCTTTCCGCTTTCCCGTGCGGCGACGAGCTCGCCGATGTACTTCGCGCTGGCCCCGGGATCCCCGCCGGCCAGCGCCCAGCCGCGGGCCCGCACCAGATACGCCGTCGCCGCCGCCTCCGCCGAAACACCAAGCCCGCCTTGCACATGCACCGCCATGGTGGCCGCCTTCGCCGCTTCCTCGGCCATGAACACGAACGCCGAGGGCGCCAGCTCCGGCCGCTCGTCGGGCTCGTTGTCCAGGAACCAGGCCGCGCGCCGGGCCAGGTTGCGGCCGCCCTGCACGGTGATCGCGATGTTGGCCAGCGGGTGCGAGATGCCCTGCAGCGTCGAGATCGGCACCCCCAGCGTGTAGCGGGTCTTGGCGAACTCGGCCGCGATCGTCATGGTCTCCTCCACCAGGCCGACCAGCGCCGCGGCGGTGAGCACGCGCCACTCGTCAAGTGCGCGTTGATATTCCGCGAGTGCATCCGATCCGCCGGCCAGCACGGTGCGGGTGTCGGCCGCCGCCGGATCCACCCAGGCCATGGGCAGCCGGCCGATGTTGTCCACCTTCGCGGGGCGGGTGCCGAAGCTCAGCGCGACGACGTCGTCGCCGTCGCGCACGATGATCGCGTCGGCGATCGACCCGGTCGGGATGAGCCGGGGCCCCGACAGGCTGTCGTGCTGCGGATCGAACCCCGCGAGCCGCTTGCCGTGAACGACATCGGGTTCCACCGCACCGAGCCGGGCCAGCAGCCGGGCGGTGCAGACCTGGTCGATCCACGGCACCGGCGCCAGCGACCTGCCGATCTCCTCGGCCACCAACGTCAGGTCGACCAGCGTCGCCCCGTCGCCGCCGGCGGATTCCGGGACGGCCATGCTCGTTGCGCCCATGGCGCACAACCGCTCCCACAGGTTCTTGTCGAAGCCGGTCTCCTCCGCGGCGCGTACCGTCTCGATCGGGCAGTGCGTCGTGAAGAAATCGCGGTAGGCCGCCTGCAACGCCTGGTGATCGTCGGTCAGGCTGTAGTCGAGCCTGCGCAGTTCATAGCGGTCCATACTCAGCCTTCCTTGTGGCCACCGAAGAAGAATTCGTGCGCGTTGTTGTAGAGGTAGTTTTCCAGCACGTCGGCGGGCAGATCCAACCCGGCCGCCTCGGGGACGACGCGATGCATTTTGAGCACCGGCCAGTCGGACGCGAAGATGACCTTGTCCTGCCCGCGGGTACGCATGTAGTGCAACAGGCTCTCCGGCAACCGCTTTGGCGACCAGGCCGACGTCATCAGGCGCAGGTTGGCGTATTTGAGCAACAGCCTGATGGCGACGTCCCACCAAGGGTCCGCGCCGTGGATCATGCACAGCTTGAGTTCCGGGAAGCGCACGCAGACCCGGTCGAGGTGGATCGGATTCTGCACCTCCCCCGGGATCGGGGGCCCGGGAATGCCGGTGTTGACGCACAGCGGCAGCTCGAGCTCGGCGCACTTGGTGTAGAGCGGATAGTAGACGGCGTCGCTGGGCGGATACTGGCCATCCCCCCAAAAGCTCGGTCCTACAGCGGCATACGCGACGGGCAGGTCGGCGACGACGGCGCCGAGCTCGCGCAGGGACGGGATCGGCCGCAGCAGGTTCACCCCACCCATCGCCAGGGCGAAACGCTCGGGCTTGTCCTCGACGAACTTGCGCGCGGTCACCGACGGCTTGGCCAGGTTGTCCATCAGGATGGCTTTGCGCACCCCCTGGGCGTCCATCTCGTCGATCAGCTCGGACAACTCGACGGGCGCGAACATCGACGCCGGTCCCTTGAAGTAGTCGTCGCGCACCTTGAGCATCCACGTCGGCTGCTTCTCGGTCTCGCCGAAGTGCACGTTGACCAGACAATCGATTGCTTTCATGTCGACATCGGCGCCTTCTCGCTAGCTTCGGTGACAGCGTGACGTTTGGCCCAACGGTAATCCGCCTTACCGTTGCCCAGGCGCTGAACCGCAGCGACGAACAGAAATTCCTTGGGCGCCTTGAACCGCGCCAGCCGCGACGTGCAGTGCGCGTGCAACTCGTCGGCGGCGGCACCGGTTCCGGCACGAAGTTCCACCAGCGCGACGATTTCCTCGCCCCAACGCCCGCTGGGCCGCCCGACCACCAGCGCGTCGGCGACGGCCGGGTGGGCGCGCAGCACCTCCTCGACCTCCTCGACGAAGACCTTCTCCCCACCGGTGTTGACCACCAGCGAGTCCCGCCCGAACAACCGCAGTGTTCCGTCGGGTTCCAGGGCGGCGCGGTCTCCGGAGATCACCACTTGTTTGCCGTCGATCACCGGAAAGGTCTTGCGGGTGGCGTCGGGATCGTCGAAGTACCCCAACGGGATTCGTCCCTCGCGGGCGACCCAGCCCAGCTGCGGCTCGCCGGGGGAAAGGAAGCGGCTGTAGTCCTCGGCGAGCACCAGCCCACCCTCGCGCAGTGTGAAGGTGTCGGTTCGGGTGCCGGTTCGGCTGTGGCCGAATCCCATGTTGCCGGTCTCCGACGACCCGTAACCGTTGATGAGAGTGATGTGGGGAAGCAGCTCCAGCAGGGCCTGCTGGTATTTGGCGTTGGTTGCCGCTCCCCCGGTGCCGATGGCGTACAGCGACGACAAATCATATGAGCCGCGCCGCAATTCGGCGACCAGCGGTGCCGCGTAGGCGTCGCCGACCATGGTCATCATCCCGACCCGCTCACGCTGGGCGGTCTCCCACACCGATCGCGGGTCGAGCTTCTTGCCGGTGTCGTAGAGCACCACGGTGGTCCCCGACATGATCGCCGCGAACGCCGTCCACATGCCGGCCGCGTGCATCAGCGGCGAGACGGCGAACCACGGCGCCCCGGCGGCGCCGCTGACCTTGTCGCGGATCTCCTGAGCGCAGGCGTGATCCGCCCCCACCATCGACGACACGTAGATGTCGGACTGGCGCCACAGCACCCCCTTGGGCCGGCCCGTCGTCCCGCCGGTGCAGATCATCAGCAGATCGTCAGGCGATCCCGGCACCGGGTGACCGGTATCGCCTTGGGCCAGAGCATCATTTAGCGACACCGCGCCCGGCAGTTGCGGGGCCTCGCTGCCGTCGTCGACCGCGATGAGCAGGTCGACGTCGCCGCGGCCGAGGACGTCGGCGAACTTCGGCCCCAGCCCGCGGTGGTAGATGACCGCCCGCGGTCTCAGGTAGTCGAAGAGCTCACCGACCTCACGCGGCGTGTAGTGGTAGTTGACGTTCACCGGCACGGTGCGCGCCTTGAGGCAGCCGACGACCATGTCCGGGTACAGATCGTTGTGCATGACCAGGGCGACCCGGTCCTGCCCGCACTCCCAGTTCTGCAGGACCGCGCGTTCCCGGTGCACGCCCAATCCGTTGCCGGACAGGAAGTTCGCCAACCGGCGGGTGCGGTCCGCCGACTCGGCGAACGTGCTGCGGCGGTCGCCGCACACCGTCATCGTGCGGTCGGGGATGACGTCGGCGATTTCGTCGAGAACCGCCCCTATGGTCCATTCGCTCACGGGCGTCGTCGGTTCCGGATACTCAGGCGGCCGAGCCAACTTGCACGCCGAGCAGATCGAGGGCGTTGTCCCGCATGATCTTTCGAATGTCGGACTCGCTGAATCCCTTCAGTTCCGCGGTGAACGACACCGGCGATGCGAGGCCTTCGCCGTGCGGCCAGTCGGAACCGAACAGGATCTTGTCGACGCCGATGACCCGCGCCAGCTCCGGCAGGTCGTCCTCGTAGTAGGGGGCGATCCACACGTTGTTGCGCAGCTGTTCCACCGGGTCCTCGGGGAAGTACTGGGGCTGGGTGTTGGCCGCCTTCTTCAGCCGCTTGATCAGCCGATGCACGAAGTACGAACCGTTTTCGATGCTGACCGCCTTGAGTTTGGGGTGCCGGGTGAACACGCCGTGCACGATCATCGAGGCCATCGTGTCGTGGATCGCCCGGTCGTCGAGCAGCACCTGATCCAGCGGGTCCTTCGCGCCGAAGCCCTCGAACGTCGACTTGCCGCCCCAGGCCGCCGCGATGTGCAGATAGCCGCTGTCGGACAGGTGAAATCCCACCGGCACCCCGGCTTCGGCCAGCCGGGCCCACACCGGGTCGTGGCTGCGATCGCCCAGCGACCGCGGCTTGACCAGGCCGGGCACCGGCGCCGGGCGCACCAGCACCAGCTTGGCGCCGCGGGCCAGCACGAAGTCGACCTCTTCGACCGCCCTGGTCGGATCGGCCAGCGAGACGATGGGCGCGGCGATGATCCGGTGATCGGGCCGGTCGAAGCCCCAGTCCTCGTCGAGCCACAGGTTGAACGCGTGCACGGACGCCATCGTCGCCTCGATGTCGTGCTTGAGCGCCTCCTCGACCCCGCAACCGAACGTCGGCAACATGAACGCCGTCTCGATGTCCTGCTCGTCCATCACCGCGATCCGGGCGTCGCGGTTCTGGTACTCGGGGTGATCGGCCAGCCGCTCGACCTTCATCAGCGACGCCGGGTCGACGCCGTCGGGGATCTCGCCGCGGAACAACAGGTCCAGGCAGCCCGGCACGATGATCGGGTCGAAGGTGGGGTTGGGGATGAAGTGGTTGACCCGGTCGCCGATCACCGCCCAGGTGCGCTTGCCGTCGCTGAGCATCTGGACGCCGCGGCGTTTGAACTTCTTGTCGAGGTGGCGGGTGAACGAGTCCAGCGGCTCGTAATAGTGGTTGTCGACGTCGATCACGCGATAGTTCAGGGCGGTCATGATGATCCTTTCCGGCGGGTCAGGTGGCCAGGGGTGGGAACCGCGGCGGCCGCTTCTCCAGGAAGCTGGTGATGCCCTCGATGACGTCGGGGCGCTGCAGCGACTCGTGCATGAGGGTTTCGGCGCGGGCGCTGACGTCGACGACGTCGCGCAGCGCGTCGTCGTAGGCCTGCCGCTTGATCACCGCCAGCGACGCCGGCGAACAGTTGCGGGCGATGTCGTCGGCGTAGGTCAGGGCGCGGGCCATCAGCTCGTCGGGTGCGACGATCTCGTTGACCAGCCCGAGTTTTGCGGCCTCCTCGGCGAAGAAGGTGCGCCCGCTCAACAGCAGGTCCATCGCCGCGCCCCAGCCGGCCAGCCGCGGCAGGATCCAGGTGATGCCGTACTCGGCGATCAGTCCCCGGCGGGTGAACGCGGTGGCGAACTTGGCGCCGGCGGCCGCGAACCGCACGTCGCACATCAGGGCGTGGGTCAGCCCGATGCCGACGCAGGCGCCGTTGATCGCGGCGATGATCGGTTTGCGCAGTGCGGTCAGGAAGTGGGGATGGCGATCGCCGACCAACGCGGTGACGTCGGTGTCGCCGTCGCCCAGCTTCGCATCGATGGATCCCGCGCCGCCCAGGTTGGCGCCCGCGCAGAACCCCCGACCGGCGCCCGTCAACACGATCACCCGGACCGCGGGGTCCGCCTCGGCGCGGTCGATGCACGCGTAGAAGCCGCTCGAGATGTCGGGTCCCCAGGCGTTGAGCCGCTCGGGCCGGTTGAACGTCACGACCGCAACGCCGGTTTCCGTGGTCTGGTACAGCACCGCCTCGTCGGTGACCACATGGTCGGCGGCACTCATCAAGGCGTCCCCTCACAGCTGACCCGGCAGGGCTGACCCGGCAGGCAAGTTTGTACCCATACTGTATACCTATCGGTAGCGCATTCCACAACTGCGGTATGGCGCGCGTGAACCGGGACTAATCTGCGATTTTCGCCGCGCCGCCTGCCGCGCCGGCCACGTGGCTGCCGTGGGTACCGCCGGGTGCTGACGGCCCGGCCGCGCGGAGCGCAGTCGTTGTGGCGAGGGCCACGCCGGCGCCATGTTTGCCCCCGGCGGGACGACGGGAACGTCCGTGGAAAGAACCGACCATCATGGGGGAAGGAGACGCAATGGTTGACGTCAAGAGCGGCCCGGTCGAGCTGGTGCAGGGCATCGTCGACGACGTGCTGGGCAGGGCCAAGCAGGTCATCGGCATCATCATCGGCCACAACGGCCTGATCGAGCAGGGCAAGGCCCAGCAGGACAAGGCGGATGCTCAGCGCAGCGCCGGCAAGAAGGAAGCCGCCGCCGAGAAGGCCCGGGGCAAGGCCAAGGCCTACGAGCAGCGCGAACGGGCCGAACAGCAACAGTGAGTGACGCGAGGCGGGCCCGGTCGACGACCGGGCCCGTTTCCGTGTAACCGCTTCTACCGCAACGCCGTTGCCAGGAGGCCCAGCCGCTGGTAGGCGTTCTCGATCTGGGCCTTGGCCTCGGCGGGCAGCTCGGCCTGCGGGGGACGCGAGTGCGGGTAGGCGCCGGTCGGCAGCCCCAGCAGCGAGGCGGCGTACTTGAACGCCCCGCCCCAGTGGGTGAAGTAATCGGCCCTGCCCGGGTAGCAGGTCCACCACGAACCGACGTCCAGGTCGAACTGGTCCAACCCGGATTCCCGGCCGTAGTCCATCGCCTCGATGAGCTTGCCGCTCTGCACCAAATCCCAATATTCGGAGAACAATCGGCGCTGCGGGGTCTCGAACAGGTAGCCGGCGGTACCCAGCTGCGCCGGGCACACGATCCCGTCGCGCAGCCACCCGGCGCGGTACACCGTCTTGTCGCATTCCCAGAGCACCAGGCCGGGTGCCAGCTCGTGCAGCAGCCGGCTGGCCCCCGGCCGGAAGGCGCCTTCCTTGGTGGCGCACACCGCGGGAACCTCGTGATAGATCCGGGCGCTTTCGGCCGGCGTCAGCACGTAGCCCGACGACGGCGAGTTGAACATGCCCAGGGCGATGTCGGTGCGCGCCGCCACATACTCGAAGAAGCGCAACACGCCTTCGCCGCCGTGGGCCTCCATCATCGGCGTCTGGATGTAGGCGATGTCGGCGCCCACCTGCTGGGCGTGCAGCGTCAACTCCACGCAGTCCTTCGCCGACATGGCCGCCGTGCAGGCCTGGATCACCACGTCGGGATTCGCGGCGCGTCCTTCTTCGATTGCCACTTCCAGCAGGCGTTTTCGCTCATCGAGGGTCAGGGCCCAGAACTCGGCGATGCCGCTGGTGCACCACAACATCGGGTGGCCGAGATCGCCGACGCAGTAGCGCACCAGTTCCCGGTAGGCGTCCCAGTCGATGTCGTCGCCGTCCGGTCCGCAGAACGGGGTGTAGAGGGAGTCACCGATCCCCCGCAATGCGCCGCGCGCCCAGGTGCGCGCGTCTGCTGCCGTAGCCACAGTCGACTCCTTTTGTCTGCCAATCGTTTTCTTTCACCGCCGGTTCAGGTGAAGTCCGAACCGCCGTCGACGTTGATGTTGGCGCCCGTCATGTAGGAGTTGCGTCGTGAGGCCAGGAACGCCGCGACCGGTCCGATCTCCTCCGGCAGGCCGGCGCGCGGCATGTGCGCGGGATGACCGAAATGCTTGCCGATCGCCTCCATCAGGGCGTACGGGTCGCGCCCGTCGACGCCCACCGAATTCGCCCAGCCCACCAGCGATTCCGACGCGATGCTGCCCGGCGAGATCACGTTGACCAGGATCTCGTCCTTGGCCAGCAGCAGGGACAGGTTCTTGGAAACACTCGTCAGCATCGATTTGGCCGCGGTGTAGGCGGGCAGCAGCACGCTTTGACGCTGCGTCGAATGCGCCGAGAAGTTGACGATCCGCGCCCATTGCGCCTTGCGCAGCAGCGGAAGTGCCGCACGGACACAGCGCACCATGCCCAGCACCCCGTCCTCGACGGCCTGGCGCCACTGCTCGTCGGTCAGGTCCTCGAACGTGCCGGCCGCGCCCGGCCCCACCGTGATCACCAGAGCATTGAGTTCGCCGTCCCAGCGCCGCGCGAGCTCGCCGAACGCCTGGCCCACCGCGGCGTCGTCGCCGATGTCGGCGACCAGCCCGAGCGCGTCCGGGCTGCCGCGTCGGGTGAGATCGGTCACCGCCGAGTCGAGGGCGTCGCGGCTGCGGCCGATCACCGCGACCCGCGCGCCCTCATCGGCCAGGCAGCGCGCCGTCGCCAACCCCATCCCGCGGCTGCCGCCGACCACCACCGCGGCGGCATTGGCCAGCCCTAGATCCATTGCTCTAGCCTGGTCATTTTCGCCTGTCCAGCCGATTTACCAAAAAGCCTACGATAGGTATTACAGTAGCAGAGGGAAATTGCGACACGTAAGCGTATACGCAGGTCAGAACCGAGGAACCGGTAAATTCGAGTTTACCGGCTGCGCCGCCGCCGGACCGCATGCACGGAACAGATTTTGATGGAGGTGCCCGTAGTGGCAAAACAGGCAACCGCCGACAAGCGCCAACGACGCGAGCGCGGGTCCATCAATCCCGATGACATCATCACCGGCGCTTTCGAACTCGCGGAGCAGGTGTCGATCGACAACCTGAGCATGCCGCTGCTGGGCAAACATCTCGGTGTCGGTGTGACGAGCATCTACTGGTACTTCCGCAAGAAGGACGACCTGCTCAACGCCATGACCGACCGCGCGCTGAGCAAGTACGTGTTCGCCACCCCTTACGTCGAAGCCAGCGACTGGCGCGAGACGTTGCGAAATCACGCCCGTTTGATGCGTAAGACGTTCATGGGCAACCCCATTCTGTGCGACCTGATTCTGATTCGGGCGGCGCTGAGCCCCAAGGCGGCGCGGCTGGGGGCCCAGGAGATGGAAAAAGCGGTGGCCAATCTGGTGCAGGCCGGCCTGTCACCGGAGGACGCGTTCGACACCTACTCGGCGATCTCCGTTCACGTGCGCGGTTCGGTGGTGCTGCAACGGCTCTACGAAAAGAATCAGTCGTCCGACGTCGGGCCGCGCGCCATCGAGGACGCCGTTGCCATCGATCCGGAAAAGACCCCGCTGCTGGCTCAAGTGACCCGGATCGGTCATCGCATCGGGGCGCCCGACGAAACCAATTTCGAGTACGGCCTGACCTGCATCCTCGACCACGCCAGCCGGCTGATCGAGGAGGGTAAGGGCGCTAAGGCCGGGCCGTCGCGGCAGCGCAAGCCCGCCAAGTCGTCGGCCGCGCGGGGCCGCACCAAGGCGCCGGCGAATCGCTGACCGTTCCCGAAAAGGCTTGTCACGCCTCGGGTTCCGGCACGTGGAAGTGCTCGTCGCGAAGCCGGAACGCTTCCTTGGCGCCGTGCTCGGCGCGGGTCTTGACGAAGTTGAACTCCCCCGGGGCGAATTGCAGGTTGGTGCCGAAGGCATGGAACAGATAGCTGGCGACCTCCTCGCCCTGATACGCCTGGCTCTGCTCGACCAGCCGGAAGGCCTCCTTGGCGATCACCACCCCGTCGGCGGGCATCTTCGCCGCCTTCTCGGCCCAGTAGCGCGCCCGGGCCGTCACCGCAGCGGGATCGCAGGTGTCGGTGAAGATTCCGAGGTGTTCGACCTGCCCGGCGTCGATGATGTCGCCGGTCAGCAGTAGGCGCCGAGCCAGCACCGGCCCCAGCCGGTGGAAGAACATGTGCAGGCTGCCGAGCGCGGGGCCCAGGAAGCGGGTGGCCGGCATGCCGATCTTGGTGTCCCGCGCGATCACCGAGATGTCGGTCATCAGCGCCATCTCGAAGCCGCCGCCGAGCGCGTAGCCGGCGATCTCGCCGACCGTCACCTTCGGGAAGCCCATGAAATTGTGGTAGAAGCCAAAAGACTTGCGGTCCACCGTGAGTCGCCGACGCTGGCTGGGGCGGCGCCGGGTGGACTCGTCCGCGTTGCGTGACGTGCCGTACCAGCCGTAGGCGTTGTTCATGTCGGCCCCGGTGGAAAAGACCCCCTCGGCCCCGCGCAGCAGCACGACGGTGAGGTCGTCGTCCTCGGCGACGCGATCCAGGCAGCGGGCGATGGCCTCGCGCATGGCGGCGTCGTAGGAGTTGCGCTGCTTGGCATTGTTCAGCGTGATCGTCGCGATGCGGTGCTCGGCGTCGACGTCGAAGAGCACGCGATCGTCGGAGGTGCTCGAGGCGGTCATGTGTCGGACTCCTTTCGGCGCCGGCCGAATCGCGACCCGGCGAGCTGATCCGGGCGCGACGCCAACGTGTTGACCTCGCCGGTGCACAGCACGTCGTCGCCGAGCAACAGCCGTGCGGTCGAGGTGATGCCCCGTTCGCCCTGCGACCGAGTGATGTCGAATGCCAACTCGGTCAGCACCGGCGTCGGCCGGCGGAACGTCACGGCCAGGGAGCGGGTCTTCCCGGACCGGCCGGTGACGCAATTATGGTGCTGGATAACGCAGTCGAAGAACACGGCCAGGAATCCGCCGTGCACCAGCCCCGGCGGCCCTTCGTAGACCAGCGGGAAGTCCACACGCCCCGTTGCCTTTTCGGCATCCAGCCCGGTGAACCGGTACTCGGGGAAACACGGGTTGTAGGCACCGATGTCGGTGGCGTGGTTCAGATAGACCCGCCGCGGGTCATCAGGCATCTCCCCGATGCGCGGCGCATTGTCCGCCGGTGCCGCGGCCGACAGTTCGCTCTCCCACTCGGTGAACTTCGCCAGCATGGCGTCCACCGCCGGGTGCGGATGTTCGAGGGACACCAGCAGCGAGCTGAGCCGCCGGATGGCGGCGGCCGCGGCCACCGTCTGGGCAAGCGGCGCCTCGCCGAACCGGGCGTCACCGCCGGGCGCCGACGCGGGTGCGGCCTGCCCCTCCTCGATCGTCATCGGCGCCGCTCCTCCTCGTCGCTTCGCTGTGCGTCGCCGCCCGCGCGGGTCGCGCTGTCACCGGCTTTCACCGGGGTTGTTTCGCAGGCAGCGTATCCTTGCTAACTTATACAGCGTATCAATCGTATTGCCTACTGTATGGGTAACCGTATCGGTGAAGAAAGGCCGGATTCGACGGTGAGTCAGGGGGCCGACGCGGCCGCAGCCGAGGGTTCGGTGGCGGTGCACCGCCAGGGTGCGGTGCTGCGCCTCACGCTCGATCGCCCGTCGCGGCGTAATGCGTTGACGCAGTTGATGATCGCCACACTGGTCGATGCGTTGACCGCCGCGGCCTCCGACGATTCGCTGCGCGTCGTCCACATCGTCGGCGCCGGGGACGACTTCTGCGCCGGCGCCGACTGGGTGGCCGTCAACGATCCGGGCGGGCCCCGCCCGCGCGCCGGTGATCTGGTGCGCCGCATCCCCCACGCCGCGCACCGGGTGATCGAGCTCGTCGCCGGCATCCAGCTGCCGGTGGTGTGCAGTGTCCGCGGCTGGGCGGTGGGGTTCGGCTGCAATCTGGCGCTGGCCGCCGACTTCACCGTCGCCGCCGCCGACGCGGTGTTCTGGGAGCCTTTCGTCGAGCGAGGATTCAGCCCCGACTCGGGATCCACCTGGTTGTTGGCCCGGCTGGTCGGCCTGGCGCGGGCGCGGCGAATGCTGCTGCTGGGCGAGAAGGTCGGCGGGCGCGACGCGGCCGACTGGGGGTTGATCCACCGGGCGGTCGGCGGCGCCGAACTCGACGACGCCGCCGAGGAGTTGGTGGGCCGGCTGGCCGCCGGGCCGACCGCCGCGCTCGGCCTGGCCAAGCAGGCGCTGAGCTTCGGTCAGCACGCAACGCTGAGCCAGTCGCTGACCCAGGAGTTGTTCAATCTGGAATTATCTTGCCGAACAAGTGATTTCAAGGAAGGCCTGGAGGCGTTCCGGCAGCGACGGGACCCGGATTTCCGTGGCCGCTGACTACAGGCGCCGGGGCGTCGAGCGTGGGCGCCATGCACGAAAAGCGGCGCCCACCCGTACATACGGCCCACGCTCGGTGGCGCCGGGATACGAAGGGATGACTCATGCCCGTTGATTCGTTCGACACGATCAAGTACGAGGTCGACGGGCACACCGCGACCATCACCCTGAACCGCCCGGACGCCCTCAACGCGCTCAGCCCGCACATGATCACCGAACTGCGGGCCGCCTACCACGAGGCGGAGAACGACGACAGGGTGTGGCTGCTCGTCGTCACCGGCACCGGCCGCGCGTTCTGCTCGGGCGCCGACGTCAAGGAGATCCCTGAAGACGGCAAGGTGATCTACGAGCGGCCGTACCTGTCGACCTACGACCAATGGGAGGCCCCGCAGGAAGGGACGCCGCCGTTTCGCACCATGGCCAAGCCGGTGCTGACCGCGGTGAACGGAATCTGTTGCGGCGCGGGCATGGATTGGGTCACGACGACCGACATCGTGATCGCGTCCGAGCAGGCCACCTTCTTCGACCCGCACGTCAGCATCGGCCTGGTGGCCGGCCGCGAATTGGTCCGGGTGTCGCGGGTGCTGCCCCGCTCGATCGCGCTGCGGATGGCGTTGATGGGCAAGCACGAGCGGATGAGCGCACAGCGCGCCTACGAGCTCGGGCTGATCAGCGAGATCGTCGAGCACGACCGGCTGCTGGAGCGGGCGCACGAGATCGCCGACATCGTCAATTCCAATGCGCCGCTGGCCGTTCGGGGCACCCGGCTGGCCATCCTCAAGGGCCTGAACGTGCCGCTGCACGAGGCGGAGATCCTCGCCGAGACCTTCCGCGAGCGGGTGTTGCGAACCGAGGACGCGGCCGAAGGACCGAGGGCCTTCGTGGAAAAGCGCCAACCGAATTGGCAATGCCGATGAGCGCGCAGTTCGACACCATCCTGCTCGAGGTGGACGCCACCGACCACGTCGCCACCATCACGCTGAATCGGCCCGAGCAGCTCAACGCGTTCAACCGCGCCATGTGTGCCGAGATGGCTCAGGCGTGGCGCCTGGTCAAGCTCGACGACGCGGTGCACGCGGTGGTGTTGCGGGCCGCCGGCGACCGGGCGTTCAGCGCCGGGCTGGACATCAAGACGCCGTACGGTCAGCCCGAAAACATCTGGAACCACGAGGATCCCGGCGAAGCTCTGAGCCCGAAGTGGCAGAAGATGTGGAAGCCGGTGGTGTGCGCGGTCCAGGGCATGTGCACCGCGGGCGCGTTCTACTTCGTCAACGAGTCCGACGTGGTCATCTGCTCGCAGGACGCCACCTTTTTCGATTCGCATGTGTCGGCCGGCCTGGTCTGTGCCCTGGAACCGGTCGGCCTGATGCGTCGCATCGGGCTCGGCGAGACGTTGCGGATCGCACTGATGGGCAACGACGAACGGGTCGGGGCGGACACCGCGCTGCGGATCGGCCTGGTGACGGAAGTGGTTCCCGCCGAACGGCTCTGGGACCGGGCCCACGAGATCGCGGCGACCATCGCCGCCAAGCCCCCGACCGCGACCGCGGGCACGGTGAAGGCGATCTGGGAATCACTGGACAAGCCGTATCGCGCGGCGATGGAGCAGGGCCTCATCTACACCCGGCTGGGCAATCCGCTGGGCACCGCCGAGCTGGCCGCCGGCCGGGACGCCGGTGCACGCGGCGCGGCACGCACACCGAAGATCCGCTGATGCCGCGTCATCCCCTTGTCCAGCGCATCGCCGACGTGCTCGACCTCGAGCCGCACGGCCGCGCCATCGAGTATGGCGGCCAATGGTTTTCCTGGGCACAGCTGGGCGCGACGGCGCGACAGGTGGCCGCTCGCACCACCGGCACCGAGGTGGGGATGCTGCTACGCAACCGGCCCTGGCAGGTGGCGGCGTTCCTGGGCGTGCTGCTGGGCGGCGGAACGGTCGTGGTGGTCAACCCGTCCCGCGGCGACGAGCGCACCAGGGCCGACCTGGCGCGGCTGCGGCTGCCCCTGATCATCGGCGAGCCCGACGATCTGGCCGCCCTGGTGACCGACGACACCCCGACGATGCCGATCTCGCGCCTCGCCGACCCGCCGGGGCCGGCCGCCCCGCCCGCCGCCGCGCCGCGCAGTGTGGCGGTGCGCATGTTGACCAGCGGCACCACCGGCCCACCGAAGCGAATCGACCTGGGCTACGACATGCTGGCGCGCAGCGTGCTGGGCGTCGAGCCGGGCACCGCACCGGCGCCCACCGAACCGCGGCGCGGCGTCGCCATCGTGAACTCTCCGCTGGTGCACATCGGCGGGGTGTTCCGCGTGCTGCAATGCATCGCCGACGCAAGGCCATTCGTGTTGCTGGAACGCTTCGAGCTGAACGCCTGGGCCGCCGCCGTGCGCAGGCACCGGCCCCGCGCGGTGTCGCTGGTGCCCGCCGCGCTGCGCACGGTGCTGCACTCCGACCTGCCGCGCGCCGATCTGGAAAGCATCCAGGTCGTCACGTGCGGCACCGCGCCGCTGTCGGCCGATGACGCCGACGCGTTCACCGAGAAGTACGGCATCCCGGTGCTGACCTCTTATGCGGCAACGGAATTCGGTGGCGGCGTGGCGGGCTGGACCCTCGCCGATCACCGGCGGTACTGGCGGGTCAAACGGGGCAGTGTCGGCCGGGCCAACCCGGGCGCGGCGCTGCGGGTGGTCGCCGAGGACGGAACACCGCTGGGGCCGGACGAAATCGGGCTGATGGAGGTCAAGCCCGGGCAGCTGGGGCCCGACGCGGACTGGCTGCGCACCACCGACATGGCGCGCATCGACGCCGACGGGTTTGTCTGGATCGTCGGGCGCGCCGACCAAGCGATCATTCGCGGCGGGTTCAAGGTGATGCCCGACGACGTGCGCGCCGCGCTGGAAAGCCACCCCGCGGTCGCCGGTGCGGCCGTCGTCGCCCGGCCCGACCCACGACTGGGAGAGACGCCGGTGGCCATGGTCGAACTCCGCGCGCCGTCGACGACCGACGCACTGGTCGAGCATCTGCGAGAGCGCTTGGCGCGCTACGAGATTCCCACCGAGATCGCGATCGTCGACGCCCTGCCCCGAACCCCGTCCGGCAAGGCCGACCTGGCCGCGGTCCGCGGCTACTTCGCCGAGCGGCCGACGGTACTGCGCGACCATGCCCGGTGATTTCGCGACGGTCGGCGCGACGTTGCGGCACCAGGCGCGGTGGCGCGGCGACCACCCGCTGCTGATCTGCGACGCCGAACGGATCAGCTACGCCGAGGCCGACGTCCGATCGGCCGAACTCGCCCGGGGGCTGATCGCCCTTGGCGCCGGCAAGGGAACGCATGTCGGGCTGCTCCACCCGAACGGTGCGCGGTTCGTCGTCGCGATGCTGGCGGCGGCCCGGATCGGCGCCGTGGTGGTGCCGTTCTCGACGTTCGTCACCGTGCGCGAGCTGCGCGAGCAGCTTCTCGACAGCGACGTCGAGATCCTGTTGAGCGCCCGCTCCTTTCGCTCGCACGACTATGCGCGGCGCTTGTCCGAGGCGGTGTCGGAGACCGACTTCGATCCCGGCCGCCGGTTGTTTTGCACCGCGGCGCCGCAATTGCGCCGGGTGCTGTTCGCCCCGCAGACGGTGGGCGCCCCGGGCGGCGGCATCGACCCGGCACTGCTGGCCGCGATGGAGGACGACGTGCAGGCGTGCGATCCGCTGGCCATCGTGTACACCTCCGGGTCGACCAGCACCCCCAAGGGGGTGGTGCACACCCACGGTGCGCTGCTGGAACACCAGCGCAACCTCAACGGAATCCGGGGTTTGACGGCCGACGACCGATTGTTCTGCAATTCACCGTTCTTCTGGATCGGCGGGTTCGCCTTCGGACTGCTGGCCACACTGGTGGCCGGATCGACGCTGATATGCTCCAACGCCACCGACGCCGGGGCGACTCTGGACCTGCTGGAAGCCGAAAAGCCCACCATGACCAACGGTTTCAGCGCGGGGATCGCCCACCTGGCCGAGCACCCGAGCTTTGCCGACCGCGATCTGTCGTCGATGCGGCGGGGGAACCTGTATCCGATCATGGCGGTCGAGGCGCGGCCCGCCGACCCCGAACTGCGGCACAACATGCTGGGCATGACCGAGGCCGGCGGGGTGGTGCTGATCGGCGACGACGAAGCCGACCAGCCCGAGCACCGGCGCGGCTCGTTCGGCAAACCCGCGCCCGGGTTCGAGGCGAGGATCCTCGACCCCGACACCGGGGCCGCCGTCGCGGTGGGTGAGGTGGGCGAACTGTGCATCCGCGGGCCGTATCTGATGCAGCGGTACCACAAACGGAGCCGGGAAGAGTGTTTCGACCCCGACGGCTGGTTCCACACCGGCGATCTGGTGCGCGCCGACGCCGACGGATACTTCTATTTCGCCGGGCGGCTGGGCGCGATGATCAAGACCGCGGGCGCCAACGTCTCGGCGGTCGAGGTCGAAAAGGCGATCGCGGCGGTCACCGGCGGCGCGACCGCCTACGTGGTCGGGATTCCCGATGCCCGGCGCGGCCAGCTGGTCGCCGCCGCGGTGGTGTGGCCGGATGACCGGGCCGCCCTCGATCCGGACGCGCTGCGCGAACGACTCAAATCCGAACTGTCGGCGTACAAGATCCCCCGGCGGTTCGCTTCCCTGCGCCGCGCCGACGTCCCACTGCTGTCCAGCGGTAAGGTCGACCTGCGGCAACTGAGGAAGCTGTTCGATGCCTGAGGCGAGCACACCCACCATCGATCGCCTGGTCAGGTCGCGCGCCGCCGAGTTCGGCGGCAAGCCGATGGTGATCGACCCGGGTTACCGCATCACCTATGACCAACTCGACACCGCCACAAGGGAACTCGCCGCGGTGTTCGTGCAGGCCGGCGTCGGCAAGGGCACCCGGGTGGGATTGATCATGCCCAACAACACCCGTTGGGTGCTGATCGCCATCGCCCTGACCCGCATCGGCGCCGTCCTGGTACCGCTGAGCACGCTGCTGCGAGCCGGTGAACTCGTCGCGCAGTTGCGGGTCGCCGCCGTGCAGTTCTTGGTGAGCGTGGACGAATTCCGCGGTCACCGCTACCTCGACGACGTCGCGGCGGTGCGTTCCGAACTGCCAGCGCTGCAACAGGTTTGGCCGACCGAACAGCTCGACGCCGCCGCGGCCGGCGCGCGGGCCGGCCAGATCGTCGATGCCATGACCCAAACCGTCACCCCCGCGGACCCGCTGGTGATCATGTTCACCTCGGGAAGCAGCGGAACGCCCAAGGGCGTCTGGCACTCGCACGGCAGCGCGCTGGGCGCGGTGCAATCCGGCCTCGCGGCCCGCTGCATCGACGCCGACTCCCGTCTGTATCTGCCGATGCCGTTCTTCTGGGTGGGCGGTTTCGGCAGCGGAATACTGTCCGCGCTGCTGGCCGGCGCCACCCTGGTGACCGAGGAAATCCCTCGACCGGAGACCACCCTGCGATTGCTGGAAAGCGAACGGGTCACGCTGTTTCGGGGCTGGCCGGACCAGGCCGAGACCCTGGCCAGGCATGCCGGCACCGTCGGCGCCGACCTCTCGGCGCTGCGGCCCGGAAGCCTGCAAGCCCTGCTGCCGCCCGAACAGCGCGCCCGACCGGGCGCCCGGGCCACACTTTTCGGCATGACCGAGGCGTTCGGCCCGTACAGCGGTTACCCCGCCGACACCGACATGCCCGTTTCGGCGCGGGGCAGCTGCGGAAAGCCGTTCGACGGCATGGAAGTCCGCATCGTCGACCCCGACACCGGCGCGCCGGTCGGGGCCGGGACCGCCGGCATCATCCAGATCCGGGGACCGCACACGCTGCGCGGCATGTGTGGCCGCAGCCGCGAAGAGTTGTTCACCGTCGACGGCTTCTACCCCACCGGCGACCTGGGTCATCTCGACGACGCGGGGTTTTTGTTCTACCACGGGCGCGCCGACGACATGTTCAAGGTCAGCGGCGCCACCGTCTACCCGAGCGAGGTCGAGCGCGCGCTACGCACCATCGACGGGGTGGACGGCGCCGTCGTCACCAATGTGCCGGGCGCCACGGGTGACCGGGTGGGCGCGGCGGTGGTGTGCCGTGAGTTGACCGCCGCACAACTGCGCGCCGCCGCGCGAAACCTGTTGAGCTCCTTCAAGGTTCCCAGTGTGTGGCTGGTGCTGCGATCCGACGACGACCTGCCGCGCGGGGTCACCGGCAAGGTCGACGTGCGCCGGCTGCGCGAGCTGCTCGCCGACGCCGACCGGCGTCAGGAAACCCGTGTCCAGGGTTGACAGTTCTGCGACTCGAACGCCTTGACCGCGGAGTTGATGTTCGCATACATCGGGCCGATCGAGGTATTCGTCTGCAGCACATGCTCTTTGTTCGCGTCCGCCGTGCTGTAGGTGAACCACGAACACATCGAGTCCTGGGTCGGCACATTGTTGATCCAGACCCCGAAGGCCGAGCCCGAGCCGCCCGTGTGGTAGAGGCCCGGGGCGATGTCGGGGCCCACCACGAAAACACCGGTGCCGGGAATGGGGTCCATCGGGTCGGCGAAGGCCGGGGCCGCGAGCGCAATCGCCGCGACACAGACAACGAGCACCGCCGATGCGCGAAGCGTCGGGGACATTCTTCCTCGCTCCGTTCTGTTGCCCCCTTAGGTCGCAGCGTATGCCGCACGCGTCGACAAAGACAACACTCGCGTCAACCGGGGTCCGGCCCGCCGCCGTCGACCACCACACCGCGGGCGACCAGGTGATCGATCAGCGGAACCGCACCGGCGGCCAGGTGCTCCGACATCGCCGCACGGGCCAGCTTGTCGTCCCGCTTTTTCAGCGCGGACAAGATGCGCCGGTGGTCCTTCATCGACTGCTCGGGCCAGCCCTGGATCGCAGGGAACACCGATTCCGGTGCGTAGCGGGTGATTTGGGACATCAGCTGCGCCAGTTTGGGTGAGTCGGCGGCGATGTTGATGGCCCGGTGGAATTCGTGGTTCAGCCGGACAGTGCGCTCGTGCTCGTCGCCGGCGTAGGCGTCCTCCAGCTGCGCCTGGATCTGTTTGAGCTCGCGCAGCTGGTCGTCGGTGATGTTGACCGCCGCACGCGCGGCCAGCTCACCGCCGACGTGCGCCTGCACGTTCGCCACGTCGGTGACGTCGCGCCGGGTGACCGGCAGCACAACGAAGCCGCGCCGGGGCTGCTGGCTGATCAGGCCCTCGGCGCGCAGCGCGAACAGCGCTTCACGCACCGGTGTGACGCTGATCCCGAGTTCGGCGGCCAGCTGATCCAGCCGCACATAGGAGCCGGCGGCGTAACTGCCGTCAAAGATCCGGCCGCGGATCAGATGCGCGACGTCGTCGGAAAGTTGCGGTCGGGCCGCGAAATCCGGAACGCTCATCGTTGCCTACACCCGGTATTCGGCGAGCAGCCGCTTACTGATGATGTTCTTCTGGATCTCGCTGGTGCCCTCGCCGATGAGCAAAAACGGCGCGTCGCGCATCAGCCGCTCGATCTCGTACTCCTTGGAATAGCCGTAGCCGCCGTGGATCCGGAAACTCTGCTGGGTCACTTCGGCGCAGTATTCGCTGGCCAGGTATTTGGCCATTCCGGCGGCGACGTCGTTGCGCTCCCCCGAGTCCTTCAGACGTGCGGCGTTGACCATCATCAGGTGTGCCGCTTCGACTTTGGTGGCCATCTCGGCCAGTTGGAACGCGATGGCCTGGTGCTCGGCGATCGGCTTGCCGAAGGTCTCGCGTTGTTGCGCGTAGCGCACCGCCAGCTCGAAGGCGCGGATCGCGACACCGCACGCGCGGGCCGAGACGTTGACCCGGCCCACCTCGATGCCGTCCATCATCTGGAAGAAGCCCTGCCCCGGCGTGCCGCCGAGGATGTCGTCGGCGGCCGCCCGGTAGCCGTCGAAGATGAGCTCGGTGGTTTCGATGCCCTTGTAGCCCAGCTTGTCGATCTTCCCCGGAATCCGCAGGCCCGCAACGACTTCGCCGAACCCGACCGGCTTCTCGACCAGGAACGCGGTCAGGTTGCGGTGCGGCTTGTCCGAGCCCTCGTCGGTGCGCACCAGCACCGCGATCAGCGTCGAGGTGGCACCGTTGGTGAGCCACATCTTCTGGCCGTCGATGGTGTAGCCGCCGTCCGGATCGCGCCGGGCGCGGGTCCGGATCGCGGCCACATCGGAGCCCAGCTCCGGCTCCGACATCGAGAACGCGCCGCGGGTCTCGCCGACCGCCATCCGCGGCAGGAAGCGCTGCTTCTGTTCGTCGGTGCCGTGCTGGCGCAGCATGTAGGCCACGATGAAGTGGGTGTTGAGCACACCGGAGACGCTCATCCAGCCGCGGGCCAGCTCCTCCACGCACAGGGCGTAGGTCAGCAGCGACTCGCCCAATCCGCCGTACTCCTGCGGGATCATCAGCCCGAACAGCCCCATGTCGCGCATCTGGTCGACGATGTCCTGGGGGTAGGTGTCGGCGCGTTCCAGTTCCGCGGCGTGGGGAATGACTTCCTTGTCGACGAATTGCCGTACGGTGGCGATGATCTCGGTCTGGAATTCGGTCAACCCGAGGGTCTGGGCCAGTCTGGTCATGTGCTGCGTTCCCTTCGGTTGCTCAGCAGGCGATGGTCTTGGCGTCGGCCAGCCGCTCGATGTCCGCGGCGGTGAGCCCCAGCCGCGCGAGGACCTCGGCGGTGTCTTGCCCCAGGGCGGGGGCGGGCGCGCCGGCGGGATGGGTGCCGTCGAACGCGGCCGGCAATCCGGGCGCGAAGTAGTCGCCCAGGCCGGGCTGGTGCAATCGGGAAAACAGCGGATTGGCAGTGACTTTCGGCCCCGCCGCGACCTCGGCGAAGGTGCGGTACCGCTCGAAGAGCACGGTGGTGTGCGACAGCGCGGCGGTGATTTCGTCGGCGGTGTGATCGCCGAACCAGGTGGCGAACAGACCGGAGAGCACGTCGCGGTACCGGTAGCGCTCGCCCTCGGAGCCGAAGTCGACACCCAGCGCATCGGCGAGCGCCGACACCGCCGCGCCGGTGCCCGTCACGTCGAGCAGGTCGCGAAAATGCCGACCGGTCAACGTGACAACCATGAACCTGGCTCCGTCGCGGCTGGTGAAGTCCTGCCCGTACTGGCCGTAGATGGCGTTGCCCAACCGTTCGCGCTGGGTGCCGACGACTTGCGGCTCGGTGAGCAACCCCAGGTTGGCCGCGGTGGCCAGCGCGACGTCCTCCAGCGCCAGGCTGATCCGCGCGCCGGCCCCGGACTGCTCGCGGCGGTGGACGGCGGTGACGACGGACAGCGCGGCATACAGTCCGCAGCACACGTCCCAGGCCGGCAGCACGTGGTTGATCGGGCCGGCGTGCTCGGCCGGGCCGGTGACCAGCGGGTAGCCGATGCCGGCGTTGACGGTGTAGTCCACGCCGGTGGAGCCGTCGCCGCGACCGAGTAGCTGGACGTGGATGACGTCGGCGCGCAGCGCCGCCAGCGCATCGTGGCTCAGCCAGGACAGGCCCGCCGCGTTGGTGACGACGACGCCGTCGCCCTCCACGATCAGTCGCTGCACCAGCCGTTGGCCCTCGGCGGACCGCAAATCGATGGTGGCCGAACGCTTTCCCTTGTTCAGCCCGGTCCAATAGATCGACGTGCCGTCCGCCGCCAGCGGCCAGCGTTGCACGTCGGAAGCGCCGCCGATCGGGTCGACCCGGATCACCTCCGCGCCGAGCTGACTCAGCGTCATGCCGCACAACGGCGCGGCGACGAAGCTGGACACCTCCACCACGCTGAGGCCGTGCAGGGGCAGCCGCGGATCGGTCATCTCAGGCGACCCGCTCGAAGACGGCGGCCAGGCCCTGGCCGCCGCCGATGCACATCGTCTCCAGGCCGTAGCGGGCCTGGCGGCGGGTGAGCTCGCGTGCCAGGGTGGCCAGCATCCGGCCGCCGGTGGCGCCGACCGGATGGCCCAGCGAGATCCCGGAGCCGTGCACATTGGTGCGGTCGTGGTCGGCGGCGCCGAACTTCCATTCCCGCATCACCGCAAGCGCTTGCGCGGCAAAGGCTTCGTTGAGCTCGATGAGGTCGATGTCGGACAGTGACAGCCCCGCCTTGGCCAGCGCCACCTCGGTGGCCGGGACCGGCCCGATGCCCATGATGTGAGGGGCGACCCCGGCCACTGCCCACGACACCAGCCGCACCAATGGCCTCAGGCCGTGCTCGTCGGCCTTCTCCGGCGTGGTCACCACGCACATCGAGGCCGCGTCGTTCTGCCCGCTGGCGTTGCCCGCCGTGACGGTGGCCTCTGGATCCTGTTCCAGCAGAACGGGTTTGAGCTTGCTCAGCGACTCCACCGAGGTATCCGCGCGCGGGTGTTCGTCGGTGTCGATCAGCTCGTCGCCGTGCCGGGTGGGCACCGCGACGGCGATGATCTCCTGGGCCAGGATGCCGTCTTTCTGCGCGGCCACCGCGCGCTGGTGTGACCGCACCGCCAGCTCGTCCTGCTCCTGGCGGGAAATGCCGTACTGGCGGCGCAGATTCTCGGCCGTTTCCAGCATGCCGCCGGGCACCGGGTAGCGCCGGCCCCCGGCCGTGGTGCGTCCGCGGGCCAGCCCGTCATGCACCCGCACACCGCTGCGGGCGCCGCCCCAGCGCATGTCGGTGGAGTAGAAGGCGACGTTGCTCATGCTTTCGCAGCCGCCGGCGATGACCAGATCGTGATCGCCGTTGCGCACCTGCAGGCAGGCCTGGATCACGGCTTGCAGTCCCGAGCCGCAGCGCCGGTCGACCTGCATGCCCGGAACCGTCACCGGCAGACCGGAATCCAGTGCCACGACGCGTCCGATCGCCGGCGCCTCGCTGCTGGGATAGCAGTGCCCGAGAATGACGTCCTGCACGGCCTCGGGGGGCAACCCGGTTCGCTGCAACAGCCCACCGAGCGCCGCGACGCCGAGGTCGACGGCGGTGAGCGCCTTGAACATTCCCCCGTAGCGGCCGATCGGCGTCCGGACGGGCTCGCAGATGACGGCTTCGCGGACCGCGCTCACAGGTGCCGGCCGCCCGTGATCTCCATGACGGTGCCGGTCATGTACGACGACATGTCGGAGGCCAAAAACAGCGCCACGCTGGCGACCTCGCTGGGCTCGCCGGCCCGGCCCATCGGCACCTCGGCCACCTTGGAGTCCCAAATGCGTTGCGGCATGGCCTCTGTCATCGCCGAGCGGATCAAACCGGGGGCGATCGCGTTCACCCGCACACCCAGGTAGGCCAGCTCCTTGGCGGCCGCCTTGGTCATGCCCACGATGCCGGCCTTGGCCGCCGAGTAGTTGGTCTGGCCGACCATGCCGACCTTGCCCGACACCGAGGACATGTTGATGATGGCGCCGCGCTTGTTTTCCCGCATGATCGCCGCCGCCAACCGGGTGCCGTTCCAGGTGCCCTTCAAGTGCACGGCGATGACCTGATCGAACTGCTCCTCGGTCATCTTGCGCATGGTGGCGTCCCGGGTGATCCCGGCGTTGTTGACCATGATGTCCAGGCCGCCGAACCGCTCGACGGCGGTCTGGATCAGCGTTTCGACCTCGGACGACTTGGTGACGTCGCAGCGCACGGCCAGCGCCACCTGGTCACCGCCCAGCTGTTTGGCCGCGGTTTGCGTCGCCTCCAGATTGACGTCGCCGAGGACGACCCGCGCCCCTTCGGCGACGAACCGTTCGGCGATCGCGAACCCCAAACCTTGTGCGCCACCTGTGATGACCGCGGTCTGACCACTGAGCAAGGACACCTGTACCACGCCTCCCTTGAATTGGCCCCCGGCCGGGGGTGCCCGACGTCCGAATATCATATTTCATATAGGATCTGCCTCGATGCCGGGTACCCGGCCCGGGCCGACGGAGGGGCCCGCCCCCTGCGGCGCAGGGATCCCGACCAGATAGGTGCCAGAAGAGGGAGCGTCCGCAGATGACCAGCGCTGAAGTCGCCGAGGTCTCGGAGCAGGATTTCGGCGAGATCCTGGCCCAGACCCGCCAGTTCGTCCGCACCGCCGTGGTGCCCCGCGAGCAGGAAATCCTGGACGGCGACCGGGTGCCCGACGACCTGCGCGACCAGGCCAAGAAGATGGGGCTGTTCGGGTACGCCATCCCCCAGCAGTGGGGCGGGCTCGGCCTCAACCTGATGCAAGACGTCGAGCTGGCGATGGAATTGGGCTACACCTCGCTGGCGCTGCGTTCGATGTTCGGCACCAACAACGGCATCGCCGGTCAAGTGCTGGTCGGCTTCGGCACCGAGGCGCAAAAGGCTCGCTGGCTCGAGCCGATGGCGGCCGGCGACGTCGTCGCCTCCTTCGCCCTGACCGAACCCGGCGCCGGGTCCAACCCGGCCGGCCTGCGCACCAAAGCCGTTGCCGACGGCGACAATTGGGTGATCTCCGGGCAAAAGCGCTTCATCACCAACGCGCCCGTCGCCAACCTGTTCGTGGTGTTCGCCCGCACCCGGCCGGCCGACGACCAGGGACCCGGAATCGCCGTCTTCCTGGTTCCGGCGGACGCGGCGGGTGTGCAGATCGGCGCCAAGGACGCCAAGATGGGCCAGGAGGGCGCCTGGACCGCCGATGTCAGCTTCGACGACGTCCGGGTCGGGGGCGACGCGCTGATCGGCGGCAGCGAGGACATCGGGTATCGCGCGGCGATGACCTCGTTGGCGCGCGGACGGGTGCACATCGCCGCCCTCGCGGTCGGCGCCGCGCAACGCGCGCTCGACGAATCGGTGTCCTACGCCTCCACCGCGACACAGGGCGGCACACCGATCGGAAACTTCCAGCTGGTGCAGGCCATGCTGGCCGACCAGCAGACCGAGGTGCTGGCCGGGCGCGCGCTGGTGCGCGAGGCCGCCCGGCTGTGGGTGACCGGCGAGGACCGCCGCGTGGCACCGTCGGCGGCCAAGCTGTACTGCACCGAAATGGCCGGCCGGGTGGCCGATCTCGCGGTCCAGGTGCACGGCGGCAGCGGCTACATGCGCGGTGTCCCGGTGGAACGCATCTACCGCGACGTGCGCCTGCTGCGGCTCTACGAGGGCACCAGCGAGATACAGCGTCTGATCATCGGGTCGAACCTCGTCAAGGCGGCCCAGCGAGCCACTACCACGAAGGAGCGCTGATGGCCGGAAAGCTCGAGGGGCGAGTAGCTTTCATCACCGGGGCGGCCCGCGGCCAGGGCCGTGCGCATGCGGTCCGGATGGCCGCCGAGGGCGCCGACATCATCGCCGTCGACATCGCCGGCAAGCTGCCCTCGTGCGTTCCCTACGATCCGGCGAGCCCGGAGGACCTGAGCGAAACCGTGCGCCTGGTCGAGGCCGCGAACCGCCGGATCGTCGCCGCGGTGGTGGACACCCGCGACTTCGACGGGCTGCGAAAGGTGGTGGACGACGGCGTGGCCGCGTTGGGGCGCCTCGACATCATCGTCGCCAACGCCGGGGTCGCGGCCCCCCAGGCCTGGGACGACATCACCCCGGAAGACTTCCGCGACGTCATGGACATCAACGTCACCGGCACCTGGAACACGGTGATGGCCGGCGCGCCCCGGATCATCGAGGGCGGCCGCGGCGGCTCCATCATCCTGATCAGTTCGGCGGCGGGAATGAAGATGCAGCCGTTCATGATTCACTACACGGCCAGCAAGCACGCGGTGACCGGGCTGGCGCGGGCGTTCGCCGCGGAGTTGGGCAAGCATTCGATCCGGGTCAACAGCGTCCATCCCGGACCGGTGAACACGCCGATGGGCTCGGGCGACATGGTCACCGCGGTGGGCCAGGCCATGGAGACCAACCCGCAGCTGTCGCACGTGCTGACACCGTTTTTGCCCGACTGGGTCGCCGAGCCGGAGGATATCGCCGACACGGTGTGCTGGTTGGCCAGCGACGAATCGCGCAAGGTCACCGCCGCCCAGATCCCGGTCGATCAGGGCTCGACCCAGTACTGAGCGCCGGCCCCGGGAATAGATCACGCGCGTCGCGCACTTGCAGGCCACATGAAACCCTTCAGCGAATCCGAACGCCAGGAGTTCCTCGCCGGCACACACGTCGCGGTCCTATCGGTCGAGGCCACCGACGGCCGCCCGCCGGCCGCCGTCCCGATCTGGTACGACTACACCCCCGGCGGCGACATCCGGATCATGACCGGGGCGTCCAGTCGCAAGGCCCGGCTCATCGAGCGGGCGGGCAAGGTCACTGTGGTGGTCCAGCGCGAGGAGCCGCCGTATCAGTACGTGGTGGTGGAGGGCACCGTCGTCGACGCCACCAAGCCGGCCCCGTCCGACGTGCAATTGGCCGTCGCCATCCGTTACCTGGGCGAGGAGGGTGGGCGCGCGTTCGTGCAAAGCCTGGAGGGTGTCGAGGAGGTGCTATTCACCATCCGGCCCGACCGCTGGCTGAGCGCCGACTTCACCGGCGACCTCTGAGGCGTCAGCCGATCAGCTCGAGGGTGCCCAGCTCGCGGATCGCCCGGCAGCCGCGGCCCAGCATGGTCAGCACCATGTCGTCGCCGCGCTCGGTGGCCGCGGCGAACGCGAACCCCAGCGCGGAGATCAGCGGCGCCTGCAGCACCCCGAGCCGGTAGTCGCGCCAACAGGTTTCGCGGTCGTAGCCGTTGACCCCACCGGCCACCAGCGCGCGGTGGTAGTCGGCGACGAGCTCTTCCTCGATGGCCGCGCGCAGCGGCGAATCCAGGCTGGTCGCGGTGAAGTAGGCAAGGTCGCGGGCCGGAAGGCCGACGCCGAGCGTCTGCCAGTCGACCACGCTCACCCTGGTTCGGTCCGGGTCGAACAGCAGGTTGTCCAGCCGGTAGTCGCCGTGCAGCAGGGCGAACCGGTCATACTCGGACAGCAGCCACGGCGCGATCACACCCATTGCCGCGGCGAAGGTTTCGCGGTCTTCGGCGCTCATCCGATCGCCCAGCCGCTCCAGCGTGATGTCGGCGCTCATCTTCGCCACCTCCCCCATGCCGCCCGCCCCGGCTTCGTCGGGCCGCCCGAACGCGATGCCCGGGAAGTCGAGCCACACCGGGTCACACCAGCTGGGCGCGTGCAGACCGGCCAGCGCGGTGACCGCAAGCCGCGCCTCGGTTTCACCGCAGCCCAACAGCTGATCGCCCTGCACCGCCGGCGCCTGATCGGCCAGCAGCAGGGCGAAATCCATTGCGTCCTCGGTGATCTCGGAGTAGAAGCAGCGCGGTGTCGGCACCTGCACCCGGTCGGCCACCGAGGAGTAGAACGCGCATTCGCTGCGGTAGCCGATGACCACCCGGTCGCGCACGGTGTCGTCCTGAGCGGGAAGTTTGATCACGAAGGTCTGCGGCAGGTCACCGGGATCGGTGGCGTAGCGGGCCGTCACCCGGTAGGTGGCCCCGGTCTGCCCGGTGCCGATCGCGGCCACGTCCACCTCGGCGACCTCGACGGGAGCGCCGCGCCCGCTCAGCGCCGCCGACAGCCACTGCGGGGTGACGTCGCCGGGGTAACGCGGTATCGACAGCACAGCACTCATCGCGGCACGCCTCCTGGATGCAGATCCGACTGACAAACTGTAAGGCATACCGCAAGAGTTGCGGTCAACCGCGGTGAGCTAACCGGCCGGAATCCGCCATTCGGCGGCCTCGTGCTGCTGCCGCCAGAATTCGGCGAAACGCCCGCCCGCGGCGCGCAATTCGTCGACCGTTCCGTCCTCGACCACCCGTCCGTGGTCGAGGAACAGGACGCGGTCGGCGTGCCCGATGCTGGCCAGCCGGTGCGCCACGATGATCTGGGTGCGCGAGCGCGGGTCGGCGGTGAGCGCGTCGACGACCGCCGCCTCGTTCTCGGTGTCCAGCGCGCTGGTCGCCTCGTCGACCAGCAGTATGGGCGCCGGTTTGAGCAGTGCGCGGGCGATGCTGACGCGCTGGCGTTCACCGCCGGACAGCGCCGAGCCGGCCTCCCCGACCACGCTGTCGGCGCCGTCGGGCAGTCGTGCGACGAGCTCGTCGACGCGGGCCAGCGCCACCGCGCGCGCGTAGGCGTCGTCGCCGGCGCCGGGATCACCGGCCAGCACGTTGTCGCGGATGGAGCCGTGGAACAGGTAGGGGTGCTGGAACACCACGCTGCTGGCCGCGCGGCGGGATTCGGCGTCCAGCGTCGCCGCGTCCACGCCGTCGATGCGCACCCGGCCCCGGGTGGGCTCGTGCAGTCCGGCGATCAACGCCAAAATGGTGCTCTTGCCCGATCCGGACGGTCCGACGATCGCCGTCGTGCTGCCCGGCTCCAACGAGAAGCTCACCCCATCGAGCACCGGCACGCTCGCCCCGTCGTAACGGAAGACGACGTCGTCGAACTCGATGCGCGGCGCCGCGGTACCCGGCAGGGACGCCGAGCCGGCGTTCATTTGCGGCGCGGTGAGCACGGCGCGGATGTTGTCGAGCGTGGCGCGGGTGCTCTCCAGTGCGGGCGCCAGCTCGCTGATGGTGGTGAACGGCTCGAGGTAGCGCACGATGACGACGATCAGCGCGATGGCCTCGGCCACCGTCAGCGTGCCGTTGACGGTCAGCGCGGTGGCGGCCCCGGCCAGCAGGATCAGGGCCAGCTGGCTGGCCAGGCTGAACAGCAGCTGGCCCGGGACCTGCATGGCCAGCAGGCGCATCGTCGCGCCGTGCTGGGCGGCCAGCGCGTCGCCGACCAGGCTGCGCGCCGGCTCGACGCGCCGCGCGGCCCGCAGCGCCTGCTGGGTGCGGGCGAACTCGATGATCCGCTCGGTGAGCGCGCTATTGGCTTCGGCGGCAGTCGAATCGGCGCGCCGCGCCAGGCGCGCCGACGCCCACAGCGCGCCCAGCATCAGCGGCAGCCCGCCCAGCGCGGCCAGCCCCAGTTGCCAGGACACCGGCACTAGCGCCACCGCGATGGCGGCGGGCAGCAGCACCGCCGAGATCAGCGGCGTGAGCAGGTTGACCACCAGGCCGACCAGTTCCGGACCGGTGGCCGCGATGGCCTGCCGGGCCGTCGCGGTGTGCTCGACGGTGAACCAGTCCAGCCGCACCCCGGGCAGCCGGTCGGCCACATCGTGCTGGCTGTGGTCGAGCACCGCGAAACCCAGGTTGAAGCCGATGCGTGCGGTGGCGGTGTCGATCGCCCAGCCGATCGCGGTGGCGGCGGTCAGCCAGCCCAGCCAGACCAGCGCCCGGTGCGGGGCGCCGCTGAACAGCGCGCCCACCAGCGGCACCAGCAGAACGGTGGCCACCGCGCGCACCGCGACGGACAGCAGGGCCAGGACGGTATAGGCGACGACCTTGTTGCGGCGGTCCGCCGGGACCAGGCTCAGCCAGGTGCGAATCATCGGGCAACCTCCCCCGCCGTGCCGACGGTCACCGCGCCGCGCCGACCGCCCTCCCACAGCCGCCGGTAGCGGCCGTCGGCGGCCAGCAGTTCCTCGTGCCTGCCGCGCTCGACGATGCGGCCGTGGTCGAGCACGACGATCTGGTCGGCCCGGGTGATGGTGTGCAACCGGTGGGCGATCACCAGCACGGTGCGGTCCCGCGTCAAGCGGTTAAGTGCTTGCTGCACAAGGTATTCCGATTCCGGATCGGCGAACGCGGTGGCCTCGTCGAGGATCAGGATCTCGGTGTCGGCCAGGATGGCGCGGGCGATGGTGAGGCGTTGCCGCTCCCCGCCCGAGAGCCCGACGCCGGCGCCCAGCACGGTGTCATAGCCGTGCGGTAGCCGCATGATGCGGTCGTGGATCTGCGCCTCGCGCGCGGCTTGCTCGATCTGCGCGGCGGTGGCGTCGGGCACCGCCAGGGCGATGTTCTCCGCGACCGTCCCGTGCACCAACTGCGTCTCCTGCAGCACGAATCCGACCCGGGCGTAGAGCTCGTCGGCCGTCATCGACCGAATGTCGCGCCCCCCAACGGTTATCGAGCCCCGGTCGACGTCGTGGAAGCGGGCCAGCAGGGCGGCCAGCGTCGACTTGCCGGATCCCGACGGGCCGACCAGCGCGGTGAGGGTGCCGGGCCGCAGCGTCAGCGACACGTCGTGGATCACCGGAACGTCGGGGCGGTAGCCGAAACCGACGTTGTCGAACACCACCGCCTGCGCCGACTCCCCGGTGGGCTCGCCCGGCTCGCGCACCTCGAGTTCGTGTTCGTCGAGCGTGTTCTGCAGGCGCCGGGCCGCCAGCATGCCGGCCCGGATACCGCCGAGGCCGTAGGCGATGCCGAGCAGTCGTGCGCCAAAGGTGGTGCCCAGCAACAGGAACGGCAGCAGATTCACCGGATCCATCCGGCCCGCGACCACGAGCAGGGTGCCGACGGCCGCGATGAGCCACAGGAAGGTCGAGGGACGGGTGACCAGGTCCATGAAGGTCTTCTTGCCGGCCAGCGGGCGCTGCCAGGCGACCAGGAAGCCGACGTACTCGTCGAGGCGGCGCCGGAAACTCGATGCGGCGGCACCACCGAAGACCCGGATCACCGGCTGGCCCTCCAGGTAGGCGCCGGCCTCGTCGCTCATCGTCTCGGCCCAGCGCTGCGACTGCGGGATGCGGGGCCCCGACTGGATCGTCAGCGACGACGTCAGCACCAGGTAAACCAGCACCGGC
This sequence comes from Mycobacterium sp. MAC_080597_8934, assembly GCF_000523975.1. Lineage (NCBI taxonomy): Bacteria > Bacillati > Actinomycetota > Actinomycetes > Mycobacteriales > Mycobacteriaceae > Mycobacterium > Mycobacterium sp. MAC_080597_8934. The sequence continues at coordinate 33,155 of NZ_JAOS01000006.1, read as the reverse complement.
ACGAACAGCACCAGCGCCACCCGCCAGTCGACCGCGAACAGGTAGACCAGCACCGCGACCGGCGCCACCACCGCGGCGACCGCGTCCGGGATGGCGTGGGTGACCAGGTAGTGCAGCGACAGCGTGTCGTCCTGCAGCAGCTGCTTGATGGAGCCCGATCCGCGGGCGGTGAACCAGCCCAGCGGCAGCCGGGAAAGCTTGCGCAGCAAGGCCGAACGAAGGTCACGGGCGAACCGCGCGTCGACGACATGCAGCCACAACGTGAGCGCGGCGCCCAGCAACGCCCCCAGACCCAGCAGCGACACCGCGGCGATGCCGACGTCCCACAGCCGGGCGGCGGGCGCCCCGGCCACCAGGCGCCGGACCAGCTCGACCAGCAGCACGAACGGCGCCAGTTGGATCAGCGTGATCACCGCCTGCAGCACGCCGGACAGGATCAGCGCCCAGCGCAGCGGTGCCAGCAACCGGCCGGCGGCCTGGGTGCGCCAGTTTCCGCGCGCCGCCGGCACCGGCGCGGCCTCGGGCTGACGTTGGGGCGAATCGACCTGTGCCGCAATGTCTTCCGCGGCTTCGGTGCCGCCGTCGGTGGTCGCCGACTCGTCCCCGCGGCGGGTGCCCATCGCGCGCCCTGCGCTCCAGTAGGCCTGGGCGTGCACCTCGGACTTGGGGAAGCCGAACTCGTCGCGCAGCCGGGCGCGCACGTGCTTGAGCGTGGTGGCCTCGGGAGTCGCCCACGCGTACCAGTTGGACCAGTCGCGGCTTTCCAGTGCCGCGGCAAGCGATTTCTCGTCGCGCCGGGCGACCCAGTGCACCCGCAGCCGGGGGTGCACGGCAATCGGGATCAGGGTGTCGTCGTCGTGGTGCTGTTCGAGGTACATCTCGATCGGGACGTCGTCGGGGACGACGCCGATGATGCCGTTCATTCCGGGGATGGATGCCGAGTCGCCGATCAGCAGGTAGCCGGCGGGCTGCTCGTCGGGCACGTCGAACCGGGACGAGCCCATCAGCGCCATCACGGCGATGGTGGCGCCGGGCTGCACGGTGCGCGCCCACCGCGACGCCGGCCCGGCGGGGTCGTGCAGCACGACGTCGACCGCGAACCGTCCGGCGGTGGGGTCGGCCTCCGAAATCGTGTAGGCGCGCTGGAATTCGGTTTTCGACCCGTCCGGGTCCGGGAACCAGAACCGTAGCCAGGCGGCGGGCTCGGCATCCACGTCCTCGAAGAGCGTGGGCGAGGTCATGCGGACCCGCACGAAATGCGGTGCGATCCGCACGGTTTCGAGCACCGTCGCGGTGTGGTCGCGGGCGCCGAAGCTGCGCAGCATCACACCCTGGAGGCCGCGGGCCATGAGCGCTCCTTTCTCGCGGCGCGCCGGACACCGGCCTCGCCGATCCGACGCCCGGGCAGCATCGTCGCCGCCGGGGCCGCGGCCAATCCCGGTCTCGTCACCCGGGCGTGCCCGGGTGGGTGGCATCCCCGTTCGCCGACCACCGGCCAGCCGCTCACGACTCGGTACGTCACCCACAAACTAAGGGTTGCCTTACCAAAGGTCAACCTGCGGGCCCGGCCGCTGCCGGCCCGGCTGCGCGACTGGCTCTACGACCGGGTCGCCGACGTCCGGTAGCGCCTGTTCGGTAAGTACGACACTCGTCCGCTGCCGGCGCCCGACGTGCGGGCCCGGTTCATCGAGGACTGGCCGGCGTCAGTCGCTGGCCGACGCCGGAGAGGCCAGGTCGGCGGCGGATTCCCGGCGCTTGCGCTCGGCCAGCTTGCGGTCCTCCGCCGCCGCCTGACGGTGCTTGATCGCCGACGCGCGGTGCATGTCCACCTCCGGCACGCCCTGTTGGACCGTCCAGTCCTGCGTCTTGGCGACCCGTTCGTGTTGGACGGCCGATTCCTCGAAACTGCGCGCCGCCGACAGTCCCGCGCGGGCGGCGCGTTCCCGCGCCTTCGCGGCCCTGAGTTCGGCGAGCTCGACATCTTCTGCGCTGACGGCCTTTTCGCCGTGTGGTGTTGACTCGTATCCGGTGGGCATGGCGTCTCCCTCATATCCCGTGAGGTCCATGTACCCGGCAGGACGTGTTTGACGCCTACCAGCCCGCAGGATTTCGGTGACGAACTCGCGCCGGCACCGTGTCGAGGGAACTAGCCGACCAGCTCGCCCATGACGTCGCGACCAGCCTGGAAGCTCACAAAAGTCCCTGAGCAATAACGTTCGGTCAGGTTTGTCCCACTCGGCCTTTTGTCATTGAGGCTGGATTTCCTTGCTGACGTCGACGGGAGACGTCGAGCCGTCAGTGCGGTGGTCGGTGGTGTCGCGGCATTCGCCGTTGATGTCGGCGCCGACATGCCGGTGATAGACGGTGCTGGGCCCGGCTTGCGGCGCGATCGTCAGGATGACGTTGACGCCGTTCTTCTTCAGCGTTGCGCCGTGCGATACGAAGTCGGAATCGGTGCTCCACCCGTCGGCGACGAGGCCCTTGATGACTGCTTGCGGGTCGACGGCCTGCTTGTGCGGCACTCCTGGCATCCAAAACGACAGGTTGACAACACCGCGAAAAGGCGCCTCGCCCTGGTCATTACACGACTCGTAGCTGAAGTTCGCTTCGGTCACTTCAGCGTGTAGCGCCTGGACGATGTCGCGGGCGGCGGCGATGACCTGAGCCCGCGCCTGTGGCGGCGCGATGGGGTTGCGCACTTCAGAACAGCCACTCAGGAGCAGGCTGACACCTGACCCCGGAACGGCGATTCTGGCTCCCAAGGTCCACACTCGTCACTTCCCTTCTGAAACGGTATTCCTCATCCACCGGGGGGGCGCTGTGTGTGTGCCCGGTGGTTGCCTGCCCACCCACATGATTGGGATGGCCGTATTGCAGGTCATGCTCAGCAGCGTCGATCGTTGCGTCCCCGCCTTCTGCGCTTCAGCCAGCGCGGCGGCGATGTTCTCCAGATCGGTGCCGATCTTGGGAAGTTGCTCCGACTGCGCGCCAAGGGATTTGACGAGGCGCTGCACTTCGGCGGAGTCATTGATCGGGTGGTCGCCGTTCTGGTGATTCCAGGCCGCGTCGAAGCGTTTCCGGGCTTGCTCGAATGCGTGATCGGCTTCGGCCGTGTGGCGTCCGGCTCCGTGGAAAGGCTCAGCGAGGCTGGATATTTGAGAGGGGCTGCCGGCCTGAAGGCTCTGGTTGATCGCCCACGGATCGCCGCCGGCTTCCGCGATCAGCTCGGCGACGCTCAACCACTTCAGCTGCACTGCCGCGCCCGAGTTTTCGCAGTTGTCCCCGTCGCCCTGCGGGCGTGCGTCGGACGTTGCGACCGGGCCAACCTAGCGAGCATCGCCCATCCCTTTCCCCGCCAGCCTGATGACCCACGCTAGTACCGCACGTCAGGCGTCACGGCTGATACCGCCGCGCCTAGCAACACCGGTTTGGGCGGCCGCGGCGCGTTCATCGAGCAGCGCGTCCAGCAATGCAGCTCGCCCAAGTTACTCGTGAGTTGTGGCCAAAATGCGGCCACGGAGCGGCCAGAGAGAACATGAAAACCGCTGTCTACCTGCATGAATGCCCTTACCGCATCGGTGCGGGCGGAGGGACTCGAACCCTCAAGCTCTTTCGAGCAATGGCACCTAAAACCATCGCGTCTGCCAATTTCGCCACGCCCGCGGCGTGGCGATCGTAACGCCTCGTCGCCTCCCGGGCCGTCTCGGCGGTGCGCAGCGGTACGGTCGAGGGGTGTCCACCCCGGTCCCTCGAAAGCGCCGTCGCCGGCCCGCGCTGATCGCTCTGGTGATCATCGCGGCGTGCGGCTGCCTGGCGCTGGGCTGGTGGCAGTGGACCAGGTTTCAGTCCGTCTCCGGCTCGTTCCAGAACCTCGGCTACGCGCTGCAATGGCCGCTGTTCGCGTGGTTCTGCGTGTACGCCTACCGCAAATTCGTTCGCTACGAAGAGGAACCGCCCCGGCCGCGCGACACCGCCGCCGTGACGGAGATACCCGCCGGGCTGCTGCCCGAGCGGCCCAGGCCCACCCCCCGGCCGCCCGACGACCCGGCGCTGCGGGAGTACAACCGTTATCTGGCCGAGCTCGCCGCCCAGGACGCCGCACAACAGGACAGGACAACCACATGACCACACCGGAGACGCCCGGAGCGCCCGTGCCCGCGGTCCCCGTCGACAAGATCCGCACCGCGCTGCTCGGCTACCGGATCATGGCGTGGACGACGGGGCTGTGGCTCATCGCGCTGTGCTACGAGATCGTCTCGCACCTGGTCATGCACCACGAAATCCGGTGGATCGAGGTGGTGCACGGCTGGGTCTATTTCGTCTACGTGCTGACCGCATTCAACCTGGCGGTCAAGGTACGCTGGCCGATCGGCAAGACGATCGGCGTGCTGCTGTCCGGCACCATCCCGCTGCTCGGCATCATCGTCGAGCACTTCCAGACCCGAGACGTCAAGGCGCGCTTCGGCGTGTAAGCCCGGCCGCCGATTCAACCCCGCGCGCGGGCCAGCGTTTCCAGCGCCGGCACCAGCAGCCGCAGCGCGCGACCGCGATGCGACACCGCGTCCTTCTCCGCCGGGCTGAGCTGTGCCGCGGTGCGGCCCCCGGCATCGTCGGGGACGAAGACCGGGTCGTAGCCGAAGCCGCCGTCCCCGCGCGGCTCGCAGGCGATGCGGCCCGGCCACTCGCCGCGAACGACGACCTCCCCCGACGCCGACACCAGCGCGCACGCGGACACGAACGACGCGGCACGCCGCTCGTCGGGCACATCCCGCAATTGCGCCAGTAGCAACGCGGTGTTGGCGGCGTCGTCGCCGTGGCGGCCCGACCAGCGGGCCGACAGCACGCCGGGCATGCCGTTCAGCGCGGCCACCTCCAGCCCGGAATCGTCGGCCACGCTCGCCAGACCGGTCGCGTCGAACGCGTCCCGGGCCTTGGCCAACGCGTTCTCCTCGAACACCGCACCGGTCTCCGGGGCCTCCTCGAACGGCGCCACATCGTCGAGCGACACCAGCGTCAACCCCGTCACACCGGCCGCGTCGAGGACGCGGCGCAACTCGGCCAGCTTCTTGCGATTGCGGCTGGCGACCAGCAGCGGGCTCAACAGTTATCCCTGAACGTGCGTCGGCTTCACTTGCACGACTCTAGGCAATCTGTCAGGGCCACCAGGCGAGGGAACCCCTGCCCGGTGGGAGGCAGAACTAATTTCCCTGTGCCACAACGAAATTCGTCTCAGGCTTTACTGATCCTGCTCAGCAGCCAGGTAGTCCGCATCCCGTGCCGCTCGATGCCGCTCGGCAGACCTGTGGTGAGCTTCGACGTCACCGAAGCCCCCCCCCAGCAGCTCTGTCGTGCAACTGCGCGGCACGCTCATGGGCATCGCCGGCGGACAGGCGGGCCGCATGCAGACGTTCGCGTGCCGCCGCGACACGCTCGGCCGCCTCATCAGCGGACCTACGTGCGGCTCCCGAAACTCTGGACCGCCGTTCGGCGTCGTCGCTCATGCGGCACCTCCAAGCCCACAACGCTACGCGCATGTCGGGCGGGTATCACACGGAAACGCTGGTCACCGGCAGGCGGGTCAGCTGCCGAACACCTTCGGCGGCGGCGGCCCCTCGGGCAACACCCCCGGGTAGGGCAGCTTGAGCGCCTCGCGCTGGGCGGCGAACAGCTTGTCGCAGGCGGCCAGCGCCGCGTCGAGCAGTTTGTCCAGGGTCGAACGCGGGAAGGTCGCCCCCTCGCCGGTGCCCTGCACCTCCACCAGCGTGCCGGTGTCGGTGGCGACGACGTTCATGTCGACCTCGGCACGGGCGTCCTCCTCGTAGGGCAGATCGACCCGGATCCGGCCGTCGACCACGCCGACGCTGACCGCCGCGATGGCACACGACAACGGCCGCGGATCGGACAGTTTCCCCGCCGCCGACAGGTAGGTGACGGCGTCGGCCAGCGCCACGAAGGCGCCGGTGATGGCCGCGGTGCGGGTGCCGCCGTCGGCCTGCAGCACGTCGCAGTCGACGGCGATCGTGTTCTCCCCCAGCGCCGCCAGGTCGATGCAGGCCCGCAGCGACCGACCGATGAGCCGGCTGATCTCCTGGGTGCGCCCGGACAGCCGGCCCTTGACCGATTCGCGGTCCGAACGGGTGTGCGTCGCCGACGGCAACATCGCGTACTCGGCGGTCAGCCAGCCCAGGCCCGAGCCCTTGCGCCAGCGCGGCACGCCCTCGGTGACGCTGGCCGTGCACATCACCTTGGTGTGGCCGAATTCGATCAGCACCGAACCGGCGGGGTGTTCGGTGAACCCGCGGGTGATCACCAGCGGGCGAAGCTCGTCGTCCAGGCGGCCGTCTTCTCGTCGCGTCACCCAGTAACCCTAAGCCACCTCGAACCGGTCGGCTCAGACCCTCTCGGAACGGCGGACGTCGAACGTCTCGCCGCACACCACCGCGTGCACGGGGCCGTCGAACTCGGCCTTGGCCTCGCTGATGACGTCCTCCCGCGAGGTCCACGGCGGGATGTGGGTCAACAACAACTCGTGGACGCCGGCCTGCGCGGCGGCCCGGCCCGCCTCGGTGCCCGACAGGTGCAGCGCGGGCGGGCGGTCGGGCGAATGCGTCCAGGAAGCCTCGCACAAAAAAACATCGGCGCCGCGAGCCAGCTCGACGAGCTGATCGCAGGCGCCGGTGTCACCGCTGTAGACGAAGGACGCGCCGGTGTGATCGGTGACGCGCAAGCCGTAGGACTCGGTCGGATGGGCCACCACCCGCGGCGTCACCGTCAACCCTCCGATCGTCACCGGCTCGCCGTCGACCCAATGGCGAACGTCGAAAATATCTGAGCAGTCATCGATTTCACCGCCGTAGGGTGACGACGCCGCGCCCAACCGCGACCAGGTGTCGCCGGGGCCGTACAGCATCGCCTTGCCGAGCGGGCGCGTCGGGTGATAGCGCCGCCAGACGAAAAGCCCGGGCAGATCCAGGCAGTGATCGGCGTGCAGATGCGACAGGAGCACGTGCACCGAACTGGGATCGGCGTAGCGCTGCAGCGCGCCCAGCACACCCCCGCCGAAGTCGATGACCAAGGGCGGAGTATCCGGTGCCCGAAGCAGATAACCCGACGCAGGCGAATCCGGACCCACCACGCTGCCCGAGCAGCCGAGCACGGTTATTCGCACGGACACTACTGTGCCATGCCCGATGGGACCATGACGAAAACATTGCCGCATTGGTGTGACGAGAATCTCGTCCGCGGGTCAGTCAATACGCACATGATGGACAGGCCGGACACCCGAGACGGCCGGACCCAGGAAGCGGGCCGCCAATCGGGTGAATGCCTCGGGGTCGCCGGTGGCTTCGAACACCCGGGACGGGCCGGCGGCGCGGGGATCGTCGGGGTGCGGGTGCAGCAGGTCCCGCTCGGTGAGCACCCGCAGCACCTCCTTGGCGGTCTCCTCGGCGCTGGACACCAACGTCACGTTGTCCCCCATCGCCAACTGGATCAGCCCCGACAGCAACGGGTAGTGCGTGCAACCGAGCACCAGCGTGTCGACCTGCGCGCGCTGCAGCGGCTCCAGATAACCCTCGGCCAGCCCGAGCACCTGACGGCCGCTGGTCACCCCGCGCTCGACGAAGTCGACGAACCGGGGACAGGCCACCGCGGTGATCTCGGTGTCGCGGGCGGCGGCGAACGCGTCCTGGTAGGCGTGCGAATTGATGGTCGCCTGGGTGCCGATCACCCCGATGCGGCCGTTGCGCGTGGTGGCGACCGCGCGGCGCACCGCGGGCAGGATCACCTCGACGACGGGCACCTCGTAGCGTTCGCGGGCATCCCGCAGGCAGGCCGCCGACGCGGTGTTGCACGCGATCACCAACGCCTTGACCCCGCGGCCGACCAGGTCGTCGCCGATGGCCAGCGCGTGCGCCCGCACCTCGGGAATGCTCAGCGGGCCGTACGGCCCGTGGCCGGTGTCGCCGACGTAGATGATGTGCTCGTCGGGCAGCTGGTCGATGATGGCCCGCGCGACGGTCAGTCCGCCGACGCCGGAGTCGAAGATCCCGACGGGCGCCAGTGCCGAGCTCATGTCTTGGGGCGCGGCGCGACGGCGCCGGTCTTGCGGCCGGAGCGGCCCTTGCGTTCCGGTTCGGACAGCAGGTAGGCGGCCAGCACGCCGGCGATCGCCCCGCACAGGTGGCCCTGCCAGGACACGCCGCCGCACAGGCCGAGCACCGGCATGGCGCCGAGCAGCACGCCGCCGTAGGCGAACATGACCGCCAGGCCGATGATGATGTCGCGGACCCGGCGCACGAAGATGCCGAACACCAGCAGGAAGGCCAGCCAGCCGAAGATCAGGCCGGAGGCCCCGATGTGGTCGGTGGGCCCGCAGCTGCTGCCGACGTTGCCGATCAGCCAGGTGCCGAAACCCCCCACGATCCAGATGATCACGGTCGCCCAGACGAACCGGGCCAGCCCGGCCAGCGTCATCAGGAATCCGAGCACCAGCAGCGGCACGGTGTTGGCCATCAGGTGCTGCCAGCTCTCGTGCAGCACCGGGGCGAAGAGGATGCCCCACAGGCCGTCGAGCCGCTGCGGCCGGATGCCGTGGACGTCCAGCGCGTGGCGGGTCAGCTTGTCGATCAGCTCGACGAGGTAGAGCAGCGCGACGAAGGTGACGATGGTGGTGGCGCCCGCCACCGCCGTGGACCGCTTCTTGGTCTGGGCGGCAGGTGCCCGTCCGGTGGTCTTACCCATGGCTGCCCTTCCAGCGCGCTGCCAGCATCGTCAAGGCTACCGGTCGGCGTTCACCGGCCCAGCGCGCCGGGCAGCACGTCCCGGTAGCTCGGGATGCCGGCGACGGAGTCGGCGGCCAGCACACCGCCCAGCACTGCGTGCGCCAGGCAGTCGGCGGCGGCGGCGCCCACCTCGGTGGCCAACCGGGTCTCCGGCGAGAAGGCGGCCGGCGTATCGGCCTCGGGCGGCACCTCGACCGCCCCGGTGGCCAGCACGAACACGGTGTCACCGTCGACCGGGGTGTGGGCCGGGCGGATGCTGCGGGCCAGGCCGTCGTGGGCCGCGACGGCCACCCGCCGGCAGGCCGCCGCGCTCAGCGCGGCGTCGGTGGCCACCACCGCGATGACGGTGTTGAGCGGGTTGTCCAGCGGGTTCGACGGCGACGGCAACGCGGCGAACGCCTCGATCTGCTCGACCGGCGGCGGTCGCAGCCCGAACTGCTCGACCAGGTCCGTCATCCACGGCAATCCGGTCGCCCGGTCGACGACCTCGCCCGCGGAGTTCACCACCGCAAGCGCCCCGACGGTCACACCGCTGGGCAAGCTGCGCGAGGCGGTCCCGACGCCACCCTTGAGCGCGCCGGCCCGCGCCCCCACCCGGCGCCGACGGTCCCGACGGCCGGCGCGTCGTCGTCGCGCGCGGCGGCGCAGGCCAGGTAGCCGAACTCGGCCGTCGGGCGGCACTGCCAGCCGCCGACGGGCAGGTCGAAGATCACCGCCCCGGGGACGATGGGCACCACGCCGCCGTCCATCGCCACCCCACGGTCGTGTTCCTCCAGCCAGCGCATCACGCCGTCGGCGGCGGCCAGCCCGTAGGCACTACCGCCGGCGAGCAGCACCGCGTCCACGAACCGCACGGTGTTGGCCGGGTCCAGCAGGTCGGTCTCGCGGGTGCCGGGCGCACCGCCGCGGCAGTCCACCGCGCCGACGGTGCCCGGCGGGGTGAGCACGACGGTGACGCCGCAGGCCCAGCCGGCGCCCAGCGACGCGTCGGGATCCAATCGCTGGTGGTGGCCGACGCGGATGCCGCCGACGTCGGTGATGGCGTTCATCGCCGAGCCGTCACGATGACCGGGGCCCCATGAGCACCAGGACCAGGTACTCCTGCAGCACGGTCAGCCACTGGTAGACGTCGAAGTGCACGGCCAGCGGATGGTCGGCCGGCAGCCGCTCCGGGCCGTCCGGCCCGATTTCGAGCATGACGCCCAGCGTCAGCCGGATGTCGTTGACCGCCGCGATCCACGCGTTCGCGTCGTCCTCGGTCAACTCGAACCGGCCGCCGTCGTCGGGGACGGTGTCCAATAAGCGCTGTGCGGCAACACGTTTGGCGTTGACGATGCCGGGCTCGTGCAGGCTGCGCAGCGCGGCGTTCAGGCTCTCGGCGGCATCGGGCGACTCGTCGCCGTTGTCGTCGGGCCGGTAGAAGTCGGGCAGCAGCCGGCGCAGCGTCGGATCCTTCGGTGGTTGCGCGTTCCCGGTCTTGATGCCGGTGATTTCCTCGAGTTCGTCTGCCGGCGAAGAGGATTCACGCTCATCGAGCAGCCCGATCATCGCGGTGGCCAGGTTTTTGAGCAGCGCGGCCTCATGGGAGGCCAGGGCGGACCGAAAACGGGGACCGTCCGCAGTCTCGACCCGCTTCCACTTGCGCACAGGAAATCGCCGGTGCCCCGAATCTCAGCGGTCCTGCTGCATGGTCGCCCACAAACCGGCGGCATGCAGTTTGGACACGTCCACTTCCATGGCCTCGCGGCTGCCCGCGGACACCACGGCCTTTCCCTCGTTGTGCACCTGCAGCATCAGCTTGGTGGCGTGCGGTTCGCTGTAGCCGAACAACTTCTGGAACACGTAGGTCACGTAGGTCATCAGGTTGACCGGGTCGTCCCAGACGATCGTGACCCACGGGCTGGCCGTGACGTCCTCGGGAGCGGACTCGCGTTGTCCTGTAGTGCCCGGCCTGGACTTCGGCTCGGTGGGCGCTGACATAACAACCATGGCCCCCACGATACCGAGGGATGGACGACGTTACCGAGCCCCGATCCGCAGCCGATACCGTTATGGAATGAACGACCCGGTCGTCACTGGGCTCCTGACCGACAAATACGAGTTGACCATGTTGGCGGCCGCATTGCGCGACGGCAGCGCCGGTCGGCGGACCACCTTCGAACTGTTCGCGCGCCGGCTTCCCGAGGGACGCCGGTACGGCGTGGTGGGCGGAACCGGCCGGCTGCTCGAGGCGCTGCCGCAGTTCACCTTCGGCGACGAGGCCTGCCAGTCGCTGCGGCAATTCCTCGATCCCGACACGCTGCGGTACCTGCGCGATTTTCGGTTCGGCGGCGACATCGACGGCTACGCCGAGGGCGAGCTGTATTTCCCCGGGTCGCCGGTGCTGTCGGTGACCGGGACCTTCGCGGAATGCGTGGTGCTCGAAACGCTGGCGCTGTCGATCTTCAACCACGACACCGCGATCGCGTCCGCCGCGGCGCGCATGGTCAGCGCGGCCAGGGGCCGGCCGCTGATCGAGATGGGGTCACGGCGCACGCATGAGCAGGCGGCGGTGGCCGCGGCCCGCGCCGCCTACATCGCCGGCTTCGCCGCCTCCTCGAACTTGGAGGCCCAGCGCTGCTACGGAATTCCGGCCGAGGGCACCTCGGCGCACGCGTTCACCATGCTGCACGCCCGCACCGACGCCGCCGCGGAATCGACTGAACTGGCGGCGTTTCGGGCACAGGTGCAGGCGCTCGGCGTCGACACCACGCTGCTGGTGGACACCTACGACGTGACGACCGGGGTGGCCAACGCGGTGACGGCGGCCGGCACCGGGCTGGGCGCGGTGCGCATCGACTCCGGCGAGCTGGGCGTGCTGGCCCGCCAGGTCCGCGAGCAGCTGGACAGGCTCGGAGCCACCCGCACCCGCATCGTGGTCTCCGGTGACCTCGACGAGTTCTCCATCGCCGCGCTGGCCGCCGAGCCGGTGGACAGCTACGGCGTGGGCACCTCAGTGGTGACCGGTTCGGGCGCCCCGACGGCGAACATGGTCTACAAGCTCGTCGAGGTGGACGGCCTGCCGGTGCAGAAGCGCAGCAGCCACAAGGAATCCCGGGGCGGGCGCAAGGAGGCGCTGCGGCTCTCCCGGGACACCGGCATCATCACCGAGGAGCTGGTCTACCCGGCCGGCCATCGGCCGGACGTCGCCGAGCCGGCCCGGGCGGTGACGGTGCCGTTGGTGCGCGGCGGCGAGCTGGTGTCCAAACCGAACCTCGCCGCGGCGCGCGAACTGGTAGCTTCCGGGCTGCGCAGTCTGCCGTGGGAGGGGCTGAACCTGTCCCACGGCGAACCCGCGATCCCGACCACCCAGATCCCGGCCGACCGGCGACGGCCGCCCGGCATCGACTGACCGGGCTCGACCGAGCAGAACCGAGCGAAGAGGATCGTCACGTCCGAGCTTTCCGTGCCCGAGTTGCTGGCCACCGCCGTGGCCGCGCTGGGCGGCAGCGAGCGCGAAGGCCAGCAGCAGATGGCCGCCGCGGTGGCCCAGGCCTTCGACACCGGCCGGCACCTGGTCGTGCAGGCCGGCACCGGCACCGGCAAGTCGCTGGCGTATCTGGTGCCCGCGATCGTGCACGCCCTGCGCGACGACTCCCCGGTGGTGGTGTCGACGGCCACCATCGCGTTGCAGCGCCAGCTCGTCGACCGCGACCTGCCCCGGCTGATCGATTCGCTGGCCGCGGCGCTGCCGCGGCGGCCCCAGTTCGCGTTGCTCAAGGGACGACGAAACTATTTGTGCTTGAACAAGATTCACAATGGCGGGCCGGCCGACGGTGAGGAAGCCGCCGACCGGCCGCAGGAGGAACTGTTCAACCCGATGGCGGTCAGCGCGTTGGGCCGCGACGTGCAACGGCTCACCGAATGGGCGTCGAGCACCGACTCCGGTGACCGCGACGACCTCAAGCCCGGCGTGCCGGACCGGTCCTGGTCGCAGGTCAGCGTTTCGGCGCGGGAATGCCTCGGGGTGGCGCGCTGTCCGTTCGGCGCCGAATGCTTCTCCGAGCGCGCGCGCAGCCGGGCCGGTCAGGCCGATGTCGTGGTCACCAACCACGCGCTGCTGGCCATCGACGCGGTGTCCGACTCGGCGATCCTGCCCGAGCACGCGCTGCTGGTCATCGACGAGGCGCACGAGCTGGTGGACCGGGTGACCTCGGTGGCCACCGCGGAGCTGACGTCGGCGGCCCTCGGCATCGCCGCGCGCCGGATCGGCCGGCTGGTGAGCCCGGAACTGGTCCAGCGGCTGGAGGCGACGACGGCGACCTTCGCCGCGGCCATCCACGACGGCACGCCGGGGCGCATCGATCGCCTCGACGACGAGCTGGCGACCTACCTGGCGGCGCTGCGCGACGCGGCGAGCGCGGCCCGCTCGGCGATCGACACCACCAGCGACCCCAAGGCGGCGTCCGCGCGCGCCGAAGCGGTTGCGGCACTGAGCGAGATCTCCGACACCGCGTCGCGGGTGCTGGCGTCGTTCGGCCCGGCCATCCCCGACCGCACCGACGTGGTGTGGCTGGACCACGAGGACAACCGGGGCGCGATGCGCCCGGTGCTGCGGGTGGCCCCGCTGTCGGTGGCCGACCTGTTGCGCGACCGGGTGTTCTCGCGTTCCACCGTGGTGCTGACGTCGGCGACGCTGACCATCGGCGGCTCCTTCGACGCCATGGCCGCGGCCTGGGGGCTGAAAGGACCCGACGGTGACGACCCGCCCTGGCGCGGCCTGGACGTGGGGTCGCCGTTTCAGCACGCCAAGGCCGGAATCCTTTATGTGGCAGCGCATCTGCCGCCGCCCGGACGCGACGGCGTCGGCTCGGCCGAGCAGCTGACCGAGATCGCCGAGCTCATCACCGCCGCCGACGGGCGCACCCTGGGCCTGTTCTCGTCGATGCGGGCCGCCCGGGCGGCCGCCGAGGCGATGCGCGACCGGCTGTCGACGCCGGTGCTGTGTCAGGGCGACGACAGCACCTCGGCGCTGGTCGAGCAGTTCAGCGCCGAGCCGCAGACGTCGCTGTTCGGCACCCTGTCGCTGTGGCAGGGCGTCGACGTGCCCGGCCCGTCGCTGTCGTTGGTGTTGATCGACCGCATCCCGTTTCCCCGGCCCGACGACCCGCTGCTCGGAGCGCGGCAGCGCGCGGTGGCCGCGCGCGGCGGCAACGGCTTCATGGCCGTTGCCGCCAGCCATGCCGCGCTGCTGCTGGCGCAGGGCTCGGGCCGGCTGTTGCGGCGGGTCAGCGACCGCGGCGTGGTCGCGGTGCTCGACTCGCGCATGGCCACCGCCGGCTACGGCGGCTACCTGCGCGCCTCGCTGCCGCCGTTCTGGCAGACCACCAACGGCGCGCAGGTGCGAGCGGCGCTGCAGCGGCTGCGCACCGCCGCGACGGCTAGCGGGCCAGGGTGACCAGGCCCAGCTCGTTGCCGGCGGCCAACATCGGATGCCGGGGCAGCACCCGCACCGTGTAGCCGACCGACCCGGCCAGCGGCAGCGGCGTCGTCGTCGAGAAGACCTGATTGCCGCCCTCGGCCGTACCGGCGTACGACATCTCGACGGTGACCGGCTCGAGCAGTGCATCGCTGCCGTCCACCCGGCCCACCACCGCCTCGACGGTGACCTCGTCGGGCGCCAGCCCGCCCAGCGCCACGGTGGCGGTCAGGGTGAGCTTGGAGCCGAGCACCGGGCTGTCGGGCAGGCCGGTGCTGTCCACGTCGGTGATCACGATGTTGGGCCATGCCTCTTCGGCGCGCCGGCGATAGGCGGCCAGCTCCCGGGCGGCGCCGAACTCGGCGCCGCCGGTCGCCCCCTCGGCCGGTCCGATCGTCCGGCGCCACGACTGCGCGGCCGGCGTGTAGTACTGCTCGACGTAGTCGCGCACCATCCGCGACGCCAGCACCTTCGGGCCGAGCGTCTGCAGGGTGTGGCGCACCATCTCGATCCAGCGCGGCGGCACCCCGCGCTCGTCGCGTTCGTAGAACTTCGGCGCTACCGCTTCCTCGAGCAGCCGGTAGAGCGCGCCGGATTCCAGGTCGTCGCGGCGTTGCTCGTCGGCCACACCGTCGGCGGACGGGATCTCCCAACCGTTTTCGCCGTCGTACCACTCGTCCCACCAGCCGTCGCGGATGGACAGGTTCAGCCCGCCGTTCAGCGCGCTCTTCATCCCCGAGGTGCCGCAGGCCTCCAGCGGCCGTAGCGGATTGTTCAACCAGACGTCGCAGCCCCAGTACAGCAGCCGCGCCATCGACATGTCGTAGTCGGGCAGGAAGGCGATGCGGTGGCGCACCTCGGGCCGGTCGGCGAAGCGCACCACCTGCTGGATCAACGCCTTGCCGCCGTCGTCGGCCGGGTGGGATTTGCCGGCCACGATCAACTGGATCGGCCGCTGCTCGTCGAGCAGCAACTGCTGCAGCCGGTCGGGGTCGCGCAGCATCAACGTCAGCCGCTTGTACGTCGGCACCCGCCGGGCGAACCCGATGGTCAACACGTCGGGATCGAAAGCCGTTTCGATCCAACCCAATTCGGCGTCCGTGGCACCTCGTTCCAGCCATGAGCGGCGCAGCCGCTGCCGCACGTCCTCGACGAGCAACGACCTCAGCTGGCAGCGGATCCCCCACAGATGGCCGGCGTCGACCTGCTGCACCCGCAGCCACACGCCCGGGTCGCTGAACGAATCCGACCCCGCCAGTTCGTAACCCAGCTGCAGCCACTGCGGGGCCGCCCAGGTGCGCGCGTGCACCCCGTTGGTGATCGAACCGATCGGCACCTCGTTGCTGTCGAAGCCCGGCCACAGCTCGTTGAACATGGCCCGGCTCACCCGGCCGTGCAGCGACGACACACCGTTGGCCCGCTGGGCCAGGCGCAGACCCATGTGCGCCATGTTGAATTTCGTCGGATCGTCCTCGGCGCCGAGCGCCAGGATGCGGGCGGTCGGCACCCCCGGCAGCAGCACGGGCGCTCCCGCCGCGTCGTCGGCGTGGTCGTCGAAGTACAGCCGTACCATGTCGATGGGGAACCGGTCGATGCCGGCCGGCACCGGTGTGTGCGTGGTGAACACCGTGCTGGATCGCACCACCGCCAGGGCGGTGTCGAAGTCCAAGCCCGAACCCGTCATCAGCTCGCGGATGCGCTCGGCCCCGAGGAAGCCGGCGTGGCCCTCGTTCATGTGGAACACCTCGGGTTCGGGCAGCCCGTGGATCGTGGTGTAGGCGCGGATCGCCCGCACCCCGCCGATGCCGGCCAGGATCTCCTGCCGCATCCGATGCTCCTGATCGCCCCCGTACAGACGGTCGGTGACGCCGCGCAGGTCGTGCTCGTTCTCGGGCACGTCGGAATCCAGCAGCAGCAGCGGCACCCGGCCCACCTGGGCCACCCAGATGCGGGCATGCAGCTGCGCGGAGTCGGGCAGCGTCAACTCGACCAGGGCGGGATCGCCGGTGGCGTCGGTCAGCAGCCGCAACGGCAACCCCTGGGGGTCCAGCGCCGGGTAGTTCTCGTGCTGCCAGCCGTCGGCGGTCAACGACTGCCGGAAGTAGCCGGAGCGGTAGTACAAGCCCACCGCCACCAGCGGCACACCCAGATCCGACGCGGACTTCAGGTGGTCACCGGCGAGGATCCCCAGCCCGCCGGAGTAGTTGGGCAGCACCTCGGCGACGCCGAACTCCATCGAGAAGTAGGCGATGGCTGCCGGCATCTGCGCCCCCTGGTCCTGCTGCTGCTGGTACCACAGCGGGCGGCTCAGGTAGTCGTTCAGGTCGGCGGTCAGCTCGTCGAGCCGGCCCAGGAACGTCTCGTCGACCGCCAACTCGTCCAGCCGCGCCGGTTTGACCGCGCCCAGCAACGCCACCGGGTCGCTGCCGCAGCGCTGCCACAGCTCGGGATCGATGCTTGCGAAGAGGTCCTGAGTGGGCTTGTCCCACGACCAGCGCAGGTTGGTCGACAGCTGGTCCAGCGCGGCCAGACGCTCGGGCAGATGAGCACGGACGGTAAACCGGCGGAGGGCTTTCACGCGTCCCTACCTTACTGAGGTTCCCGGCCCGCGCACGGCGGCAGGAAAACACCGCTGCCGTGCGCCTGCGTTTGCTTTTCAGTGGCGGGGGTGTGACCGGAGACTAGGGTGGGTACCGGATAGTTATCGGGGTCGCGACGATGCTTCCCCACCCAGAAAGTTCCCCACCACAGGAAGTTTCCCGACGAGCGGCATTCCGCACGGAGCACACCGCGGGTGGGCCGCCCACAATCGGAAAACCCCGGTGCCGATTGCGAACCGCCAGGCGGGCGCGAAGGACCCGGGCAGATCGGAACGGAGTGTTGGTGCCCGGTCGTGTCGAGATCGATAACGTCCAGCCGGTCGTCTCCTGTGGGACATATCCCGCCAAGGCCGTCGTCGGCGAGGTGGTGCCGGTCAGCGCCTCGGTGTGGCGCGAGGGACACGAGGCGGTGGCGGCGACGCTGGTGGTGCGCTACCTGGGACCGGCCTATCCGCCGGTGACCGAGACGCGCCGGGTCAAGGCGGTGCAGGCACCGGTCGCCGACCGCGAGGGCAGGGTCGACCAGCAACGGATCAAGCCGCTGTCGCTGCCGATGACGATGGGCCCCGAACCCTACGTCTTCCACGGTCAGTTCACCCCCGACCAGGTCGGATTGTGGACCTTCCGGGTGGACGGCTGGGGCGACCCGATCCACTCCTGGCGGCACGGGCTGGTCGCCAAGCTGGACGCCGGCCAGGGCGAGACGGAGCTGTCCAACGATCTGCTGGTCGGCGCGGAGCTGTTCGAGCGCGCCGCCACGGGTGTGCCGCGCACCCGGCGCGAACCGCTGCTGGCCGCCGCGGCCGCGCTGCGCACCGCCGGGGACCCGGTCACCCGGACGGCGCTGGCGCTGGCGCCGGAAATCGAGGAGATCCTGGCGGAGTATCCGCTGCGCGATCTGCTGACCCGCGGCGAGCAGTACGGGGTCTGGGTGGATCGGCCGCTGGCCCGCTTCGGCTCCTGGTATGAGATGTTCCCCCGCTCGACCGGCGGCTGGGACGACGACGGCAACCCCGTGCACGGCACCTTCGCGACGGCGGCCGCGGCGCTACCGCGCATCGCGGCGATGGGCTTCGACGTCGTCTACCTGCCGCCGATCCATCCCATCGGGAAGGTACATCGCAAGGGGCGCAACAACTCTCCGACCGCCGGCCCGACGGATGTGGGCTCGCCGTGGGCGATCGGCAGCGACGAGGGCGGCCACGACGCCGTCCACCCGGATCTGGGCACCATCGAGGATTTCGACGCGTTCGTCGCCCGGGCCCGCGAGCTGGGCATGGAGGTGGCGCTCGACCTGGCGCTGCAATGCGCGCCGGATCATCCGTGGGCGCGCGAGCACCGCAACTGGTTCACCGAATTGCCGGACGGCACCATCGCGTACGCGGAGAACCCGCCCAAGAAGTACCAGGACATCTATCCGCTCAACTTCGACAACGACCCGGCCGGTCTCTATGACGAGGTGCTGCGGGTGGTCCGGCACTGGATCGACCACGGCGTCAAGTTCTTTCGCGTCGACAACCCGCACACCAAACCGCCGGACTTCTGGGCCTGGCTGATCGCCGCGGTCAAGGGCATCGATCCCGATGTGCTGTTCCTGTCCGAGGCCTTCACCCCGCCGGTCCGGCAATACGGGCTGGCCAAACTGGGCTTCACCCAGTCCTATACGTACTTCACCTGGCGCACCGCGAAGTGGGAGCTGACCGAGTTCGGCAACGACATCGCCGCGCTGGCCGATTTCCGCCGGCCCAACCTGTTCGTCAACACACCCGACATCCTGCACGCCATCCTGCAGCACAACGGTCCGGGGATGTTCGCCATCCGCGCGGTGCTGGCCGCCACGATGGGTCCGGCCTGGGGGGTGTACTCGGGCTACGAACTGTTCGAGCACCGCGCGGTGCGCGAGGGCAGCGAGGAGTACCTGAACTCCGAGAAGTACGAACTGCGGCCCCGCGATTTCGCCGGCGCGCTCGCCGAGGGAAGGTCGCTCGAGCCATTCATCACGCAGCTCAACACGATTCGGCGGCTCCACCCCGCGCTGCAACAGCTGCGCACCATCCATTTCCACGGCGTGGACAACGACGCGCTGCTCGCCTACAGCAAGTTCGACCCGGCCACCGGCGACTGCGTGCTGGTGGTGGTGACGCTCAACGCATTCGGCCCCGAGGAAGCGACGCTGTTTTTAGACATGGCGGCATTGGGTATGGAGCCTTACGAGCGCTTTTGGGTGCGCGACGAGATCACCGGCCAGGAATTCCAGTGGGGGCAAGCCAATTACGTTCGCATCGACCCGGCACAGGCGGTCGCTCACGTCATCAACATGCCGCTCATCCCCGATGAGGCTCGAATGACCTTGCTACGCAGGCGCTGAACGCACGACGAAACGGACCGGAGGTGAAAGGGACATGAGCCACGCCGATCAACTCGCTCGGACGCACCTGGCGCCCGATCCTGCGGACCTGTCGCGCCTGGTCGCCGGCACCCACCACGACCCGCACGGAATTCTCGGGGCCCACGAATACGGCGATCACACCGTCATCCGGGCGTTCCGGCCGCACGCGACCGAGGTCGCCGCGCTGGTCGGCGGCGACCGGTTCGCGATGCAGCACATCGAATCCGGCCTTTTCGCGGTGGCCCTGCCCTTCACGAACCTGATCGACTACCGGCTACAGATCACCTAC
This sequence comes from Mycobacterium sp. MAC_080597_8934, assembly GCF_000523975.1. Lineage (NCBI taxonomy): Bacteria > Bacillati > Actinomycetota > Actinomycetes > Mycobacteriales > Mycobacteriaceae > Mycobacterium > Mycobacterium sp. MAC_080597_8934. The sequence continues at coordinate 13,636 of NZ_JAOS01000006.1, read as the reverse complement.
CCCGACTCCGAGCCCTACGTCGTCGCCGACGCCTACCGCTTCCTGCCCACCCTGGGCGAGGTCGACCTGCACCTGTTCGGCGAGGGGCGCCACGAGCGGCTCTGGGAAGTCCTTGGCGCGCATCCCCGCTCGTTCACCACCGCCGACGGCGTCGTCACCGGGGTGTCGTTCGCGGTGTGGGCGCCCAACGCCAAGGGCATCAGTCTGATCGGTGAGTTCAACGGCTGGACCGGTACCGAAGCGCCGATGCGGGTGTTGGGCTCGTCGGGCGTGTGGGAGCTGTTCTGGCCCGACTTCCCGATCGGCGGGCTGTACAAGTTCAAGGTGCACGGCGCCGACGGCGTGGTCACCGAGCGGGCCGATCCGATGGCGTTCGCCACCGAGGTGCCCCCGCACACCGCCTCCCGGGTGACGCGCAGCAGCTACACCTGGGGAGACGCCGACTGGATGACCCAGCGCGCCGCGCGCAACCCGGTCTTCGAGCCGATGAGCACCTACGAGGTCCACCTGGGCTCCTGGCGTCCCGGGCTCAGCTACCGCCAATTGGCCCGCGAGCTGACGGACTACGTTGTGGAGCACGGCTTCACCCACGTGGAGCTGCTGCCGGTCGCCGAGCATCCGTTCGCCGGCTCCTGGGGATACCAGGTGACGTCGTACTACGCGCCGACCTCCCGATTCGGCACGCCCGACGAGTTCCGGGCGCTGGTCGACGCCCTGCACCAGGCCGGTATCGGTGTGATCGTCGACTGGGTGCCGGCACACTTCCCGAAGGACGCGTGGGCGCTGGGACGGTTCGACGGCACCCCGCTCTACGAACACTCCGACCCCAAGCGTGGGGAGCAACTCGACTGGGGCACTTACGTATTCGACTTCGGCCGTCGGGAGGTGCGTAACTTCCTGGTGGCCAACGCGTTGTACTGGCTGCAGGAGTTCCACATCGACGGGTTGCGGGTGGACGCGGTGGCCTCGATGCTGTACCTGGACTACTCCCGCCCCGAGGGCGGCTGGACCCCCAACGTCTACGGCGGCCGGGAGAACCTGGAGGCCGTCCAGTTCCTGCAGGAGATGAACGCCACCGCGCACAAGTCCGCGCCCGGCATCGTCACCATCGCCGAGGAGTCGACCTCGTGGCCCGGCGTGACCAGGCCGACAAACCTTGGCGGACTTGGATTTTCGATGAAGTGGAACATGGGCTGGATGCACGACACGCTGGACTACATCAGCCGCGACCCGATCTATCGCAGCTACCACCACCACGAGATGACGTTCTCGATGCTCTACGCATTCAGCGAGAACTACGTGCTGCCGCTCAGCCACGACGAGGTGGTGCACGGCAAGGGCACCCTGTGGGGCCGGATGCCGGGCAACAATCACGTCAAAGCCGCCGGGCTGCGCAGCCTGCTGGCCTACCAGTGGGCGCACCCCGGTAAGCAATTGTTGTTCATGGGCCAGGAATTCGGGCAGCGCGCCGAGTGGTCCGAAGAACGCGGCCTGGACTGGTGGCAGCTCGACGAGCAGGGCTTCTCCAACGGGATCCTGCGTCTGGTGCGCGACATCAACGACATCTATCGCAGCCACCCGGCGCTGTGGAGCCAGGACACCGTGCCCGACGGCTACTCCTGGATCGACGCCAACGACTCGGCCAACAACGTGCTGAGCTTCCTGCGCTACGGCAAGGACGGCTCGGTGATGGCGTGCGTCTTCAACTTCGCCGGCGCCGAGCACAGCGGCTATCGGCTGGGATTGCCGTCGGCCGGCCGCTGGCGCGAGGTGCTCAACACCGACGCGACGGTCTACAACGGCTCGGGCATCGGCAACATGGGCGGCGTCGACGCCACCGAAGACCCTTGGCACGGTCGGCCCGCCTCGGCGGTGCTGGTGCTGCCGCCGACGTCGGCGCTGTGGCTGGAACCCGAGTAGCCCGCAACGACTTTCGCGAGCGCGCTTAATACAGCGCGTTTGCCAGGTTGCGCCGTCCAGCCACGACCTCGGGGTCGGCCGGATCGAAAAGGTCGAACAGCTCGACCAGCCTGGTCCGCACCCGGGCCCGGTCGTCGCCGGATGTGTTGCGCACCAAGGCAATCAGGCGGTCGAACGCGGCGCCGACGTCCTGGTTGAGGATCTGCACGTCGGCGGCCGCGAAGGCGGCGTCGATGTCGCCCGGCGCGGCATCGGCGACGGCGACGGCGTCCGGGCGCTGCGCGGTGGCGCGGGTGAGGAAGTCGATCTGGCGGATGGCGCCCTTGGCCTCCGCGCTGGCCGGGTTGGCATCCAGGATCGCCTGATACGACGTCCGGGCCGCCTCGAAGTCGCCGGCCTCCAGCTGTTGACGGGCCGCGGCCAGCTCCGGGTCGACCGCCTCGGATTCCGCGGAACCCGTTGCGCCCTTGAGCTTCCCGGCGGTCGCCGAAAGGATCTGATCGAGCCAGCCGCGCAACTGGTCGGCCGGCTGCATGCCCTGGAAGCTCGAAATCGGCTGCCCGGCAGCCAATGCCACCACGGTCGGAACGGCATCCACCCCGAATATCTGGGCCACCCGGGGCGCCACGTCCACGTTGACGGTGGCCAACGACCACTTGCCGTTGTCCTGGGCGGCCAACCCGGACAGCGTGTCGAGCAGCTGGACGCACGCGTCGCTGCGCGGTGACCACAGCAGCACCACCACCGGCACTTCCTCGGACCGGATCAGCACCTCGGCCTCGAAGTTGGCCTCGGTGACCGCGCTGATGCCGGGGCCACCGTCGGCCGGCGCGGGCCCGCCGGCCGGGCCGCTCGCCGCCTGGGCCCGCTGCTTGAGACCGGAAAGATCGACGGCCCCGGCCAGGGCGGGGCCGATGGAAGGTCGCGGACGTGTCACGTCGTCAAGTTTGGCATGCGCATCGGCAACCGCTCCACCCGGTGGCGACGGCGCTCAGGCACTGGCCCGGCCACGGCGAAAGCACCCGAAAAAGCCCCGAAAAAGCGGTGTGATCGGCCGATATGACGAAGATCACACTTCGTCGCGGCGGGCGAATGCCAGCAACCTCGGCGAACGCCGCGACCGCTGGCTAACCCGCCCGCAGAATCAGCGCGTCGCCCTGCCCGCCGGCCCCGCACAGGGCCGCGACGGCGTAGCCCGAGCCGCGCCGCGACAATTCCAGCGCGGCATGCAGGGTGATCCGCGCCCCCGACATCCCGATCGGGTGCCCGACCGCGATCGCACCGCCGTTGACGTTGACGATGTCGGGATTCACGCCGAGTTCGCGGGTCGAGGCCAGCGCCACGGCCGCAAACGCCTCGTTGATCTCCACCACGTCGAGCTGGTCGACGGAGATGCCCTCGCGACCGAGCGCTTTCTTGATGGCGTTGGCCGGCTGCGACTGCAGGGTGGAGTCCGGTCCGGCGACCACCCCGTGCGCACCGATCTCGGCCAGCCAGCTCAGCCCGAGCTGCTGGGCCTTGGCCTTGCTCATCACGACCACCGCGGCCGCGCCGTCGGAGATCTGCGAGGCCGACCCGGCGGTAATGGTGCCGTCCTTGCGGAACGCCGGCTTGAGGCCGGCCAGCGACTCGGCGGTGGTGTTGGCCCGGATGCCCTCGTCCTCGGTGAACTGCAACGGATCGCCCTTGCGCTGCGGGATGTTCACCGGCACCACCTCGTCGGTGAACACGCCGTCCTTCCACGCCGCGGCCGCCCGCTGATGCGACCGTGCGGCGTACTGGTCCTGCTCTTCGCGGGTGAACTTGTCGACGTCGTTGCGCTGCTCGGTGAGCGCGCCCATCGGCTGGTCGGTGAACACGTCGTGCAGGCCGTCGTAGGCCATGTGGTCCAGGACCGTCACGTCGCCGTACTTGTAGCCCGCGCGGCTGTCCATCAGCAGGTGCGGCGCCTTGGTCATCGACTCCTGACCGCCGGCTACCACCACGTCGAACTCTCCGGCGCGAATCAGCTGGTCGGCCAGGGCGATGGCGTCGATCCCGGACAGACACATCTTGTTGATGCTCAACGCCGGCACGTCCCAACCGATGCCGGCCGCCACGGCCGCCTGCCGGGCCGGCATCTGACCGGCCCCGGCCGTCAACACCTGCCCCATGATCACGTACTCGACCAGGTCGGCCGGGACGTTGGCCTTCTCCAGCGCGCCGGCGATGGCGATGGCACCCAGGTCGCTGGCGGAGAAATCCTTCAGCGAACCCATCAGCTTGCCGATGGGTGTCCGCGCTCCAGCAACGATCACCGACGTCGTCATGACTCTCTCCTCAGGCCTGCTAATGCCTCCCGGGAGCCTCCCGGAGAAGCGCAATCTTTGCCGTCAGGTTACCGTTATGAGATGACGACCGATCAAGTTGACGCCCGTCAGGTCCTGGCCACCGCGCTGGTGACGGCGATCGATCACGTCGGCATCGCAGTCGCCGACCTGGACGCGGCAATCGCCTGGTATCACGACCACCTCGGCATGATCCTGGTGCACGAGGAAGTCAACGAGGAGCAGGGAATCCGCGAGGCGATGCTGGCCGTGCGGGGTGCCCCGGCGGGCACCGCGCAGCTGCAGCTGATGGCCCCGATCGACGACTCCTCGACCATTGCGAAGTTCCTGGATAAGCGGGGGCCTGGCATCCAGCAGATGGCGATGCGGGTCAGCGACCTGGACACCCTGATCGAGCGGCTCCGCGAGCAAGGCGTGCGGCTGATCTACGACGCACCGCGTCGCGGCACGGCAAACTCGCGGATCAACTTCATCCACCCCAAGGACGCCGGCGGCGTGCTCATCGAGCTCGTCGAGCCGGCCGCCTGAGCCGTCGGATTCACGACCACTTCCGGGTGGGGCCGCGGGTGGCGCGGTGCGCCCAGCAGCCGGTGTGCCAGTGCCGGCGGTCCTCGGCTCCCCCGAGCGTCGGCTCGACCGGCCATACCACCAGATGGGCTGCGCCCGAACGGATTTCGTGATCGCAGCCGGGGCACCGGTAGGTCTTGACGGCACGCGCCGCCGCGATGGGACGGACCTCGTAGTCATGCCCGTCGGGCCCGGCTTCCACCCGGCGCAGTGCCGGTGGCGGCCCGAGCGGCCGTTGCCGGCGGGGCGGTGTGCGGCGCCGAGCCATGCGACCAGTGTAGGGGCGAGGCCCTAGAACAGCCGGTATTCGTCGCTGTCCATCCCGCGCATCTTGTCGTAATCCAATGTCACACAACGGATACCACGATCGGTGGCCAGCGTGCGGGCTTGCGGTTTGATCTGCTGCGCGGCGAACACGCCGCGCACCGGCGCCAGCACGCTGTCGCGGTTGAGCAGCTCGAGGTAGCGGGTGAGCTGTTCCACGCCGTCGATCTCGCCGCGCCGTTTGATCTCCACCGCCACCGATCCGCCGCGCTCGTCGCGGCAGAGCAGATCGACCGGCCCGATGGCGGTCATGTACTCGCGGCGGACCAGCGTGTACCCCTCGCCCAGCAGTTGCACGTGCTCGGCGAGCAGGGCCTGCAGGTGCGCCTCGACGCCGTCCTTGACCAGGCCGGGATCGACGCCGAGGTCGTGGCTGGAGTCGTGCTCGATGTCCTCGACGGTGATGCGGAGCTGCTCGCCGGCCTTGTTCTCGACCACCCACACCGGCGCCGCATCGCCGGCCTCCTCGCGCAGCCAGCACGGCGGGCTCATCCAGTTCAACGGCTTGTAGGCACGGTCGTCGGCGTGCACGCTGACCGATCCGTCGGCCTTGAACAGCAGCAGCCTGCGCGCCGACGGCAGATGCGCGGTGAGCCGGCCGACGTAATCCACGGTGCACTGGGCGATCACTAGACGCACCCGACTCACCTTAGAGCGTGGCCGACAAATTAGGCTGACGCCACCATGTCGGCCACGCAGAGCACGGCACAACGCATCGGCCGGGTGCTCGAAAAGATCACCCGGCAAAGCGGCCGCCTGCCGGAGACCCCCGCCTACGGCTCCCTGCTGCTGGGGCGGGTCACCGAGAGCCAGCACCGGCGGCGGATCCGCATCCAGATCATCATGACCGTGATGGTGCTGGGCGCCAACCTGATCGGCATCGGGGCCGCGCTGATCCTGGTGATCGTCGCCATTCCGGCGCCGAGCGTGTTCAACGACGCGCCGGCATGGATCACCTTCGGGGTCGGGCCGGCCTATGTGGCCTCGGCGTTGGCGGTGGGCACCTACTGGATCACCCGGCGGACCGTGCTGGCGCTGCGCTGGGCCATCGAGGAGCGCAAGCCCACCCCCACCGACGAACGCAACACCTTCCTGGCCCCGTGGCGAATCGCGCTGGTGGATCTGGTGTTGTGGGGCGCCGGGACGCTGTTGCTGACCGTCCTCTACGGCCTGGTCGACACCATGTTTATCCCGCGGTTCCTGTTCGGGGTGAGCTTCTGTGGTGTCCTGGTGGCCACCGCGTGCTACCTGCTCGCCGAGTTCGCGCTGCGCCCGGTGGCTGCTCAGGCCCTCGAGGCGGGACCGCCGCCCCGGCGACTGACCGCGGGCATCATGGGCCGGACCATGACGGTGTGGTTCCTCGGCTCGGGCGTGCCCGTCATCGGCATCGCCCTGTTGGCGCTGTTCGAGATATGGCTGCGGAACCTGACCGAGACCGAGTTCGCCGTCGGCGTGCTGATCGTGTCGACGGCGGCGCTGATCTTCGGCTGCCTGCTGATGTGGATCCTGGCCTGGCTCACCGCGACGCCCGTGCGCGTGGTGCGTGCCGCCCTGAAACGCGTGGAGCGCGGCGACCTGCGTGGCGACCTGGTGGTGTTCGACGGCACGGAACTCGGTGAGCTGCAACGGGGATTCAACGCGATGGTGGACGGCCTGCGGGAGCGCGAGCGGGTGCGCGACCTGTTCGGCCGGCACGTCGGTCGCGAGGTGGCGTTGGCCGCCGAGCGGGAACGGCCGAAGCTGGGCGGCGAAGAACGCCACGTCGCCGTCGTGTTCATCGACATCGTCGGCTCCACCCAACTGGTCACCCGCCGGCCACCGGCCGAGGTGGTATCGGTGCTCAACCAGTTCTTCGGCATCGTCGTCGAGGAGGTGGACCGGCACTGCGGCTTGGTCAACAAGTTCGAGGGTGACGCGACGCTGGCCATCTTCGGGGCGCCGAATCATCTTGACTGCCCCGAGGATGCGGCGCTGACCGCCGCGCGCGCCATCGCCGACCGGCTGGCCAACGAGATGCCGCAGTGTCGCGCCGGCATCGGCGTGGCGGCCGGGCAGGTCGTCGCCGGCAACGTCGGCGCCCGGGAACGCTTCGAGTACACCGTCATCGGTGAACCGGTCAACGAGGCGGCCCGGCTGTGCGAGCTCGCCAAGTCCCACTCCGGCCGCCTGCTCGCGACGGGCGACGCCATCGAAGGCGCGAGCGAAAAAGAGCGGGCCCGTTGGTCTTTGGGCGACACCGTGACCCTGCGCGGCCACGAGCGTCCCACCCGGCTGGCCTCGCCCGCCGGCGCCGCCGACCGGCCGGCCGGAACGGATTGATTTTCGGAAGAAATGGGTAGAGGGACAACGACTCTAACCCCTCGAGAGATTGGTTTCGACGTGACCGGTAGCCGAAGTGCCCGCCGTATTTCCGTCGCCGCCGGGATGGCCGCCGCGATAGCGTTGAGCCCGCTGGCCGCGGGGTGCAGCTCGGGCAACAACAAGAGCCCGACGACCTCGACCGTCACCACCACCGTCACGACACCGGTCACCGTCACGACCACCGCACCGGCGGCGACGACCACCGCCGGGCCGGGCGGTGGCGGTGGCCCGATCGTCGGACCGGGCGGTGCGACCACCGCCGGCCCCGGCGGATCCGGGCGGGGCCGGACCCGGCGGCGCGAGCGCGAGTGTGCCGGGCGCCGGAGCATCCGCGGGGCCCGGCGGCGCGGGTGCCTGCGCCGGCGGTGTCTGCGTGGGGACCCCGCCCGGGCCGTAGCCGCGGACCCGCGGGCGAGCCTCACTTCACGCTGGCCACGCCGGCGACCACGCGCCGGCCGATGCGGAATCCGTTGTCCCGCACCAACAATGCGACCAGTGCGGCGCCGGCCATCAGCAGCACGACGACGAAACAGACAGTCGCCGACCAGCCGCCCACGCCGTACAGGACGCCGCCGAACGCACCGGCCACCGAACCACCCAGGTAGTAGCTGAACAGATACAGCGCCGACGCCTCGGCGCGGTCGCGCTGAGCGACGGCGCCCACCCAACCGCTGGCCACGGTGTGCGCGGCGAAGAAGCCCCCGGTGAAGACGCCGACGCCGGCGACGATGGCGGCCAGGGAGGGCGGCACGGTCAGCAGCAGTCCGGCTACCGCGATGGGTAACGCGGCCCCCAGCACCAGGGGGCGTCCCCGGCGATCGGCGAGCCGTCCGGCCACGACCGACGTCCCCGTCCCGACGAGATAGAGCAGGAAAAGCAGGCCCACCACCGACGGCGCCAGCCCGAACGGCCGGGCGGCCAGCCGGTAACCGAGGTAGTTGTACACCGTCACGAATCCACCCATCAGCACAAAGCCCACCGCAAAAAGCTTGGCCAACACCGGGTTTCGCAGATGCCCGGCGAGGTTGCGCAGGGCGGCGCGCACGCTGGCCGGCTTCGGGGTGAAGAACCGGGACCGCGGCACCAGCACCGCGAACACCGCCGTGCCGGCCAGCGTGATGAGGGAGCACGCCAGCAGGGCCACCCGCCAGGTGCCGACCTGGACGACCACCGACGGAACGATCCGCCCGGCCAGCCCGCCTATCGTGGTTCCGGCGATGTAGCGCCCCATCGCGGATCCCAGGGACGACGCGTCGACCTCCTCGGCCAGCAGCGCCATCGCGACCGCGGGTATCCCGGCGAGCGCGACGCCCTGCACCGCACGTCCGAAGACCAGCACGCCGAGCGAGGGGCTGAACGGCAACAACAGCCCGATGACACTGGAGGCCACCCCTGAGATCAGCATCACCCTGGTCCGGCCGTAGCGCTCGGAGAGCACACTCGCGGGAATGATCGACAGCGCCAACGCGCCGGTCGTCAGCGACACGGTCAGCGCCGCGGTGGCCGGGCCGATCCGGTGGTGCGCCGACAGGGCGGGAAGCAGCGCCTGGGTGCAATACATCGCGGCGAAGCTGGCCAGGCCGGCGCCGCAGAGCGCCGCGGTCATCCGCCGGTATCCGCGGGTTCCTGCTTGATGCGCGACCGGACCGTTGGGCATGACCACCATGCTTCGGGCCGGCACCGCCCGACAGAAATGAATTTTCGCCCGCCCTATGATGCGTTCAGCGCATAAGTAGAGGTGGGCGGGATGGCAGTGGGTGACTACGAGTGGTTCATCACACTCGCCGAGCTGCAGCACGTCACCGCGGCGGCCGAGCAGCTGCACGTCGCACAGCCGACGTTGACCCGGATGCTGGCGCGCCTGGAACAGCGACTCGGCGTGGCGCTGTTCGATCGTCACGGCCGGCGACTGTCCCTCAACACCTACGGCCGCATCTTCTACGAACACGCGCGCCGGGCGCAGTTGGAGCTGGATTCGGCACGGCGTGCGATAGCGGATCTGGCGGATCCCGCCGTCGGCGAGATCCGGTTGGCCTACCTCAGTTCATTCGGATCAACCGTGGTGCCGCGGTTGATCGCCCGGTTCAAGGAGTCGTCTCCGCGGGTGACCTTCACACTGGAGGAAGGCGCCGCCGAATCGATCGCCGATCGCGTGCGGTCCGGCGGCGTGGACATCGGGGTGGTATCCCCGCGACCGGTCGAGCGAACCCTGGCCTGGCGCAGCCTGTTTCGCCAGCGCCTCGGTGTCGCGGTGCCCGATGGTCATCGATTCGCCCGCGGTGCCGCGGTGTCCATGGTGGACCTGGCCGACGAGCCCTTCGTGACGATGCACCCCGGGTTCGGGATGCGACGGCTCCTCGACGAGCTTTGCGCCGCAGCCCAATTCCGGCCTCGGGTCGCCCTGCAAGCGCCGAATCTCACGACCGCGGCCAGCCTGGTCGCCGCGGGGCTGGGCATCAGCCTGGTCCCGATCGACGGCAGCAGCTATCCGTCGGGAGTATCCGTCAAGCCGCTGGCCGACGCGGATGCCTACCGCGATGTCGGCATGATCTGGGATTCCGGCCGACCGTTGCCGCGCTCGGCGCGCGACTTCATCGCGGGCGCCGCGGCCGTCGGGCACGGGGGTTGGTAACCGAGCGCGTCCCCGCTCCACGCCCGGCGACGACGATGTCGCTTTTCCGCTAGTTTTGTCGGCGGGCGGGTGTAAGTCTTGAGGCGTGCACGACGATTTCGAACGCTGCTACCGCGCCGTCCAGTCCAAGGATGCGCGGTTCGACGGCTGGTTCGTCACCGCCGTGCTGACCACCGGAATCTACTGCCGGCCTAGTTGCCCGGTGCGGCCGCCGTTCGCCCGTAATGTGCGGTTTTATCCGACCGCGGCGGCCGCTCAGCGCGCCGGCTTCCGGGCCTGCAAGCGGTGCCGTCCCGACGCCTCGCCGGGATCGCCGGAATGGAACGTGCGCGGCGACGTGGTGGCGCGCACGATGCGGCTGATCGCCGACGGCACGGTGGACCGCGACGGTGTCGGCGGCCTGGCCGCCCGGCTGGGCTACACCACCCGGCAGCTGGAGCGGTTGCTGCAGGCGGAGGTCGGCGCCGGTCCGCTCGCGCTGGCCCGGGCGCAACGCGCCCAGACGGCGCGGGTGCTGATCGAGACCACGGAGCTGCCCTTCGGCGACGTGGCATTCGCCGCCGGCTTCTCCAGCATTCGTCAGTTCAACGACACCGTGCGCGCGGTGTTCGAAAGCCCGCCGAGCGTGCTGCGCCGGCGCGCCGCGGCGCGCTGCGCATCCACGGCCAATTCGCCTGGCGCCGTGTGCCTTCGGCTGCCGGTCCGCACACCCTTCGGCTTCCAGGGCGTCTTCGGTCACCTCGCCGCGAGCGTCGTTCCCGGGTGCGAGGAGGTCCGCGACGGCGCCTACCGACGCACGCTGCGGCTGGGGTTCGGCACCGGCATCGTCACGTTGACCCCCGCCGCCGACCACGTCCGTTGCGAGCTGGTGCTCGACGACTTCCGGGACCTGACGGCGGCGATCGCCCGTTGCCGGCGGCTGCTGGATCTCGACGCCGACCCCGAAGCGGTGGACGAGGCGGTGGCCGCCGACCCGCAGCTCGCCCCGGCGGTGAGAAAGGCGCCCGGCCAACGCATTCCGCGCACCGTCGACGAGGCCGAGCTCGCGGTGCGCGCCGTGCTGGGCCAGCAGGTGTCCATCCGGGCGGCGCGCACCCATGCGGGGCGTTTGGTCGCCGCCTACGGCCGGGCGGTCCACGACCCCGAGGGAACCTTGACCCACACCTTCCCGTCGGTGCAGCAGCTGGCCGACGTCGACCCCATCCATCTGGCGGTGCCCAAGGCCCGGCAGCGCACGCTGGCCGCGCTGGTCGCCGGCCTCGCCGACCGCAGCATCGTCCTGGACACCGTGTGCGACTGGCAAAGCGCCCGAACACAATTGCTGGCATTACCGGGAGTCGGCCCGTGGACCGCGGAAGTCATTGCGATGCGCGGCCTGGGCGACCCCGATGCGTTCCCGGCCGCCGACCTGGGTCTGCGCGTCGCGGCCAAACGGCTCCGACTGCCGTCGAGCCAGCGGTCGCTGACCGCTGCCAGCGCACGCTGGCGGCCCTGGCGTTCCTATGCCACGCAATACCTTTGGACCACTCTCGAGCATCCGGTGAACCATTGGCCACCGCAGCAGCCATCGAAGGAGACAGCATGATCGAGTACCGCACCGTCGACAGCCCGATCGGACTGCTGACCCTGGCCGGGCGCGATCCGGTTCTGACGAACTTACGGATGGTCGACCAGACCTACGAACCGAGCCGCACCGGGTGGACGGAGAATCCGCGGGCGTTCGCCGGGGCCGTCGAGCAACTCGGTGCCTATTTCGCCGGCGAGCTCACCGAGTTCGACATCGAGCTGGATCTGCGCGGCTCGGAATTCCAGCGCCGGGTGTGGCGGGCGCTGCAGACCATCCCCTACGGGGAAACCAGGTCGTACGGCGAAATCGCCGAGCAGATCGGCGCGCCCGGCGCCGCGCGCGCCGTCGGATTGGCCAACGGGCACAACCCGATCGCGATCGTGGTGCCCTGCCATCGCGTCATCGGCGCCAGCGGGAAGCTGACCGGATACGGCGGCGGACTGGACCGCAAACAAACGCTGCTGGCGCTGGAGAGGCGCCACTCGCCGGCGAGCCTGACGCTATTCGACTGAGCGGGTGCCGGGCCGGTAAAACTGGCCAGCATAAGGATTTTCGGTTTCATTCACCGCGGTTGCCCTCGGTCAAGTCCGCGAGAAATCGCGGCAGGCGACCCGCACCGAAATCGTAGAAGCGTACCCAGGTCGCCGTGATCCCGATCCTCGCCTGGCGGTCGTACGTCGTGCGCACCTGCTCCTCGAACCTCGCGGCGGCGTCGGCGTCCATGCTCTTGCGGGCGGCAGCCAAATACTCCGGCACCACGCCGTCGACGATCTCCACACGGGCCCGCCCGCGAATCGACAACGCGCGCGCCGTCTCCGGCGTATCTCCACCGTCGATGGACAGGGCGACATCGGCACACGCGGACAGGGCAGCGACCTTCGGAGACGTGGCGGCGGTGGCGATGACGAATTCCGCACCGGTCCAGAAGTAACCCACCGGGATCACCCTCGGCGTCCCGTCCTTGGCCGTATACGCCAGATGCGCCGCCGACGTGGAGGCGAGCAACTCTTGCGCCCCGGGCGCGCCCAATTCGGCCGCGATCTCGGATCTATCCATGACGAACCCGCCTCGATCGTGTCCGCGACATGAGCGCCTCCCCTTTTCCTCTCCACGCACGGGTAGACCCGCCGGCGCCGTAAAAGTCATCGCCTAGCGGAAGCCCCCGCACGCACGGTTATCCGCCCGTCGATCTACCAGCCTCGACAACAGCGAATGTAAAAACGCCCCCGGTTTCCCGGGGGCGTTTTTGTATGTTCGGCGGTGTCCTACTTTTCCACCCGTATGGGCAGTATCATCGGCGCTGACAGGCTTAGCTTCCGGGTTCGGAATGGGACCGGGCGTTTCCCTGTCGCTGTGGCCGCCGTAACTCTATTTAAATTTGTTTCGGTGGGGGGTGTGGTGCCCGAGTTTCCACGGCGAATTGCCGCGAAAATGGATCGTGGTTGCGAGTTGTGTGTTGGTAAGTTTTCGGCCGGTTAGTGCCAGTTCCCTGCACTCATTACTGAGCTTCCAGGTCTGGCCTATCAATCCCGTGGTCTGCGGGGGGCCTTATCCCTCTAAAAGGGTGAGAAACCTGATCTTGGAGAAGGTTTCCCGCTTAGATGCTTTCAGCGGTTATCCTGTCCGAACGTGGCTATCCAGCCGTGCCCCTGGTGGGACAACTGGTATACCAGAGGTTCGTCCGTCCCGGTCCTCTCGTACTAGGGACAGGTTTCCTCAAGTTTCTGACGCGCGCGGCGGATAGAGACCGAACTGTCTCACGACGTTCTAAACCCAGCTCGCGTGCCGCTTTAATGGGCGAACAGCCCAACCCTTGGGACCTGCTCCAGCCCCAGGATGCGACGAGCCGACATCGAGGTGCCAAACCATCCCGTCGATATGGACTCTTGGGGAAGATCAGCCTGTTATCCCCGGGGTACCTTTTATCCGTTGAGCGAC